>NZ_CP013187.1:2761380-3122760 GCF_001444405.1 Pseudoalteromonas phenolica
TGCCACCAAAACTGTCTAAAGACAAATTGTAACCAGCAAAACTGTCTGACAACTGTGCTTTTTTGCTGACACGGTTTAAAATACCGCCCGTGCCACCACGACCAAACAGTAGTGCATTCGGCCCTCTTAACACTTCTACTTGCTCAATATTGTAAAGTGAACGGTAATATTGCACATCATCTCTGTGACCATCGATATAAAAATCAGCAGTAGAACGAACGCCCCGAAATACAATGGCATCTCGGTGCCCTTCACCTTGTGTGGTATTTACACCCGGTAAGTAGTCAATAATTTGCCCAATGTTTGAAATACCACGTTGAGATAACTGCTCAGCAGTCAATACTGATAAGCTTTGCGGTACATCAATTATAGGTGTGGGGGTTTTAACTGAATTAGATACATCCGACGCCAAATATTTACCACTGACTTCTATTTTCTCAATATCTAATTGAACATCTTGTGCCATTGCATGACTAGCAACCAAAGAAAGCGCGATAAGAGACAACGAAAATTTCACATTCACTCCATATACAATTTAAAAAGATTAATAACTAAATGATAATGAATAACGTTTACGCTGCCATTTGCGTTTTGGATTTATCTTTTTTCTAAAAATATAATTATCTAATTTATGACAAATTTTACCTGATAAATGAACTAATTAAACCGAATAGGTTCAAACCCGTATCTATATTAGGGAGAGCTTTGGTGTGTTAAAAGGTTGGCAAAAATCATTGATAGTTTCGGTATTTTTACATATTGCTATTATCTATTTCTTACACAAACAATTTGTGCTGCCAATTCCACCAAAACCACAGCCTACGATGAAAACTTACCTAGTGATAGAAGAACCTGAAAGCAAAGTAGAAGTTGAAGCTAAAGTAGAGCCTGAACAAGCCGAACAAGCCGAACAAGCCGAACAAGCCGAACAAGCCGAACAAGCCGAACAAGCCGAACAAGCCGAACAAGCCGATGAAAACGCGGTAGCAGAGCAAACACAAGTCACTTCACAACCCGCTATCGTGCAAACAGAAGTGATAGAGACTCAGCAAGCAGCAGAAGCAATTCAAGTGAATGACACAAATAAAAACAACTTAGAAAAACCGAGGATAGATCCGTTCAAAGCACTTGATAACATTCGCTCAGGTGAGCATGACTATTTCTCTACGCAGCAATCAAATAACACAACTCAATCGGTTGACCGTTTTGGCAATGGCCGGATCTCAACCCCAAAAAAGCACAAAGAAGCGCGTGAAAATAAAGACTTGCCGAAACTGGTTTATCAAGGACCAACCTATAGACTTTATCAAAAAGGCGCATATTGTTTTAAAGACAACCAAATGGACCCAAACAATCGCTCTATCGATTCAAGTCTGCCGACCACTTGGCAAGGCCTGCCTTATAAGTGTGATAAAGATAAAATTGAGAAAGCTTTTGATGCAGCGATGGAAAAGTGGTTGCCGAAGAAAAAATAGGTTTATTGTAAAAAGTACATTTTAAGCTAACGTGTTCTACATGAGATTTTGCTCTTATACATCGACTCTATCTCAAGCCCAAGCACCTGAAAAAATCATGAATTGGATTATAAATTCTAGCGCTCAATAATTTCCTCTTTTAATGCAACCTAACTATAAAATACTTTTTCCCGTATAAATTTTTCTATACCACAAAAGGTACAAAGAATTACAAAATCATAATAAAAATGAAATACAAAGAAGCACTCTTAATCATCAGCACCGCACTTCTTTCTGCATGCGACTCAAAAGATAGCTATTCAACGGATGTCCGCGACTTCTCTTATAACGTTGCATTAGACGTTGTAAGTGACCAAAAAAACTCAACGAGTGATATAGGCCTAAGTCAGTAGACTTATACTCGAAAGATGGTGCGCGGATAAAATTGAATAATGGAGATCAGTTTAACATTACATTAAATAATCAAGTTCATCGAGATAAGAACTTTGTAAAATCTTTACCAACTGAAACTGTATGCTGTGTCGTTGAGGGTGAGCCTTCAACCATGATCAAAACTGACGAGGAACATATACTTCAAGCGGAGTTTGTAAGAAATAATGAAGTGACAGATTCTTTTGAGCTTTCTATTCCACAAGTACCAAACTCTATCGACATTGCTGACACTACTTTTGTTTATAACCTCAATGAAGGGCAAGATATAAAGATTGAATGGGAAGCACAATCAGAAAACTTCTCGGCTATTTCGTTTGAAGACCCTTCATTCTGCATTGACTTTAATACAAATCATATCGATTTTGAACCAAACCAAACGTCGGTTAAATTACCAGTAAAAATAAAGATACATGCGGCACTGATGAGTTTTCAATTACAGTCGTTGGTGAAATAAGTACAAGTGGCAATAAAGAAACTGAACTTACCAATGCTCCTGTAAGCTTTGCGATTACTCATAAAGTACAAGTTGAATTTAATGTTAAATTTAATTAATTGGCATACCCGAGACTTTATTAGTTCATTTTAGAACTAGGAACTCGGTTTTTTCATCAGATTTCTGATTGATCATAACCCCACTTTTTCAGTGGGGTTTATTTTTTGAAACAGCAATTACTTATAATTTTAAGTCGAGCTCTCAAATATCAGCTAAGTATTTGTTTTTAAGTTGTGAGTCTAAATCTGCCAAATAATCTAAACCGTAACTGTGTTTTGAAAAGTTTTTAAGCAAATGTTCCGGTAGAGTTTTCTTAGTTTCTTTATAACAACTTGCTACACCGCAACTGATCGCCGCAACACTATCAGTGTCTCCACCAAAGTTAACTGCATTCCTAATTAAAGTGCTATAGCAATTATGACCCATTAAATTACTTATCACCGCTGATAAAGTGTCTTCAGATATAGCTTTTACTCTTCCATGCCAACCACTATTTACTTTGTAACCTAGCGATAATAAGTATTCAGGTAATTCAATAAGGGTGACCTTACCATACAAGCCAGCATGTGCTGCAAGAGCAATACAAACTGACGCGTCAATTGCGATAGGATGATTATGAGTTACGCTTGCCTGAATAGTGGCGTGATCTATCACCTCCGCTTCACTGTTAAAATAACCTAAAGGCACAGAACGCATCATAGCGCCATTCCCGAAACTATCCGAATTGATCATACGAGCAAAAATGGCTGCATTTTCTGCTTCTGAAAATGCAGTTTGTAAACGCTTTGCATAACCATGAACAGGGTCTCGCTTGTAGCATTCATAAAATACCTCGGCGATATTCTCTTGAGTCCACTCTATGTCTTTAAGCATTAGCTCTGCTAGTGCCAATGACATTTGAGTATCATCAGTGTAACACCCTTTAATTCCAGATAATTGATGCGCTCGATAATCGATTAGCTTATTTTCGGCTACGATTACTTCTTGTTCTACGAACTCAAAACCGGCACCGTAAGCATCTGCAACCGCGATTTCAACCAACATAAAAAATTATCCTAGTAGTTTTATAAATACAAAGCATTTTAATTAAAAAATTTACTTACATCACAACATTATAAAACATTGCTTTAAATACTTGTTCTGTTGATTGCTCATCTTCTCTGTGTATATCATTTGCTGCTATCTCTTTCAAAGCTGGTAAAAAATCTTCGTCAACTTTGAGGTTGTCGTACATTTCTTGATTTAAAAAAGCGTAAAGCTCACCACATCCACCTTCGCCACAACTCCTGTTATACCGACGAAAACAGCTTGTTAGTATTTTTCTTTTATCTTCGAAACTTGAAGCAAAATAACGCTCGTAAAAAGCATTATTGCTTTCAAACTCCTCATGATTAGTTTGTAATAATTTAAGCGCTCTCTGCTGCACTAACTTACTTGAAGTTTCGAAACAGAAGTTGAAGTAGAGACCTGGCAGCCAAAATCTTCCTCTAGTATCACCTAAGGAGTCCTTAACTATATACTCCAAAAATTCCCCGCCAGTATCCTTATCAACAGATACTTTCGCCTCTACCATGAAATCTGAGTCAAGCTTATACCTGTAAACTCTAGTCGAATGCGAGACCATTCTCTGTTCTGGAGTTATATACTCTCCATTAAGACTATCAAAAACATAAAAGTTAATTGAATTAGAACCATCTGAATTACTAATTGTTTCTTCAACTACGAAATGACTATCATTTTCGATGTAATAAACATGAGTAATTTCCCCATTTTCTAAGTCAGACATAAAATCTGCCTGACTTAGTGGATGATTCAAACTCTGTACATTTGAATTACCAATTATCATTTATTTAACCTTTGCTTTAATTAAGCAAAATAGCATTATTACCTTCTTAATTACCAATCATTCATATTTAGTAAAAGAGAAAAGAATATTTGAGAGTCGCGCTAACGTTCCAGATATTTTGAAAAGAGTAGTCATTGCAATCACCTTAATCTTCTCATCACCATATCGAGTGAAAAGCATTCACATTAAATAACAAATACGAAAGCATCTCCAATAGATTCTTAATTCTCTCCCTACAAATAAGACTTTGGTATAAAGTCAGTTATTTAATGACAACGCTAACTTAAATCAACTTTTCTGTGCTCTGTTACGTGTTAAAGTTATAAAAAATGTTTGGTAAGGAACAGTAGATGAGTGTTAAGCGGATCAGCCAGTTTTTTAATCCTAAGTCAGTTGCAGTCATTGGTGCGTCAAATAATGCGGGGCGTGCAGGCTTTGTAGTTATGCGCAACTTACTTCAAGGTGGCTTTAAAGGGCCGATCATGCCGGTTTCTCCAAAGCATAAAGCGGTGCATGGTGTGCTTGCCTACCACAACATTAAAGCGCTGCCGCAAACACCTGATCTTGCTGTCATCTGTACCAACAAAAATACCTTAAAGCAAATCATCATCGAACTCGGTGAGCTAGGCTGTCAACATGCAATTATTATAGCCTCGGGTGCAAACCAAGCTCAAAAGAGCGCCCTTAAGCAGACTGCAAAAGAAGCGGGCGTGACTCTACTTGGACCCAACTGTTTAGGCCTACTCATACCTCACTTAGGTTTAAATGCCAGCTTTTCGCATACTGTCGCTGAGCCAGGCAAATTGGCGTTTATTTCACAGTCGGCAGCAGTGTGCTCAACCATTTTAGATTGGGCGCAGAATAAGCGTATTGGTTTTTCATACTTTATTTCTGTCGGCGATTGTATTGATATCGACTTTGACGAGTTATTGGACTTTTTAGGCCGTGATGCGAAAACTCGCGCGATATTACTGTATATCGATAACATTGATGACGTTCGCCGCTTTATATCTGCCGCACGTGCCGCTGCATTCAGTAAACCTGTGTTGGTAATTAAAACAGGTCGCACTCGCGCTGGTGCAGAAGCTGCGTATATTCATACTGGCGGCCAAAGCAGTGACGACGCGGTGTACGATGCCATGTTCCAACGAGCGGGTATGCTAAGGGTGAATGATTTACGAGAGCTCTTTGCCGCCACTCAGACCTTGGCGCTTCACCCTAAACTGTTACAAGTAGAACAGTTGACCATTCTCACCAATGGCGGCGGCCCAGGCATTATGGCGGTTGATACACTTTTACAAGGCTCAGGAAAACTGGCGGAGCTGAGTGACCAAACTCGTGAAGCATTGAATAAAGTCATTCCTCAGGCTGAGAAAATCTATAACCCCGTCGATTTATTTGGAGACTCATCACCAAAACGCTACCAACAAGCGCTAGAGATATTGCTTAAAGCGCCTGAGGTGAAAAACTTACTGATCATCCACACGCCTTCAGCGCTTGCACCCAGCGAAGAGTATGCTGAGATCATTGCCAACGCCTTAGAAAAAATTCCAAAAATGGCTCGCCCTTATGTCATGACCGTATTTATGGGAGAGTATGCGGCTTATGAAGCGCGCTATGTGTGTGCGGAACATTCAATTCCGACCTACCGCACACCTGAAGGCGCGGTTGGGGCATTTATGCACTTAGTAAGCTATCGCCGTAACCAAAAGCATTTAACGCAAACGCCTGAGTCGATCAGTAGCGACCTATTGATCAATAGTCAGGCGGCAAAGCATGAAATTGCAGAGTTTATCGCTGAAGGCCATACCCACTTATCAACGCACCTTGCCCGAAAAGTTTTATCTCACTATTCAATTGAGTGTATTCAAACTGAAATTGCGCTCACTCCAAGCGAAGCAAAAGAGCAAGCTGAGCGACTTGGTTTTCCTGTGGCGTTAAAGCTTATCAGCCCGTCTATTCCTTCAAAGTCTGAAGTGGGTGGCGTAGTACTGAATTTAAATGATGGCAATGAAGTCGAGCAAAATGCCTTTGCCATCTTGCTACGTATTAAAGAAGCCTACCCGGATGCCATTATTGAAGGTTTTTCATTGCAGCGTATGGCGCCTAGAGCCGGTGCACAAGAGCTGCGTATTGCCATCAAAACCGAGCCTGGCTTTGGTCCTGTCATATTGTTAGGTGAAGCAGGTACCGGTCTTGAGTTCTCTCAAGCCGCAGTGGCCCTCCCTCCACTTAATATGAACTTGGCCAAATACTTAATCGCTGCAGCCCAAGACAAAGGCGTGCTAAAAGAGCGCACCTTACCCGATAAAGTCGATAAATATCGCCTTTGCGCCCTGCTGACGCGTATTTCACAATTATTGGTTGACCAACCCGATATTTATAATTTAGAGCTTAACCCTGTACTTGCCAGTGAAGGGCAATTTTTAGTACTCGACGCCGCGATACAGCTTCGCCCTTATCAGGTCAAAGCCAATCGCAAACGCTTAGCCATCAAACCTTATCCCAAAGAGTGGGAGCAGAAGGTCACTTTGAAAGATGGCCAAGCAGCTGTTTTAAGACCAATACGCCCTGAAGATGAGCGCGCCCACCAAGAGTTTGACCAGTCGCTGACCAAAGAAGACAGATATAAACGCTTCTTTGGTGAACTGCCTGAGTTCAACCATGAACAATTGGCTAAAATGACGCAAATTGATTACGACCGAGAAATGGCATTCATCGTCTCTGCCCCGCATAAAAGCGCTTATCGCACGCTGGGAGTATCTCGCGTATTAATGGATCCAGATAATCTCTCTGCGGAATTTGCTGTTGTCGTTCGCTCAGGAAGCCAAGGCTTAGGACTTGGAAAACTGCTTATGAATGCAGCCATAGACTATTGCCGTAGCCAAGGAGTGGGCGTTGTTGAAGGTATTACTCTGCCAGAAAATACCGGCATGATTGAGCTTTCTAAGCGCTTAGGCTTCAAAGTAACCCGTGACTTTGAAGAAGGAACCATTAATATGGTTTTGAAGTTAGATGAAGCACAACAATAAACTATGCTAACAAACAGACAAAAGGTCGCAAGCTTACTTGAAAGTAGTGGCCGACATCAAAAAGCAGGTCACATACTCGATGTATTTTTGATCTGCTTAATTATGGTTAATGTGATTGCCATTGTTTTAGAATCTGTGGCCTCACTCGCCCAAACTTATCACACTGTTTTTCTTGTTATAGAGATTGGTTCTGTCGCCATATTTACTATAGAGTACTTAGCAAGGTTATGGTCTTGTGTCGATAAAATCGAATACAAACAAGTTAAAGGCTCAAACCTGAAAAAGCGCTTTAAATATGCACTGACGCCGCTTGCGATAATTGATTTACTCGCTATCGCGCCAACCATTCTGATGATGTTCTTCAGCTTTGATCTGCGTTTCTTACGTGTTGTAAGATTACTAAGAATATTCAAACTAACCCGTTACTCAAAAGCCATGCAGTTGTTATTGGCAGCATTTAAAGAAGAAGCCAGCAGTTTAATGGCGGCCTTTTTTATTATGTCTGTAGTGCTTATCATGGCGTCATGCGGTATTTATCTTATTGAACACGATGTTCAACCCGATAAGTTTGGCTCAATACCTGATGCTATGTGGTGGGCAATGGCCACTCTAACCACAGTTGGTTACGGTGATGTGGTACCTATTACGCCATTAGGTCGCTTTTTTGGCGGTGTCATTACTATGCTAAGTATGGGTATGGTAGCCATACCAACGGGTTTATTAGCATCGAGCTTTGCTGAGCAGTTACGTAAGCGTCGTGAAGTTTTTCATGAAGCTGTATTACATAGCTTGATAGACGGCCATGTTGACGAAGAAGAACGCGCCCATCTTGAGGCCCTGAGAGTTGAATTGGGGCTAAGCGCTGCTGAAGCTAACCAAGCTATCAAAGTGATGACCAATAAACGCGTCCATAGCCAGTATTGCAGGCACTGTGGCCACAAGCTTTAGCCACAGTAATTTTATATTTTTTAAGGTTCTAATTCTGCGGGGATTTTAGGAGCAAAAACATACCAAGCTTTATCTAGCATGTTTGCTACATGATCACCTGTGATTGGGTCACCATAAATTGGGCCTTGAAAAATTTCACAGCCAATATCTCTGAATGTATTTATTTGCTCAGCGTTAACCACGCCTTCAGCAATACAACGCTTTTCAAGCAGATTAGCAACACTAATCACTGCGTGGGCAATCACTGCTTGATCCCCCTCTTTTTGATTAATGAGTGCTGGCGCTATCTTAAAGGCATCAACGGGTAGGCTTTGCAAAGAGGCCAGAGACGCAAATTCAGAGCCAAAACCATTAATATGAATCTGACAGCCAATTGATTTAAGTTGAGTCATTAAACAAAGTGTTTGCTCAGAATTAATCACCGTCAGTGCTTCGGTGATCTCAAAGACAACATGCTCTGCGCCAATATTCGAACGTGAAATCACATTTGCAATACGACTCAACAAATCACCCTGCACTAAGTCTGCAGCAGTCAAATTAACCGCTAAATAAAGATTCGGGTGATGCAAGTGCCACTGCTTTAACTCAATAAGGCCGGCACTCAAAGCATGTAATAAAAGCCGGTGACTCGCGCCTATTTGCTTGGCCACGTCATTGACATCTTGTTGAGAGTAATCATCTAGTGATGGCCATTTAAGTGAGACTTCGAGCCCTTCTACTTGTTGTGTTTCATAGTTCAAAATTGGTTGATATTGATTTACGAAGTTGCCTTCTTTAAGCGAAGTCATAAGGCTTTGTTCGATTGCAAAGATCCTTTCAGCACGCGTTTGCATGGCACGTGTAAAGAACTTGTAGTCTCTGCTTGTTTCGTCCATGGCATGATTTAACGCCATGCGTGATTTTTGACATAGTTCTTCAGCATTATCAGCATCTTCTGGAAAACTCGCTACACCAATAAATGGAACTAGTTGGATGTTATGACCATCGATTAATTGTGCATACTCAAACTGACTTTTAATTTTAGTGATGAATTGGGTAACCTCAGCAGGTTCAGTTAATCGCTCTAACAGCACCATAAATTCACGGCCATTGGCAAACGCGATGTTAACTTGCTGCCCAAGGCTAAGCGACAATTGCTTAGCAATGTGCTTGATTAAGCTAACAAAAAATGACTTACCATAAATGTCATAGAAATGTTTAAGTCGGTCGACTCTTATCGCCATCACCGCTAAGCTTTGATTAGGCTCATTTTGACTGATGGCATGTTCAACCCAATCTATAAAACGAGCTTTGCCAGCAAGCTGTGTGACAGTATTGATATTTTCTAGCTGCTGTAATGAGCGTTCAGAACGTTTTTGTGCACTGATATCGGTTAAACCAACCACATAATTACTCAATTCACCATTTCCATCAGATACTGCCGTCACTTTAATAAGTACATGGCATTGTGTACCATCAGGCAGGCCGAGCCTTTCCTCACCAACAAAGTATTCCGATACTTTTAGCTGACTTATTTTGCGTAAGTAATGCATTCTCGTTGCAATTGGCAACCCTAAGTTTAGGGCTGAGCTAGACTTTGGCTCTTCTTCAATATTAAAAGCTTGTTGTAAAGCTGCATTACACGCTTTAATACGCAACTGCTTATCTAGAATAAACACCCAGTCTCTCGCTTGCTCAAAAGCTGCACCAAACAATCTTGCCCGCTCAGCAAACATCTTCTCTCTGGTGAGGTTGGTATAAGTACCCGTTACACGCTCAGGCACATCGTTGGTCCACGCCATAACTTTGCCCGAGTCTTTATACCAACGCCAATGACCTTCTTTATGCTGCACACGATATGTGCAATTAAAATAGCCTTTATTAGTTGTTACGAACTCGAGCCATTCAAGTCTAAATAAATTACGTTCAAATGGATGAATTTTCTGCAAATACTCATCCAATGTTACAGCATCATTACTATATCCCAGCTCTGCGGTTAATCTGGGTTGATAGATTAAGTGATGATCTAACTGCCAGTCCCATACCCCTGAATCACTACTTTCAAGTGCAAGCTTTAAACGCATTTCACTAGTTTGTGTCTCTTTGTGTGCCGCCAGTAGAATTTGCTCAATGCGTTGCTTTCGACGCAACCACAAAGCAAATAAAAGAGTAATAATAAAAACATAGCTGGCTATCGCCAAAGGAGAGCGCCAGACAGGATAATTCACTTTAATACTGAGCGAAGCTGGCGGCGTGTAGTCTCCTGTGAGCGGATCTTTAGCCCATACCTTCAACTGATAATTCCCTGGGTTTAACTTTGGAAACACAACCCGATTATTGCCTCGCGTTAAAATCCTTTGCCCACCTGAAATTTGATATTCGTAGACAATACGCTCTTGATAAATGAAGCTCATCGCAGAAAAAGACACTTCTAGGCCTATATCATCGTGGGTTAATTCAATCTCTTCAAACACCTTAAGCCCACTGTGAGTTAGCTTTCTTGACATAAGTTCAACAGAGGTAATATTTACCCTATCTAATAAATTTCTCTGTGGTCTATTTACCTTAGGGTCAAACATAGTGAAGCCTTTTACTGAACCATAAGCAATATGACCATTACTGAGTTTTAAAGTCGCTCCACCGTTAAATTCATTACTCAGTAACCCATCACCAGTAGTAAATTGCTGTAAATGAAGATTATCAGGGTCTAAACGCCAAATTCCTTTATGAGAAGACATCCAAATCATACCTTCATCGTCTTCTTGCATACCGTACATTAAGGTGCCAAGGTTGTTTTCTTCTAAGTCTATGGTGTGCACACGCTCAGAGCTTTGCGGGTCGAGACCTATTAATCCGTAATTTGAAAGCGACAGCCACAGAATATTATTTTTATCTATCATGTATGATTGCACGATAATGGGTATATCTTTATGCGCGTCCGGAACCGCATAAATGGTATGCAATTTATTAAAGATGGGGTCAAAGCGATACAAAGTTCCGCCCGTAAAAAACAACGGATGAGTTGGATGGCTTGGTAAAGGCTTTAAAAATGAAAAAGACAAAAACGGGTCAAACTGCTCAAATTCCCCTTCTAGCTTGTGCAATGTTCTATCGGTGATATTGTATTTAAAAAAGCCATGCTCAGCATGAATAAAATACACAAATCCATCTTCAGATACATAAACACCATACAACCTATCTTGAAGGATTTTAGTTTCTTCTTCATCCCGCCCAGTTAATTGTGTCGCTTTATCTTTAACTGGATCGTATACAAAGAAACCGCGATTTGTTTCTATCCACAGTTTTTCTTCATAAAGATGAAGTGTATATATTGAAAATTCAGGGTAAACATCTTCTCCCATATATCCTTTTAAGAAAATTTGCGTTTCATTTTTTTCAGGGTCGTACCGTGTTAGGCCATCGTTTGTGGCAGCCCAAATATAGCCACCCAGCTCCACCATTCGCCAAACGGTATTATGTGAAAACCCTGAGCCCTGTGTATTCAAGCTACTAACATTATTAAATCGGTCTACTTGCTCCGAGAGATAAAACGCGCCATCACTTTTGGTCGCTAGCCATAACCCGTTGTGGCTATCACGTACTATTTCCATAATACTGCTATCTGCCAGAGTAAACTCACTGTTTAACAGTCTTTGATCTCGAACTTTGTCTCCTGTTTCAGGCCAAAAATGTATTAGCCCTTTGTCTGTTGCGAGGAGTAAATGGTCGTCTTGGGGCTCTATATCCCATACATTAATGTCTGCAAATAGAGTTTTGTATTGCCATTCAAATGAGGAACTTGCAAACTTCTGCTGTAGGCCACTAATGTCTATTTCATATAGCCCTTTCACAGCCCCAAGCAATAAGGTATTCGTATCTTTTAGATAAAGTCGTTTAGTATTGGATTGATATTCATGAGTAACGTCATCAATATACTTTATTCTCTGCAGTTGTTTTGAAGAGTGTTGAAATACAAACGCACCATCTGTGGTTGCAATAAAGAGAAAATCGCCAAAATTAAGAAGAGCTCTTACAAAAGTGCGTCCCTCGGTCACAGGTAACTTGATCTCGTCAACAATTTCGCCGGTATCGACTTGCATTAAAGCAACATTGTCAAAACGGCCAAGCCAAATGTGGTTCTCGTCTTTCTCTAAAATTTGGTTTATTGAAAAGTTTACGTAATCTTCTTCTGTTTTTGGTGCTGGAAAATAAGTTTTATAGCTATCAGATCTTACATCGTAACTGAAAAAGCCAGCGCTTTGAGTAGCTATCCAAATCCTTTCTTGAGAGTCTTGATAGATTCGGTTCAATACAACTTCTTCAAGCACACCATCCGGCCCTGATACATTAAGTACTTGATAGCCATCATATCGGTTTAAACCAGCTTCTGTTGAGAGCCACAAGAAACCTTGGCTATCAAGGAGCAAAGTATTAACGTAACTTTGTGATAAACCTTCCGCTGGAGATAAGCGACTAACACTGGCAAAGACCATAGTGCTACATATCAGTAATATCCAAATAATGACTGTGGTTATTAGCCTCATGTTATCTCCTCCTTAGTGGCCTCTAGGCCTGATATTTCATTGCAATTATGTCACGGCCTTGTTGTCGATAGGCCTTAAACATATATGCTAATTCTTCTGGCAAGGTGTCAACGCATCTAAAATGAATAGCTTGATAAAATGCTTCTAAGTGGGCGTATGCAAAAGTAAACACAGGTTGAGTATGTTGAGATAGAGCGGCAAGAATAATTTGTTTAGCTATCCCCTTCCCGCGCCATTTTTCATCTACATATAACGTAGATAAAAATAACGCATCAACTCTATTTTGAATACGACACGCTGCAATGATAGATGGGTTCTTAACCACCCATACTTCATCTTGCTTATTTGCACGACCGCGTACGTTGTGCGCTTGATAAAACTTATTCGCCAAAGGAATGGCTATTTGCTCTAAACGTTCAACATTCAAAGCTGTTAGCCTGCTAACATCATGCTGAGATAATATTCAAACTTTTGCTTTAAGATTTGCTGTTCCGAAAGTGGGCGATTGTTGATAGTATCGTAAATCGTTTCACGAGAGTTTTTGCCTCGTTTAATTTGATAAGCCCAAAATGACGCTTCGTAATCCAATTGAATTTGGTATTTTTCTTGTCTAGGCAAGTTGCACAAGTTGTAACTCATAATGGCTTCGCTAAAATTTAAGTACGTAAAAATAAGACTAACTACCTTACTATTTTTAGCTATAAATCGCCATAATTTGGGAAACAGTGAAGAAGATATAAAAGGAATAGTTTTGTTTTTTTTGCAACGATGTATATTTTTACTTCTGTTATTTGCGCCATTTGCTCAAGCTAGCGGCGATATACTCACGTTTAATCGCCCTGCTGACACACCTCAATCAAGATATGTTGTAGAGCTAATTTCACTCGTTTATAAAGAAAATGGAATAAACGTTAAGTTAATAGACTTTAACCGAGACAGTGCTTTAGTTGCTGCGAATGAAGGCGTATTAGACGGGCAGTTAGCAAAAATATCGGGGTTGGAAAATACTTATAAAAATTTAGTCCGACTCGAGACTCCCTTATTAGACTTTAAACTTAACCTAATCAGCTTTTGTAATGCATGTACTTTATCTGACATGCCTTCTCTGGTTATCCATTCTACTTACCCAGCGCCTGCTAAATACCTTGAGTCAAACCCATACAATGGTCAGCTTTATAAAGTGAAAAGCGTTTCAACATTACTCAATTTACTAATACAGAAACAGGTTTCTGCAGCACTCGTTATCGGCTTTTATTTAGATCCTTATATGCACAAGCTTCAAAAAGCAGGTATCAAATTCACTACACTAGACTCTCAACATGTCTATCATTACCTTCACAAAAAACACCAGCACTTAATACCTGCGCTCACGGCAACACTGACGCAGTTGAAACAATCAGGAAAAATGCGCGAATTAAAGAGTAAACATAATCTATGATGAAGGGGTGTTAAAAATCGAAAGGGGTTTGTTGAACAGTGTCTTCTTTGGATTGTTTTTTCTTACTGGCTAAATACCGCTTATAGCGTTGCTGACATAAGGTTATCACTTTTCTTTTTTGTTGATCTGTTAGTGTATTCCAGGCAAAGCGCTCTTCTCTACTACGGTAACACCCTTTGCAGTAGCCGCGATTATTTACCTGGCAGATCCCCTTACATGGACTAGGGATCTCAAAAATCTCAATCTGTTCCATCAACAGTTCGTTAAAAATGTATAGTCTTTAATCTATTTTTAGATTTTTTAACCTACTGTTGTCAACAACATAAATTGAGAAATAAAAGCATGCAATAAAAAAGGGAGCCTGACAGCTCCCCTCTAATCATTTAAATAACACTTAAACAAATTCGCCTTTGCGCTTTAATGGCTCAGCGTACATGGCCAAAATTTGTTGGTGTAATTCACTTGGAATTGACTCAAGACGGGTCTGAAATTCACTCTTCAATTCAGACGAAACAGACTCTTCTTGACCACCAGCAATGTAATTAGATGAATGAAGGTGATACTGACTGATAATTTGTTTGTCGATACTTGCGGCTAACGCTTCAGGCGTATCACACTCTTGTGTAATCGGCGAACCAAACGAAACATGCACATGGCCTTTGTCTGAGCGCATGCCTTCGATAATACTTTCAATGTCTTCACCCTCAGCTTTTACATACTCGCCATGCGCTTTCTTATGAACAAGTTCTTTTGCTTTAGCCACGGCACAAGGCTCGTATTGGTAAGAAATAGACACAGGGACAATTTTTAACTGCTTAACATAGTCTTCAAAAGGCAACTTTAAACGGCGACCTTGTAGCTGTAACATCTTTAAAAGTGCTGGGTCTGTTTGGTCAACACCATCTTTTGCACGCCCCTCTTTTTGCGCAATCCAAATTGAATTACCGGTATCTAAAGAGTCATAAATATATGCAGAAAGCTGACTTAACGCTTTTAGCATTTCTTTCGGTGCTTTCACTGAACGCTTCACGATAAAGCTCTTATTCAAGCGCATCAATTCGTTAATATATGGCACTTGCAACAAGTTATCACCAATTGCAATACGTACAGTTTGCATATTGTGTGAATGTAGCCCCCAGTTCATGATTGCAGGATCAAGTGCAATATCACGGTGATTCGAGATAAATAGATAAGATGTAGATTTGTCGAGTTTTTCTAAGCCAGAGAAGGTTACTTCACTTGTCGTACGTTTAATTAATAGCTCTAAATAACCTGCAACTTCTTGTTGAACCTGTTCAACAGTTACAATATTGCCCCATTTCTTTCGAAGCTGGCTACGCACTAAAGGTCTTGCAATGAAAGGCCATTTATTTAACCATCCTGGCGCGTTATGCTTGGCAATTACATCAATAAAATCATTGTCTTCTAAAAGGCGAGACAGCGCGGCTGGGACTTCTTCATCATTGTAAGGTCTTATATCTGCGTATTTATCCACAAAACTACTCATTGTCACTGGGTAAAAAAAACGAGGTATTTTATCTTGCTAATCAGTTGGATGCTAAGGTTATCAACTCCGACCAGATAAGCCTATCATTTCATTCGTTGTTTTAACGATAACAGAACTAATCGAAACATTAAAATCAACAATATAATACCTAGGCTATGTATTAACCAACTCGGCATTAGTTCATGCTCCATAGCGTGTGCCGGATTAACAGTAAAACCATACTGTTCAACTAAATAATCAGTTAAAAAGCCAAAAGCAATGGCTACACCAATTACACCTGTTAAATAAGCGCTCACAGCGCGTTTTCCGAGTTCAGTCGCAACAACACCTAAAGTGGCAATATTTGTTGCCGGACCTGCCAGCATAAACACCAATACTGCACCTGGTGAGACACCAGCCATTAATAATCCAGCAGCAATCGGAGTAGAAGCAGTCGCACAAATATACATTGGAATACTTACCAAGATCACCACAACCATTGCCAGTATGCCATCTCCCCACTGGCTTAAGAATGATGTAGGTACAAAGGTTTGCACAAGCGCAGCAAAAAATAGTCCGATCATCAGCCAGCCCATGGTATCACTGAGGAGTTTATTACAACTAAAATGAATGGCTTGCTTCAGCTTAGAAGAAAAAGACGCTACTTGCAGTTCATGCTTTTTACTATCGCAACACGAAGCTTCGCTTTTCACAGGCTTTGTTTGATGCTCTGTATCACAACAGCTAGCAGTTGTTGCAAGCAACGCTTTGTCGCTATTTACGATAATAGGCTCAGGTGATGTGGCACAACAAGATGCTTTTGCCTCAGTTTCTACAACTGTTTTTACGCTACTGCAGCTTTTTTGCTTTTCTGCTTGCTGTGACCCGCAGCAGCTAGATGCCGCAGATTTCTCTTCTTTCTTCTCGCTCAAATTCTTAGATGTTGTTTCACAGCATGAGACTTTTGGCTCAATTTTTACTTCAGCCTTTTTACCACTGCAGCAAGTTTGTTTCTCAGTGGTATTCTCTATATCTGTTTGTTTAGACGCACAACACCCAGTCCCCGTTGATACCAAATTAGTATCAGTTACATCGGTTTGAGTATTTTTATCTAAACTCTTTTTATCTAAGCCCTCTTGTTCAGAATCTTTCTCTTTGCCCACCAATAAACCTGCGACTATCGCACTCGATACTGCAGCTATGGGCCTAATAACTGCCATAAATGGTCCAAGCAGAACGTATGAAACGGACACAGAGTCTACGCCAGTCTCAGGTGTCGACACTAAGAACGCCGTCGTTGCACTTTTCGAGCCTCCAGCTCTTCTAAGTCCAACTGCGGCTGGAATAACCCCGCAAGAGCATAAAGGCATAGGCGCGCCAATCAAGGCTGCTTTGATGGTCGTCCAACCCCCTTCTTTACCTAGGTGTTTCTGTAAGAAGTTTTTTGGTATAAACACATTTAAAAGCCCTGCGAGTAGCAACCCCAACATTAGCCACGGGGCTGACACTAAAAATAAAGACCAAAAATTAGATAACAGGGTCATCCGCTGCCTCCAAAGTAGTTAAGATTGAACAACCGGTCGCGAGCTCAGGCCCACCACAGCAGGCATCAGCTAACAGTGATAAAGATTTTTCAAAGCGTTGTAATTCAGCTATTTTATCGCGAACAATTTGCCTTTTCTGTAAAGTGAGCTGTTTCACTTCACCACAGCTGTGCAGTTGCTTATCGACTTTAATCGCTAACAATTCTTGAATTTCTTTAAGGCTAAACCCAACTGCTTTTGCTCTTAAAATAAACTGCATTTGTTGTTCATGTTTAGGGCTATAAATACGATAACCTGCCTCGCTGCGTTCACTGAAACTCAGTAAGCCATGCTTTTCGTAATACCTTAAGGTATCCGTACTAATATCTAAACGCTTTGCTAACTCGCCTATTTTCATCTTACACTCCCGACTTAATAAGTACATTATAAACCTTTGAGTTAACTCTAAGGTCAAGGTAAGAGATTAAATTTATGAAGATAGTCTTGCTTGATGCAGCCACACTTGCCAATGCTAACCTAGCGTCTTTGTCGACACTAGGACAATTAGTTGAATACCAGCACACAAATAAAGAGCAGGTACTTACTCACTGCAAAGATGCTGATATTGTAATATCCAATAAGGTTGCATTAGATGCTAAAACCTTAACCGAATTACCAAACCTGAAACTTATCTGTGTCGCAGCAACAGGCACAAATAATATTGACCTTGATGCTGCTAAGCAGTTGGGTATTCGAGTTTGTAACGTCGCGGGTTACTCAACTCCATCAGTAGTGCAACATACTTTCACTCTACTTGGCAATTTAATGACCAACATCCACCGCTACCAGCAAGATTGCGCGAATGATCTTTGGCAAAAAAGTAATATGTTTTGCCGCCTTGATTATCCTATTACAGAGCTTGCAGGTAAAAACTTTGTGATTTTTGGCTATGGCAGCCTAGGGCAAGCTGTTGGTAAAGTTGCCGAAGCATTTGGCGCACAGGTCATTATTGCTGAAAGACCAAACGCTACTGATATTCGCCCTGGCCGAATAGCATTCACCGAAGCGTTAAAGATGGCCGATGTGTTATCTATCCATTGCCCGCTTAATGATGAAACCCGAAATTTATTCAATAGGGAGACCTTAGATTTGCTTAAACCTACCAGCTTTGTGATCAATACAGCCAGAGGCGGTATAGTTGATGAAGCGGTTTTAGTTGAAATTCTGACAAATAACCAAATTGCAGGAGCTGGCTTTGATGTTTTATCTGTTGAACCTGCACAAGCAAACAACCCACTTGCAAATTATCAAGGGCACAATTTAATACTAACCCCACATACAGCTTGGGCGGCGAAAGAATCTATTGATCGACTAGTGAAAGAAATAGCAAATAATATTGTAAACTTTAATAATGGCACAGCCAGTAATGTGGTTGTGTAATTCGCTAAAAGTTGGTGAATAACCCTAAAATTTAGAAGGGTCTACACTTTAAATTCTGTATAAAAAACAACAATCAATTGTAAAATATAGACTTTTAAAGTTGGCAACAATATTGCTCTAATAAAAACAAATTATCCGAAACGAATTTTTAAGGAAATCTACAATGAAAAAATTATTACTTGCTGCTGCGCTAAGTGCACCATTACTGTCAGGCTGTATCGTGGCTGTTTCAGATGATGGCGTTGAAACTGGTTGGGGTAAAAACTATAACGGTGAAAGCTGGCAATATCAGCAAAAAGAGAACCGTAAAACAATTTCAAAATTAGACCTTGGCGCTGACTACAACCAAGTACTTGAGCAGCTTCCAACTCCTGACTTCACTGAGTTAGTTAGAAAAGAAGAAGGTGTTTATAAAGTGATTTACATTGCAACGAATAGTAAACACTCTGATGGAAAAGTAACGAAAGACGAATGCACGCCACTTGTTTTCAAAAATGAAAAGCTAATTGGTTTTGGCCAATCAGCTCTATTACAAATTTTATAAATAGCCTGAGATTTCATTAAGCCGTTAAACTCACTTAACGGCTTAATATTGTAACCCTTTCTTGCTGCATATGAGACTTAACAAGCGCGTCATCTGCTAGCTTTAACACTCCTTGCTCACTACCGCTAAAATCTTTATCTATATGCACAATGCCAATACTAATACTCACATGAGCACAGATAGGCGAACTCTTATGAGGAATTGTTAAATCATCTATAACATCATGCATATGTTTAGCAAAAAGCGCGATTTGGTCTTTATTTCTCCCTTTTTGTAACGCCGCAAAGCGCACTCCATCATAACGCGCCACAAAACCATCATGCTTACGACTGCTCTCATTTAAAGCTTGTGCAACTTTAATCAAGCATTCATCTCCAGCAGCATAGCCGTACGTATCATTAAATTCTTTAAAATAATCTATATCTACTAAAAATAGTGAGAGAGGTTCATAACTTTTTGAACAGGCCTGCCAATAACTGGTTAGCGTTTCATCTAGCAACCTACGATTAGGGATCTCTGTTAAGCCATCAATCGCAGCCAACTTCTCGAGTAAATCGTTCTTTTGCTTGATTGCTAAATGATTCTTTACCCTTGCTTTCACTATTACTGGGCTAAACGGCTTGGTAATGTAATCCATAGCGCCCATTTCAAGTCCTTTGGCTTCATCGTTATAGCTGTTACTCGCAGAAATAATAATAAATGGAATTGAGTAAGTATTTTGCTTTTCTTTTAATTTTTCTAGCAAGTCATACCCACTCATACCGGGCATTCTAATGTCTGAGATAATCAAATCGACTGTATTTGACTCTAGAAAAGTTAATGCTTCCTCTCCACTGGCACACAGCGAAATACTGTATTCATCAGCCAAAGTGTTTTCTAACACAACTCGATTTAGAGGGTCGTCATCTACAATTAAAATATGTGCACTATTTGCCATTTAACACCCTCTTGCTCTTTCATTTATAAACGCTTGTACTTTTAATAATTGCGTTTTAAGCTCAACGACTAATTCAGGGTTAACGATTTTTTGCGCTTGCTTCACATTAGCCTCTAACTGCTTCGCTGCGTCCGCTAACCGCTCAAAGCCTAACCCTGCTGACGCACCTTTAACACTATGCGCTAATAAGATCATGTCTTTTACTTCAAGATCACTCTCTAATTGCTCAATATATTTCGAGCATAACTCAGAAAACTTCACCAGCATATTATCTAAAAATGAGGATTCACCCATCATTTGCTGAAGCGCAAAGGCTTCATCAAAAAACTTGCGTTGTGGTCTTACGTGCTTAACCAATATTTTCTCTAGCTCTTCAATGCTTACAGGTTTATTAATATATCCCTGCATCGAAGAATGCAAATATTCTTGTTGAGAAGATATTTCTGCGTTAGCAGTTAGTGCAAAAATGGGGATCTCATTTAAATGGTAGCTATCAGAAAGTTGCTTGGCGGCTTGAAACCCATCAACCTCTGGCATATGGATATCCATGAAAATAATATCTGGCCTTAGTTTATCGACCGCATTACAGATATCTTTTGCAGTTTTACTAATAACGACATTTAACCCCAATTGCTTTAATAAGTTTTTTGCTATTTCTAGGTTTATTTCATTATCATCGACGACATAACATAATGCGCCACAGTAACTATGTTGAGATCTTGAGCTACTTACTCCGCATGATTGTAACGGCTCTGAAAAATGGGATGATTTTTGTTTTGCAAAAAATACTTGTGACAAACACGATTGAAGAAATGCCCCTTCTTCACAAAAAGAAGCATTGCATGTAAGCATTTCGGTTAAGTGCATATTTTTAATCTGTGACTCATCTGAACTCACATAAATATGCTCTAAACCTTCAATCGAGGAAAGAAAAGTCGGAGATAGATAAGATAAGAAGCCCTTCTCGACAAATAAATAGTGCATATTATTTGGCAATTCATCCACCTTCTGCACTGAACAAATCGCGAATTCTTTAAGCAAATCAGGCTTCGTAGTACCAAAATACACACAAGACTTAGCCTTCTTCTGTTCTGCAAGCTGCTTTTTATGTAAAGCCAGTGAAAAATAAAATTCACTTCCCTCTCCTAACTGGCTATTTAATGCAATTGTGCCACCCAGTAATTCAACTTCATGCTTCACAATAGCCAGCCCTAAACCAATTCCCTCATGCTCACGAGACAAACTATCATCAACTTGGGTGAATGCATCAAACAATTTGATTTGATCACTTTCTTTGATACCAATGCCCGTATCTTTTACAGAAAACTGAATGGTTTGATTCTCGTTATCTGTGCTTATTAATTTAAGGTGAAAACTTACTGTTCCCTGTTGTGTATATTTCACCGCATTGTTTAATAGATTTAACATGACTTGAGTGATTTTTTGCTTATCACCATATAAACAAGGCCAAACACAATCATCAACTTCAAAAGTAACATCTAACCCTTTCTTGTTTGCCAATGGTTCGATTAACTCTTTAAGGTTTTCACAGAGCTCACTGACGATAATATCGTTATTTTTTATACTCACTTCGTGACTTTCGACCTTGGCAAAATCTAAAATGTCATTCAACATGTCTAGCAGAGTTTCAGCTGCGTGCGTCACTGTATCTAGTCGGTTTTTTTGCTGCTTTTCAGTCACGCTTCTTTTTACCATATCCACCAGCCCCATAATGACATTAAGCGGCGTCCTGATCTCATGACTTAAATTGGCTATAAAACGGCTTTTTGCTAGTGTGGCTCTTTCAGCTTCCATTCTTGAAGTCGTAATTTCGGTGACATCTTGAATATGAATAACAAAGTATTTTGGCATTTGCTCGCTATCACTTACCAAAGACACTCGCAAATCAAGAAATGAATAAGTGCCTGACTGCGTCAAACTAAGTTGGTCAACAGACTGATTATGGTTTGATAAATGCTCTAATAACTGAGAAAGTTGCTGATAGTTCTCATATCCAAATAAGGTAGATACATGCTCTCCTTGTTTGTTCTCACACCCAAGATAACGTTCCGCAGCTTTATTTAGCATCATTACAGTACCATCTACTTTCACAAGCGCAATGCCATTAGGCGCATACTCGATTGCTGATTTAAATTTAGATTCAGACACTTGCAATAAGTGTAACGCTGTTTGATGTTCTGTGATGTCACGCAACACACCAACGCAGCCCATAATGCCGAGCTGCTCACTAAAAAACGGCACGATAGTAGTAAAATAAGTATTAGCTTCTACCATTACTTTTTGAGATATGGGTTTATGCTGTTCTCTTACTTTTGCTTCAATCCCTTTTAAACAATTTAAGTGAGCTGCAAAGTCATGAAAGTCTTTACCGAGTGCATGCTGTTTACTGGTTTTTATCAAACACTCAAATGCTCTATTGCAGCCGACGATCATGCCATCAGTATTTTTAAAATAGATAGCATCGGGAACAGCATCTAAAACACCTTTCAAAATAGCGCTTTGCCTTTCCTTATCTTGCCCAACCAGTTCTAAAAACTGCTGCTTTTGGTGTAATTGCTCTGTCAGAGCTAGATGATCTTCTTTTACTCGAGAAAATAAATGTGCACGACGCTGGAGAATGGCTTTAACTTGTTTAAATTCAGCAAGCCAGAGCTTAGGTACTATATAGTTATTCGAAATATTATCTGGCTGCTGAATGAATGAGAAAAGTTCCTTCAATGGTCGAACAAAAATTTGCTCGCAAAGCCAATGTAGAGGAAAGTAAGTTGCTAAAATAAATAACAGAATAAAACTAAATTCTAACCCTAAACTATAAATTATTGTCTCAGCGAACTCCTTCTCAGATACTTTCATGACCACATCAAGCGGTCGCGACTCGTCACTTTTATAAAACGTAACACCTTCATGCCAAGGAGCTATTTCGCTTTGCTCAGAGTAAGCTGGTTTACCCAGTGATAATGCAGAAATGACGTTTCGATGAAGTTTATCGTTCAAATAAATTTCTGCTTTAGGCAATGACTTATCATAAAACAATGCTTGAAACTTAGTAGCATCAAAGATCATTAGCGTATGTGCACGTGAACTTGAGGTACGCTGACTAGATAGCGCAAAGTAACTTTTATTCGCAACTTCTATCCGCTGACTTACCATATACTTTGACGGATCTGGATTTGCTTTAAAGCTGCCAGAAACAATTTTACTCAGAAGTTCGCTTTGTTGGTTGTGCCGTCTCTTCACGAATACTAGCCCACTGTCACTGACATACGCGATAGCCTCAAGAGGCTCGAGCAAAGCTAAAGAAGTATTAAAAACACCGCCCAATGCCATTACTCTTTGCCAATATGGGTGTGTTAAATCAATGCCATCTAAGTCTCCATAGCCCACCAACTCACCAAAGTGTTTGCCAAGAGATTGATAAAAATAATTCGAATGCTGAACTACAGGCGATACTTTAGGCTGCGGGAATTCGTAACTTAACGGCTGCTCTAGGCTCACATCCACTGCAAGAAAGATGTTATCAATGGCTGTGATGGTTTTGTCTAGTTGACTATTAAGCCGACCATAATGAGCTTCTAGTTGAGTGAAGGTGTGTTGTAGTTTCAGATTATATAAATGCAGCGACAGTGTAGCTGCAAGCATAATGGTAATAGCAAGTGCAACCCAAAAAGCGCGCCGATAAAATTGCAGTGGTGATGTTGTGAGTTGTTCTTCCGTGTGCATCATCATGCACAAATTCCTTTGGTATAATGATTTACCTAATACTAGCAAGCAATTAACAAATAGGGGAATTTAAATGAAGTAGTTTAAGGCAGCTCCAAAAAAACTTAATTTTTTGTGTGCCCTTTATTTTCGGGGTTAACTCAACATTATTGCTGTGCAATCATGTATTATTTATAACAAGCTTTTTGTTCAGTCAATTAATAGTGTCGGTTCAATTGACCACCCTTCTGCTAACTTATAATAACGTGAAGAATTTATAAACTTTTTAAGCTCTTTATCAAACGCAGTTCTTGTTCTGTCATCTTTGACTAAAAGCCCATAAGCTGTCAGTGGAAAGATTTGGTGAATATCAACATCAAGCTCATGAAACTTATTGAAATAGTTGAATATATTTATATCCATTACAAGGACTTGAACCTTATTTTTCCTTAACATATGAAGTTGTAGAGATTGATCTGACAATTCAGTATATTGACTGGCTTTTGAAACTGCTTGACTAAAAGTATCACCTAAAATTGTTTTCGCATTTAAAAACGTTGCGATTGAAAATCGTTCAAGGTCATTTATTGATGCAAGCTTTAAACCTGCGCTTTTTAGAGTCACCGCAACGTTTCGATACTGTATGTAAGGCAAACTAAGCTTACCAGATGCTTTGTAAACAGAAATACTCGCAGTTGTCATCGCATCTATATTGTTTACATCTAGTATTTTTATCGTTCTGCCATAGGGCGCTATCACAAACTCGTGATGTTCAACCACTTTATCTAGCACCGCATTTAGCAATTCTATTTCAAAGCCTACCTTTGCATTTTGTATAGAGTATGGCGGTCTATCTATGCCAGTTACGACATTAAATGGCTTAGCCAATAGGCTAGTTGATACGAGTAATAAAAACACAAGCCATGGGTGACTCATTTATGTCGCCTCAAAAACTGATACTTATATTATCAGTATAATCAATTCATAAAATCTTGAGTGGTTTTGTAACTACTCAAGACTTGAAGAAGCGTACTTTTTTGCTTCGCTTTTACGCGCTTGGCACTTTTCGCATAGCCGCTCATTGCTCTGCTTTGGTTTAAATATCAAAGTACACTCTTCGCACGCTCGACTTGGTGTAACAAGGTAAATCCAAAAGTGCTTTAACCATTTCATTGCATTAGACTTCTAACTTGGTGCTTAAACTCGCGCTATAGTTATGCTTTATAAGTAATTTGTATTACAAAACTCCCGTAACAAACTCTATGCCTTGCTTTTTTTATGTACAATGAAAAAATTGTCTCTGAGACAAAAAACCTAAAACACTAAAAAACCCAAAGGAAGGAATAGTAATGACACCACTCAGACACCAAGTAAAACGTGTCTCGGAGACAAACGGACTGACCATAAAGCAGATAGTGAACATGTGTGAATGCAGCCGTTCCCACTTTTATAAAGTACTAGATGGCCAACGTGCGCCCAGTAAAAACCTACAAATAAAGCTGATGGAAGTTTTAGAAATTGGTGAAGAAGAGTTCGCACTGTTGATGCAAACAAGTAAGGCTTCAGAGAATAAAAAAAGCAAGTCTGATATTCATAAGCAGAAAAATACTTGGTTTAACATCACATCGAACACATTTAGCTCCATCACTTTATCTAGCTATGCTATGTGGCTATTAGGTTTCACATGTATATTAGCGTGCACTTACTATCTTTATGCATCTCGTTCCGATAATAAGCAAGAGAATATCGAGCTAACAACGGGCTTTGCAACCAAATTTATTAAAGATGTAACTATTCCAGATGGCTCACCTATTCCGATTAACACGCGTTTCGTTAAAACTTGGCGAGTGCAAAATATCGGCACAGTACCTTGGAAAGAAAAACACCTAAAACGTATGACGCCTCAAGACCCTAATTTATGCTTTTCACGTGATAGCATTCCTCTGCCAACAGTAGAATCTGGTGAAATCGTTGATATTTCTATAGAGTTTACCACCCCAAGATATCCAGGTACTTGCAGGACTGATTGGAAGATGGTCGATAATAATGGAAATTTAACTTTTCCTGACAAACAAGGGCTTTATAGTATTGTGCATGTGGTAGAAGAGAACCTTTAACTTCAACCGCACAGAATCAAAGTTTGAATTATTCTACCCCTCTAAATTAAGTGCGACCTATCTAAGCAGTAATGTCGTGTATTTGTCGAGTAAATGATTCTTGATGGCGACAAACTAAAAAAGTATCAAATAATAACCCCAAAAGGCGAAATGAATGGCTTTATTGAGTGTCTGAGGTGCATTCTCATCAGCAGATAAAAGTAAAAACGAAACCCCAATACAAAAAGCCTTGGCAAATTTACCAAGGCTTCGACATCTCAGTAACCTTATCTCAGGTTTGATATTCGTTCTTTTTAATTACATTGCTGCACGGAAGATTTCTGAAATTTCATCCGCTGTCGCCTGAATTGGGTTGGTAAATCCACAGGCATCTTTCAATGCATTTTCAGTTAAGGTCGGAATATCATCAGCTTTCGCACCTAGCTGCTCAATACCAGAAGGAATACCCACATCAGCCGCTAATTTAACGATGGCATCAATCGCCGCTTCTGCACCTTTTTCTGCTGTCAGAGCACTCACATCAACACCCATGGCTTTTGCGACATCCTTTAATCGCTCAGGGCAAGCCTTAGCATTAAAGCGCTGTACATGAGGCAATAAAATTGCATTGCATACACCGTGCGGTAAATCATAGAAACCACCTAATTGATGTGCCATTGCATGCACATAACCTAGCGATGCATTATTAAATGCCATTCCCGCCATAAATTGCGCATAAGCCATTTGCTCGCGCGCTTCAATGCTTTCACCGTTTTGTACAGCTTCACGTAGATTGGCTTGGATTAATTCAATGGCTTTAATTGCCACTGCATCTGTGATTGGCGTCGCTGCAATAGATACATATGCTTCAATGGCATGTGTCAGTGCATCCATACCCGTTGCAGCTGTCAATGACGCTGGTTTTGCTAGCATTAGCTCTGGATCGTTTACTGAAATAAGCGGTGTCGTATGTTTATCAACAATGGCCATTTTGATGTGGCGCGCTTCATCGGTAATGATACAGAAACGCGTCATTTCTGATGCGGTTCCTGCGGTGGTGTTAATAGCAATCAGCGGTAACATCGGCTTGGCAGACTGATCAACGCCTTCATAGTCAGCAATTTTTCCGCCATTAGCGGCAACTAATGCGATGCCTTTTGCACAATCATGCGGAGAGCCACCACCCAGTGATATAACAAAATCACATTGGTTGTCAGATAAAATACTTAACCCTTGTTCGACATTGCCAATAGTTGGATTTGGTTGCGTGCCATCAAAAACAGCCGTTTGCACGTCACGTTCAGTTAATAAAGCTTGCACTTGAGCCACAACACCAATTTTATTTAATACTTGGTCGGTAACGATAAGGCCCTTTTTAAAACCTTGTGCTTGAATGCTGTCGGCGGCATCCTTCAAACAACCTGCACCCATAAGATTTATTGTTGGAATATAAAACGCTGAAGTCATAATGTGAATTTCCCATTCAATTAGATTTTGATTTCTTACTACTGAACTCTTACTACATCAATAAGTGTGACAGCAGAACAAAATCAAAGAATTGATCCAGAGCAAATGTGTTTAATTAGGGACATACACTTTAGTCTTAGTGCTTAGAAGACAACCATAGATGGTTATTACATCAGCGAAGTAACCTCTTCACTGATGTAATAAATAATAACAAATAGCGATTAATGTTTATGATGTGGCGCACTCAAGCTTCTATAAAACAAAGTGGTCACTCGCTCTTCTGGTAACCAGTTTGAATAAGTTAAATTCAACACTGACAGCGGCTTAGCAACAAGCACCTCTTCAAGCGATTTGCCGCCGCTCATCGCTGATACCATGGCGCTTTTAGCTTGTAACAGTAATGCTCGATACGCTTCGAGTGCCTGTTTGTCAGTGACAGGGCCGTGACCGGGGATCACTTTTGTATCGTTATCTATTCTCGCTAAAGTTTGCTCTACCGCCTTTATCACTCCATCAAGCGAACCACCACTGTCGACATCAACAAAAGGTAAACTGCCTAAATTAAAGAAAATATCTCCCATGTGTACTGCATTGGCATTTTTGTAAAAAATGACCGCATCGCCGTCGGTGTGAGCATGAGCGTAATGCCAAAGCTGTGCGTGTTCATTGTTAAAATGAAGCGTCATATCTTGGCTGAAGCTTAAAACTGGGAGATATTTAGACCCTTCACCATGCTTTTCTTTCAAACGGTCATACACATTATGATGCGCTATGACATGGCTCCCTGCCTCGGCAAAGTTCTCATTTCCACCAGTATGATCACCATGGTGATGTGTATTAATTACAAACTCAGGCGCGCCAGGTTTTAACTGGCTTATTTGTTTTTTAATGTCATCACTGAGCTTGGCGAATTGGTCGTCTACCAAATAAATACCATCATCGCCCGTGCTAATGGCAATGTTACCGCCTCGCCCATAAAGCACATGTAGATTTTCAGACAATGCCTCTAACTTAAACTTGACGTTTGCAATGCTTGTAAACGACGCGCTGAGTAAAGACGCCGCGATTAATATCGGTAATGTTTTCATGATGACTCTCAATTTTCGTTATTATTAACTGCTTATATACCCAAACTTCCTCAAGATGCATGATTCAGAGCGCTGCCTTCTGTTCTAGTTCAAGGAAAAGGACGCAGCGTAATGACGAGTCCTTTCCAAGTTCTTTGACGATGAAATAGGACTGAAAGCACGCTCCCTTGGGCGAGTTTGATTGGCTTTCATACTGCGTTATCAATTTTCGATTTAGAACCACTAGACCTTCAAATCGATACCTTGTCTGACAGCCAATCAATTCTCGCTGAACCTCGTATCTTGAGGTGGTTTGGGTATATTCAAACAGCCTGTATCAAAATATAGCTACGAAATAGAAACATAAAAGGATTGATTAAAACCGCTATAAAAAATGCCCACCGAGGTGAGCATTGATTTGAATGAAAAATATTTAACCTGAGCTTTGGTTAAGAGATTTACTAACATATTGATATTAAAATAATAAGTAATTTTTCAAGTCTGCAGCCGGAGACTTTTAGCGATAACAAGGCGAATTTACGCGTCAATAGCTGGCCTATTGCAAGTAAATTCAACGCTGTTAACGTTGAAAGTAGCCGCTGGAGATAGATTTATTATCCAGAGCTCAGGTTATTTAATTAAACTATAAGTTTTCTTCGGCAAATGACGCCAAACGGCTCCTCACCACACCATTAAGATTGATAGTGGCGCTACCTTCAAAGTGTTTAAACCGCTCAACCAAGTAAGTCAAACCCGATGTCACTGGGGTCAGATAATTACTGTCTATTTGTGCCAAGTTACCCGTACAAATGAGTTTTGTGCCTTCACCACATCGGGTAATAATGGTCTTCAATTGCGAAGCAGTTAAGTTTTGGCTTTCGTCTAAAATCACCACCGCATTTTGGATACTGCGCCCACGCATAAAGTTTACTGACTTAAACTGAATGTTGGCCTTTTCCATAATATAGTTACGGCTTGAAATAGGGCTTTCATCATTTTTATGTAACACCTCAAGTGTATCGGTGATAGCAGCAAGCCAAGGTGCCATTTTCTCTTCTTCCGTGCCGGGAAGAAAGCCAATACTCTCTGCAATTTCAGGCGTATTACGAGTAACAAGCACCTTGTCATACACTTTTTTCTCGATGACCATTTCCAGGGCGCAAGCCAAAGCGAGGAGCGTTTTACCGCATCCAGCAGGACCAGTTAAGATCACCAACTCTATTTCTGGGTCTAACAAGGCATCCAGTGCCATACCTTGATAAATGTTTTTTGGTGAGACGCCCCAAGCTTGTTGATGCATAAGACGCTCTACACCTAAGTCTTTTAGCGTAATATGTTGATTATCGTACCCAACAACTCGGGCTGCAAAGTGCTCTGTTTCGTCAACAATATATTCATTGCAAAATACATCGTCTATTCGCTCTTTAGGAATATGATGCAGCGTGTAACGCCCTTGCTGCTCTGAACTGCATTCGCCAACACTTTGCCAAAAGTCTCCTTGAAACTTTTTAAATCCCGAGCTTAACAATTTTATATCGTCGATGAGTTGGTCTGTTCGATAGTCTTCTACAAACTTTAACCCCGCCCCTTTTGCTTTGAGGCGCATGTTAATGTCTTTAGTGACTAGCACAACTTTAGTAAGTTTATGTTGCTGCTGTAAATGGATTGCACAGTTAATGATTCTGTGGTCATTTTCATTACCCGGCAAACCAGACACATTATCAGGAAATAGATGGTCGTTGATAATCACAAGGCGACCACAATTATCGGAGTTGTTCTGTCCCGTTGTATTAGGAAGCTGAACACCTTCTAACATCTGCTCAGGCGAAGCATCTTTTAAAATATCTTCAAGACCGCGAATAGCGATGCGAGCATCACGGCTTACATCACGTTTTCTATCCTTAATATGGTCAAGCTCTTCTAACACTGTCATTGGGACGACTACATCGTGTTCTTGGAAAGAGAGATAAGCGAGGGGTTCGTGGAGTAGTACGTTAGTGTCGAGCACGTACATTTTTTTATCGACATCTTGAGCTTTTACCATAGCGTCTTCCTATCGTTGCATTGATACCGCGACAGCCATGGCTTTTGATGACGTTGCCATCAAAACTCATGGCCACACTGTAAGTTTAGCCTATCTGTCATAAAAGTCTGTTTTATGACAGAAATAGATTGTGTTTACCTTCAAGGCGTGAATTTTGCTCAAACCAAAAGCTCAATACACCGATCAATTCCCTTCACTAAATCAGAAGATTTCGACTATCTTAAAAGGCAATGATTTATCTGCGCGCTACTGAATCCTCAAAAGCATAAAATTGCCTGAGAAACAAGATTGAATAGGCCCTTGCTTACGGTTAACATAGCCGCCTTTTTTCTGCTAAGTCGAGACAAACATGAATTTTTCCTTAGGTCAGCGCTGGATCAGTGATACTGAATCAGATTTAGGATTAGGTACCATCGTAGCTTTAGAGGGGCGACAGCTTACGATTTTATTCCCTGCCAGTGGAGAAAACCGCGTTTACTCAGTACAAGAAGCACCGGTGACCCGTGTAATCTTTAATCCTGGTGATGTTATTCGCAGTGTCGAAGAGTGGGAACTAGAGGTAGAAACCGTTGAAGAACAAAATGGCATTTTGAGCTATCACGGTATTCGCCTCGATACAGAAGAAAAAACCACGTTAAAAGAAACGTTTTTAGACCACTTTATTAAATTTAATAAGCCACAAGATCGCTTATTCGCAGGTCAAATTGACAGATTCGACCGTTATACGTTGCGCTATAACACATGGCAGCACCAGTTCGCCCGTCAGCAATCGCATTTAAAAGGCCTAATTGGCCAACGTGCCAGCCTTATTCCGCACCAGTTATATATTGCTGATGAAGTAGGCCAACGTCACGCGCCACGTGTTTTACTTTCAGATGAAGTTGGTTTGGGTAAAACCATCGAAGCGGGCATGATTTTACATCAACAAATTTTAACTGGCCGTGCCAGCCGCGTGCTCATTGTGGTTCCTGAAAACTTACAGCATCAATGGCTGGTTGAAATGATGCGTCGCTTCAACTTGTACTTCTCTATCTTCGATGAAGAACGTTGTGACGAAGCATTTGCCGACTCTCCAAACGTATTCGAAACTGAGCAACTGGTATTGGTGAGTCTTGAGTTCATCACTAAAAAACGCCGCTGGTTTGAACAAGCCACTTTGGCTGATTGGGATCTATTGATCATCGATGAAGCGCACCATTTAACGGTAACTAAAGAAAAGCCAAGCACAGAGTACCTGCGTATTGCAGAGCTTAGCCAAGATATTCCGGGTTTAATTCTTCTAACAGCAACGCCAGACCAACTTGGCCACTACAGTCACTTTGCTCGTCTGCAGCTGTTAGACCCAGATCGCTTCTACGATTACGACGCTTTTGTTGAAGAAGAAAGCCACTATAAAGAAGTGGCTGATGCCGCTAATCAGCTGTTACAACAAGGCGAGTTAGATGAAAAGAATCAGAAGACTTTAAAGACTCTGTTAAAAGAAACTGACATCACTGAATTACTTGCCAAAGCACAAAGCGGTGATGACGCAGCAAAACAAGAAATCTTGTCAATGCTATTAGACCGCCACGGTACAGGTCGTATCTTATTCCGTAATAGCCGCAGTGGTATCGATGGTTACCCAAGCCGTAAATTACATAGCTACCCGGTTGAGTTACCTAAGCAATACAAAACCGCCATGTCTGTAATGGGTAATATGGGTGGCATTCAAACACCTGAAAAGTCTGCATTACGTGCCCTGTTCCCTGAAAAAATCTTCCAAGAGTTTGAAGGTACAGGTAGTAGCTGGGCAGGCTTTGACCCACGTGTTGAGTGGTTAATTGTCAAACTCAAAGAGCTTAAGCACGAAAAGGTGTTATTGATCTGTGCAGAAGCAGAAACTGCAATCAACCTTGAGCAAATTTTACGTGAGCGCGAAGCCATTAAATCAGCAGTGTTCCACGAAGGCATGAGCATTGTTGAACGTGACCGTGCAGCCGCTTACTTCGCCGACGAATACGATAGTGCGCAAGTGTTACTATGTTCTGAAATTGGTTCTGAAGGCCGTAACTTCCAATTCTCACATAACATTGTACTGTTCGATTTACCGCTCAACCCTGACTTGTTAGAGCAGCGTATTGGCCGTCTTGACCGTATTGGACAGAAGTTCGATATCAACATTCATGTGCCTTACTTTGAAAATACCGCGCAAGAAGTGTTATTACGTTGGTATCATGAAGGCCTAGATGCATTCGAAACCACCAGCACAACAGGTCAGCTTCTTTACAAAGAGTTCAGCGATGATTTATTAGAGTTTATCAGTGAGCATAACTGTGACGAGGAAGAATTAGACCCACTTTTAGAACAAGCTGCAAAACAAAACGCACAACTACGTAAGCAAATGGAACAAGGCCGCGACCGTTTATTAGAGCTACACTCGAGTGGTCAAGGTAAATCAGATACATTAGCCGCTGAAATTGAACAACTTGATGACGATGTTGTGCTACCAGCTTACATGATCAATGTATTTGATATGTTTGGTGTAAACCAAGAAGATAAAGGCGAAAACACCATTATCTTGAAGCCAACAGAGCACATGCTTAACCCGTCTTTCCCGTGTTTGCGCGATGATGGTATTACTGTGACGTTTGACCGTGCAACCTCTCTTTCACAAGAAGATGCGCAGTTTATTAGTTGGGATCACCCTATGGTACAAGGCACCATGGATATGATCTGTGACGATGACTTTGGTTGTGCGTCTGTGGCATTACTAAAAAACAAAAAGCTACCTGCAGGTACCTTCTTTGTTGAGTTAATTTTTGTTGCTGAAGCCTCTGCACCAAAAGCGTTGCAGGTTGGTCGTTTCTTACCACCAACACCTATTCGTGTATTACTCGATAAAACAGGCAATAACCTAGCTGAGAATGTTGCTTTTGATGCATTCAACAACCAGCTTTCGGCTGTTGGCCGCCAAACGGGTAGTAAATTGGCAAATGCTTTACAGCCAGCCATTCACCCACTCATTACTAAAGCGAATGAATTAGCGGGTGCTGAGTTAGTGACGCTAAAAGCTGTTGCACAAGAGAAAATGCAAACCTCGTTAAACGAAGAGCAAGGTCGTCTTGTTGCACTTAAAGCCATCAACCCGAATATTCGCGATGAAGAAATTCAGGTGTTTGATAATCAAAAAGCACAGCTCGATGAATTTATTGAAAAAGCACAATTGAAACTCGATGCGATCCGCTTAATAGTGGTGTCTCACTAAATGCTCTGTGAGGTCAGCCAATGGCTGGCCTCCATTTCCTCTCTATTTAAACTTCTTCCGAAACTTTTATTAGCGCTTACAAAGCTCACCACTAAACCGTATTACCTGAAAGTTGATGATTTCTCATCGTAAATTTACCCTTTTGCTGTTTACCCAATTCAAATACAGTCTTATTATGCTTTAAAAATACTCTCAATCTAATGAGACTGGCAATAAACCACTTGGGGTGGAAGATGCTATTTAAAACTAAAAAAGCACGGGCAAATATCATCAAAGTTTTATTTGAATCTGGGTTAATCGTATTCAGTGTACTATTGGCTTTATTTTTAAGTGAAATGCATTCGCAAGTTAAAAAAGACCAAGAAAAAGTCCGCGCCCTGCAGCTAATAAAAGCCGAATTAACTGCCAATAAAGCATTGCTAGAACAGTGGCGACCTTACCATCAACAAGTACTTGCCAATGTTGAATCCGCCATTACAAATCCCCCCGAATTTTCGCAAAGTAATAAACAACGGGAGTTTATCTTAAACCAGATGCCAAACGGTTTAGTGCAGGATATGTTAAGAAATTCCGCCTGGGATGCTCTTAAGCAGTCGGGGATCTCTTCTAACATGCATATAGAAACAGTATCTTTGTTGTCGACTTTATACCGCTTACAGGCCTTGAGTATTGAAGCCACTTTGTCTCGGTTAGGCGATATTTTTTACACAAGAGAATCTGTCCGAAAAGAACATTTACTAGAAACGCTGTATTTGATGAGAAACTTACTATTAGAACTCATCGCGCAAGAAGCTTTCATGATTATGCATTATCAAAACGCCATCAATGATATAGATAAACTACTAGCAGAATAGCTACCCAACTCATTAACGAAGTGTCATTAAAATAGCTATACATCCATTTGGTAGTCAAATGGATCATCAATGTCTACCTCAGCACCAATATATTTAATACTTAAAACGAGTTAGATCAAACATTCGCCCCGTCTTTTAAGCGCTCGATAAAATCAGACAATTTCATCCTCTTTTTCGAATGAAACTGAAATAAGTATGATATAAAACGTACTTGTCTAGATTAGGACTTTAAAGGAAAACCATGCACTCTTTGCAGCAATCAGAAAACTCGAATGACGCCCCCGTAATTCTAGCACTCGTCACCGCGATGTTATTTTGGGGTGCAAGCTGGATTTCAGGGAAAATCATTGCCGATATGGCTCCAGCAAAGCTCACCGTTTTTTATCGACTTGCTCTGGCTACCGTTAGCATGCTGCCCATTCTTTTCTTAGTCAAAAAGTTTAAATTGGTAAACTTACGTTTTGCTAAGCCCGCGCTCTTTTGGTCTTTACCTGCAGGGTTATTACTGGCAAGTTATAACCAACTATTCTTCCTAGGCTTACATGACGGTTTACCTGGTAAAGGCGGTATGCTGGTTACAACCATAAACCCTATCATGACATTTGCCCTTGCTGCTATTTTTAATCAGCAAAAGTTTAAGCCTTTGCAGCTCGTAGGTATGTTATTAGGCCTTGCGGGAGGCATGATGATGATTGAGGTTTGGCATTTTGATACCGAACAGATTTTGGCATCAGGAAACTTATTCTTTGTACTTGCAGCGCTTTCATGGGCATTTCTAACGCTTGCAAGCCAACGCGGGACACAATTTGCCGACTTTATGACTTTCAGCGCGCTGATGTATTTATGGGCCAGTGTGATGAGTTATATCTTTGCCTTTGATTTAAACCCACTTACCTCAATGACAAACTACCCAAATGTCTATTGGCACCATATGCTGTTTTTATCTGTAATCGTAGTCAGTATTGCCACGAGTGTGTTTTTCCTGGCAAACCAGAGAATTGGCCCGAGCCGCTCTAGCTCCTTTATCTTTGTGGTTCCCGTAACCGCTATGGGGTTATCGGTTTGGTATTTCGGAGAAACCATTCCTTTAAGTGTGGGCATTGGTGGTGCACTGGCACTTTCAGCCGTCTACTTAATTAATACCAACAAACAATAAAACACAACTTTACTCTTTGAGTAAAGTTGTGTTTTAAGCATTTAAACCCTAGACTTTGGTAGGGTTTAGCATTTCGCTAAGGGAGTGATTGCGCCGAGTTATCACTCTCAAATCAACAGATAAAAATCAAAACTTTAATAATAATAAATGACTGGCCTCTGGCCTTTGGAGTTATGTGTGAAGTTTAAACACAAAATCATCGTCATATCCTCACTGGTCTTACTGCTTGCACTGGCTGTGCTTTCTATAAAACAATATTTCTCGCTGAAAAGTAACCTTGAAAAACAAGTTGAACAAAGCGTGACCGAAATTATTCAAGGGATCAGTAATACTGTCACAGCTCAAATGCAAGGCAGTGCAAATTTAGCCAGTTTAACGACTGATTTAGTCGCGCAAACAGGTAGCTTAAATGAAGCTGCACCGCTACTTGCTCAGCAAAAGCTACAACAAGAATTCATTCTCATAGGGTATGGTGAAGAGCGCACGGGCAAATATGTTGCCAGCGATCCAAGCTGGAATCCAGGCCCAACATGGGACCCAAGAAAGCGCCCTTGGTATCAAGATGCTAAGGACGCAAATAAACTCATTGTTACCGCACCTTACGCCGATTCTGTATCAAAAGAAATTCTCGTTTCAATTGGCACACCGGTTAAAAAGTCAGGTCAATTTCATGGTGCTATTTTCTTTGATGTTAGCTTGGCAAAGCTCAGTAACATGATTAACTCGTTCAATTTGTTTGACGCTGGTTTCGCCTTTATGGTGAGTGAAGACGGGACTATTATTTCTCACCCTGATAGCAAATTAAATGGTGAAAAAGCCTCAAAGTTCTTGGGCAACACACAATTTAGACAAAAAATGCAAAGCATAGAACTCAATGGTAAAGAGCACATACTAGTGTTTCAGCAAGTTGAAGGGTTTGACTGGCTGGTTGGTGTGGCACTTGAAAAAGATAAAGTATTTGCCGCGGTTGATAACTTAACCAGTGACTCAATCACTTTCACTATTTTGTTTGTCATTATTGCTGTTGTACTGCTTTCTATTGTGATTAATATTCTACTTAAGCCGCTCGAGGATATTAATGACGCCATGGCGAATATTGCAAAAGGCAATGCTGATTTAACTGTGCGCTTAAACACTGATAGCGACCCTGAATTTTCTGAATTGGCAGAAAACTTCAACTTATTCACTGCACGTCTTCAGGGGATCATTGAGCAAATTCAGAGCCTAGGTCATGAAATTCTTGCCGATGCGAAGCAAACGTCAAATGATGCAAACCAATCTCGACAAGAAATCTCGCGTCAGGTGAATGCGTTAGGTGCGTTAGTCGAAGCGACAGCCAGTATGTCAGATACTGAACAGCGTGTTGCCAACACTGCCCAAGAGGCAGCTTCTGCGATTCAAAATACTGATACTGCTGCACAAGACGGCCAAAAGGTTGTATCAGAGACCACCTCTTCAATCGCACAATTGTCAGAGCAAATAAGCGATGCTGTTAACGTCGTGAATGAGCTTGAAGTCTCAACAAGTGGTATCGAACAAATTCTGTCTGTGATCAATGGTATTGCCGAGCAAACTAACCTACTAGCGCTCAATGCAGCAATCGAAGCAGCCCGTGCCGGTGAATCAGGCCGAGGTTTTGCGGTGGTAGCTGACGAAGTAAGAACACTTGCGCAACGTACACAAGAGGCAACTACAGAAATTAAGTCAATGATTGACCAACTCCAAGCCGGTGCAATGAGCGCTGTACAAGTGATGAAGCAAAGTCAGCAAGTGGTACAAACGACGGTAGGTAAAGCCGATGAAACCAAACATGCCCTTGATGCGATACGAGACTCAATTGCACATATTGTTGATTTAAATATGCAAATCGCCAATATGCTGCACGAACAAAGGCAAGTAGTCACTGACGTAAATGACAATGCCTCTGAAATTCGTATTATCTCTGACACTGTGCTCTCTCAAGCTGCCAATGTGGACCAAACCATGCAGTCGCAGTTTGATAAAATTGCTCATCAGGAAGATATGCTTGAGCAATTTAAGGTATAGGGCACTCAAACCCTAGAGTTTTAAACAGACCCTTTTGGGTCTGTTTTTGTATGTGAAGTTAACTCGCTTATTACCTTGCCCTTAGGGTAGAATAGCGCCCTTGCTAAAAACGAGGTATCACTGTGCTACTTAACTATGCTCCCCCACTAGACCCATATTTACATATTCTGTATCAAGATGACGATATGTTGGTTATCAATAAGCCCAGTGGATTGTTAACAGTGCCCGGTAAAGACCCCAAGCATGCAGATTGTGCAATTGCTCGAGTAAACCGTGTTTTTCCTACTGCGCGAATAGTACATCGTTTAGACATGGCGACTTCTGGCGTGTTGTGTTTAGCTATGCACAAAGAAGCTCATCGTTTTTTAAGCATTCAATTTCAAGATAGATTAACCAATAAGTACTACATTGCCCGTGTGCATGGCAAATTAGCGCAGCCTACAGGCTCTGTTGATTTACCCTTAACCTGTGATTGGCCTAATAGACCGAAACAAATGGTGTGTCATGAAAGTGGCAAACCATCACTTACCCACTTTGAGGTGTTAGCGCATGAAGCGGCGGCAACTCGTGTAAAACTTACCCCTATCACGGGTCGCTCACACCAACTTCGCGTACATATGTTATCACTAGGTCATGTCATTTTAGGTGACAGGTTATATGCTAAAGATGAAGCATTAGCGGCAGCAAACCGTTTACAGCTGCATGCCGAGATGTTGCAAATTGCACACCCTCGCACTGAAGAGATGATGACTTTTACCACCCCTGCGCCTTTTTAATAAAACAGCCGCAGGTAATCTTGCGGCTATTTTATATTTTAACGAGTTAAAACTACTGCTTAAACAGGTCAATAGCACTCGCTGTCATGGCTCTTACACCCGTATGTACTGCCAATTCATAATCTGGTGCAAACTTGCTCGAATGTAATGAAGGCAGAGGCTCACCACTTTGCATGGCAGCTTGATAGCTGCTTGGCTCAACCCCACCTAGCCAAAAAATGGTGATGGGAATGTTTTCTTCGGTACGGCCAAATAAACCAAAGTCTTCGCCCGCCATAACAGGCTCAGCTTTGACAACCTGCGAGTCGCCCAACTCCTGTTTAATGCTCTTTGTCATACGAGTTGCAAGTTCAGGGTTATTATAAGTTGATGGAATAGACTCAGATTCATGCACCAACACTTCTGGATAAAGCGACTCATCTAACCCGGCACTTTGCGCAATGCCCGCGGTTAAACGTTTAATTGCGGCAATTTGTTGCTCGCGAACCGCAGGATCATAAGAGCGTAACGTTAACTGCAACTTCACTTCATTTGAAATAATATTGTGCTTTGAGCCACCGTGAATTGAACCGACTGTGATAACAGATGGTTTAAGCGGTGAAATTTCTCGGCTGGTAATGGTTTGCAGACCTAAAACAATGCGAGACGCTAATACCACAGGGTCGATAGTGGTATGTGGGTAAGCACCATGTCCGCCTTTGCCTTTGACTGAAATATCCACCGAATCCACGTTTGCTAGAGCATAGCCTGGTGCGATTGCTACTTGACCTGCAGGAAGTGACGCACTGGTATGTAAACCCAACACATAGTCAGGCTTTGCAAACTGCTTAAATAACCCCTCTTTGATCATGGCTTTGGCACCACCTCCGACTTCTTCAGCAGGCTGAGCAACCATCATCAGCGTCCCTTGCCATTGGTCTTTGTGCTTCATCAGCTGCTCAGCAGTACCGATCATACTGGTCATGTGAATATCGTGAGCACAGCCATGCATAACACCGACCTGATTATTATGCTTATCTAACACCTTTACTTTTGACGCATACGCTTTACCTGTCTGCTCAACAATAGGTAACCCATCAGTATCCGCGCGGATCATCACAGTTGGGCCATTGCCATTTTTATATAAGCCAACTACGCCAAAACCACCCACATTGCTAGTCACATCAAAACCAAGCTGTTCTAGCTCTTTCGCTAAACGTTTACCTGTTTGCTCTTCTTGATAGGACAACTCTGGATTTTGGTGCAGGTGTAAATAAAGCTGATTGAGTTTAGGTAAACTTTGTTGAACCGATTTATCTAAATCTAGGGCGTGAATATTAGCACTGAGTAATAAGGCTAAGCTGAGAGTCAGTTTTTTCATTTTTTGTTTTTTATCTTGTGTAATAAGTGAGCATTAAACTTATCAGTTTCAGTCGCTTTTCGCCAATAGCAACTGGTCTAATACTCACTTTAGAAACTGACAGCACGTAATGAATTAAGTGTGCTCTGCATCACTCCAGATACTGTACTTATTGCCAAGCCATAAACAAAAATTGAAGAAATACCCGACTCCCAACATAATGATGCCGCCCGCCAATGCTGGCTGACTGATCAGACCTAGTACACAGAATACATAACCACTTATGTGGCAAGTAAACAACGCCCGAACTGTCGCACGTTTTGACGGCGTTAAATTGAGATAGTTCAAAGCAAACCATAATCTCACCCATAAAGGCGCTGCCTGCCATAACTCTTTTTGTGTTTTCATATCTAACCTCGTTTGTTGCAATGTATCTACATTCACTTCTAAAACAGAGGCAAGGCATTTTAATGATTCCAAACTGGCATTATGGCCGCTTTCAATTCGCTGAATTGTACGAACATTGAGGCCTGACATTTCGGCTAACTGCTCTTGGGTTAAATGTCTACTGACTCTTAATTGTTTTAAAACCATTATTTCTTGTTTCCTTGCTTCCAACGAGGTCACTATGAACAAAGTACAGCAACTCAACCACGACTTTTACCCGACACGAAATTTTATCTTTAAAGTTCATATAATTAGCTAATACGATTAGCCATTAAAAAAGCCCGCAATTGCGGGCTTTCAAAACTAAAATGCTTACTCTAAGCTTTCTGACGGGGCCTCTTCTATAGGCTCTGCCTTAGTAAACTCAATCTCGTATTCATCAACACGTTGAAGCCCTCTTGGTAGTTTATTACCACGACGACCACGTTCACCATAGTAATGTTCTAAATCACTCGGCTTAAGGGTTAGTTTGCGCTTACCTGCATGTAGTGTAACCGATGCACCATCAGGCACACACGCGAGTACTTTGACAAACTCTTCACGTGCTTGTACTTTCGCACTTGGAATAGAGATGATCTTATTACCTTTACCTTTAGCCAGTTTTGGTAAATCACGCAGTGGGAAAATAAGCATTCGACCTTCATTCGAAATTGCCATACAGCGATCGGTTGCAACATCATTCACAGAAATAGGCGCTATAAGTTCAGCTCCTTTCGGCACAGTTACTAGCGCTTTACCATTTTTATTCTTACTGACTAAGTCATTAAAGCCAGTGATGAAGCCATAGCCGCCATCGGTTGCCATTAGGTAAAGCTCTTCTTCTTCGCCCATCACCACGTGTTCAAATGTCGCGCCACCCGCTAAGCTAAAGCGACCCGTCATTGGTTCACCTTGGCTTCTGGCTGACGGTAAACTATGTGCATCCGTCGCAAACGCGCGCCCTGTACTGTCTAAGAATACGGCAGGCTGGTTGCTCTTACCCCGTGCTGAGGCTTTATATTCATCGCCTGAACGATAGTTCAAGCCTTCAGCATCAATATCATGGCCTTTGGCTACACGCGCCCAGCCTTTTTCAGATAGCACCACCGTCACAGCTTCTGAAGGAATTAAATCTTTTTCACTTAAGGCTTTTGATTCACCACGCTCAACTACAGGTGAGCGGCGTTCATCACCGTAAAGCTCAGCGGCTTCTTGAATTTCTTTTTTCATCAAGGTCGACATACGACGCTCAGAGCCAAGTGTTAGCTCTAGCTTGTCACGCTCTGCTGCAAGTTCATCTTGCTCGCCTTTGATTTTCATCTCTTCTAGCTTCGCTAAATGACGAAGTTTTAAATCAAGAATGGCCTCAGCTTGCTTGTCTGATAAACCAAAGCGCGACATCAACTCTGCTTTTGGATTATCTTCATTACGGATAATTTCGATAACTTCGTCGATGTTTAAGAAGGCAATCATTAAACCTTCTAAAATATGCAGTCGAGCAAGCACTTTATCTAAACGATACTGCAAACGACGGCGCACTGTTTCACGGCGGAACACAAGCCATTCCGCTAAGATTGAGCGTAAGTCTTTAACTTGCGGTCTGCCATCTAAGCCAATCATGTTCAGGTTAACACGGTAGCTCTTTTCTAAATCTGTGGTTGCAAATAGGTGCGCCATCAGAGGCTCAACTTTAACTCGATTTGAACGAGGGACAATCACAATGCGCGTTGGATTTTCATGATCTGACTCATCGCGAAGGTCGGCCACCATAGGCAGCTTTTTCGCTGTCATCTGCGCTGCAATCTGCTCTAATACTTTTGCACCCGAACACTGATGCGGTAAAGCTGTGATCACCACTTCACCTTGCTCTTCAGTGTAAACCGCACGCATTTTTATTGAGCCTTTACCCGTGGTATAGATTTTCTGAATATCCGCTTTTGGCGTGATAATTTCAGCATCCGTAGGATAATCAGGTGCCTGAACGAGTTCTAACAACTCTTCAAGAGTTGTTTTCGGCTTATCAAGTAATGTACAACAGGCAGACGCTAACTCTCGAACATTATGTGGCGGTATATCTGTCGCCATACCTACCGCAATACCCGTTACGCCATTAAGTAAGATATGAGGCAAACGTGCTGGCAGCACTTGCGGTTCGTTCATGGTGCCATCGAAGTTCGGAGTCCAATCAACGGTGCCTTGACCAAGTTCTTTTAACAGCACTTCTGAGAATTTAGATAATCGGGCTTCGGTATAACGCATTGCCGCAAACGACTTTGGATCGTCCGCAGCACCCCAGTTACCTTGACCATCAACGAGCGGGTAACGGTATGAGAACGGCTGCGCCATTAATACCATGGCTTCGTAACACGCGCTGTCACCATGAGGATGGTATTTACCCAGTACATCACCGACCGTACGTGCTGACTTTTTATACTTAGCGGCAGCTGAAAGACCCAGCTCACTCATCGCATACACAATTCGACGTTGTACTGGTTTTAGACCATCACCAATATGTGGCAGTGCACGGTCCATGATCACATACATGGAATAATTGAGGTAGGCGTCTTCGGTAAAACGCCCCATGGTTTGTTGTTCTATGCCCTGTAAAGACAAGGTTTGCGGATCTGTCATATCGCGCCCTATTGTTATTATCTTTATACGCTTTCATTCTTTAAAATGAACAAAACGTACAAAGCCGCTAGCGATTATATCGTTTAGCGGCTATTCAATTTTAAAATCTATTCTTAAACTTCTGCTCTGTCGCCATGCTCTTCAAGCCATGATTTACGGTCACCCGAGCGTTTTTTCGCAAGCAGCATATCCATCATTTCAATGGTATGCTCTTCTTCGTCTAATGTCAGCTGTACGAGACGTCGCGTATTAGGGTCCATGGTTGTTTCACGTAACTGCATTGGGTTCATTTCACCCAGACCTTTGAATCGCTGTACGTTCACTTTACCGCGTTTTTTCTCGGCTTCGATTCTATCTAAAATACCACGTTTTTCGTCTTCATCGAGCGCGTAATAAACTTCTTTACCAATATCAATACGGAATAATGGCGGCATTGCCACATACACATGGCCCGCTTTAACTAAGGTTGGGAAATGCTTAACAAATAGCGCACACAAGAGTGTTGCTATGTGTAATCCATCTGAGTCAGCATCAGCAAGAATACAAATTTTGCCATAGCGCAGGCCCGACAAATCAGTTGAATCAGGGTCGATACCTAAAGCAACTGAAATATCATGTACTTCTTGAGATGCTAGAATTTGTCCTGATTCAACTTCCCAGGTATTTAGGATTTTACCGCGCAGTGGCATGATAGCTTGGAATTCACGGTCTCGGGCTTGCTTCGCTGAACCACCCGCCGAGTCACCCTCTACTAGAAAGAGCTCTGAGCGTTCTGTTTCACTGCCCGAACAGTCGGTTAGCTTGCCCGGTAATGCTGGACCTGATGTAACTTTTTTGCGCACCACTTTTTTCGCTGCGCGCATACGTTTTTGCGCATTGCTGATACACAATTCTGCCAGTAGCTCAGCCGTTTCTGTGTGCTCATTTAGCCACAAGCTAAATGCATCTTTCACAATGCCCGATACAAAGGTCGCACATGAACGTGAAGATAATTTTTCTTTGGTTTGACCTGCAAATTGTGGGTCTTGCATCTTCACCGATAACACATAGCTACATTTATCCCAGATATCGTCTGGGGTTAGCTTAACGCCTCGGGGCAATAAGTTACGGAATTCACAAAACTCACGCATGGCCTCTAATAGACCTTGGCGAAGACCATTTACGTGTGTACCACCCTGTGCTGTCGGTATTAAGTTTACGTAGCTTTCCGCGATTGACTCGCCACCTTCAGGTAACCAGTGTAGCGCCCAATCGACACCTTCTGTTGAGCCACTAAAGCTGCCAGTGAAAGGTGATTTTGGTAATACTTCGAAACCGCTAGCTGCGTCTTTTAAGTAATCTTCAAGGCCGGCTTCATAGTGCCATTCTTGCGTTTCTTTAGTTTGCTTATTGATAAAGCGAATGCGTAAACCAGGGCATAATACCGCTTTGGCTTTTAATAAGTGATTAAGTTTAGATAAAGAGAAGTTTGCTGAATCAAAGTAGCTTGCATCAGGCCAAAAGTGGACTGAAGTACCCGTATTGCGCTTACCTACCGTGCCCGTTACTTCTAGGTCTTGTACTTTATCGCCATTTTCAAATGCCATTTCATAGACTTGAGCATCACGACGCACGCTAATTTCAACACGCGTTGACAAGGCGTTTACGACTGAAATACCTACCCCGTGTAGACCACCTGAAAACTGATAGTTTTTGTTTGAGAACTTACCACCAGCATGCAGTTTAGTCAGGATCAGCTCTACCCCAGGAATGCCTTCTTCTGGGTGAATATCAATCGGCATACCTCGGCCATCATCGATAACCTCTAGTGAGTTATCTTCATGCAGGATGACATCAATCTTGGTTGCGTGGCCAGCTAATGCTTCATCAACACTGTTATCTATTACTTCTTGGCCTAAATGGTTAGGTCGAGTGGTATCTGTGTACATTCCCGGGCGACGTTTTACAGGCTCTAACCCGTTTAAAACTTCTATCGCTTCGGCATTATAATTCTGCTGGCTCATGGCTTAATTCTTTATCTTTTTTATTCGTTTTGTTTTACGTGATTTTAAGAAATTTGGCAACGGTGTCAAAGTAACGCTCAAAACCCATAAAACTGTGATCACCGGCAAACTCTACATGTTGCGCGCATTGTTTAAAATAATCAACTGCTTGCTCAAATGGCAAAACTTCATCTCCCATTTGCTGAAGCAACATTACCCTACCTGGATGTGGAAGATGAGTCATAAATAGTGATTGTAAGGCAGCAACATGCTCTAAGGTAAGTTCGTAGTGCATGTCTTGATAGGGATTATACTGCGGTCCCAAGTAATCTGCTAATAATTCAAAAGGCTTAACTGCAGGATTAATCACAACTGCTTTAATGTTATACAACTGCGACAAATAGGTCGCATAATATCCACCTAACGAGCTGCCCAACAACACCGTATGTTGGTCAATCAGCTGTGTTAGCTGAATGATTGCAACTCTGGGATCAAAGTGTAATCTCGGTGAGATATATTCAATATCAGGATAATGCGTTGATACCCATTGTCCAAACTGTTGCGCTTTAAATGACTTCTCTGAGCTATTAAACCCGTGGATGTATATTACGCGTTTAACCATATCACCTCTGTTTTAAACGCTGAACGCGAGAAATCAATTAGCCGCACTGCGGGCCCCAAATTTTGCTGCTGCCAGTTAGGGGTTGCTTTTGAAAACTGAATAGAAGTCGCAGGCGTCGCTAACACAGGCAACTCTCTAAAGCTCTGCGAGTAATCGTTATGCACATGGCCGTGAATAAGTGCCTTTATTTTTTCACTCTCAACCAAGGCATTTAATAATTGCGGCCCATTTTCTAATATATGTTTGTCTAAATAGCCGTTGATTGGCATTGGATGGTGGTGACATAGCGCAAGCACATGATTTTCAGTTTCATGCAAATGCGCGTTTAATTCTTCTAGGTGACTTTGCGTACACCAACCTGCTGGCGTGTCACCTTTTGAATTCAGCAGTAAGACTTCAATGCCATCTGCAACTAGTTTTTTATGAGGCAGTATTTGGGTATTTTCAATCGCCATATATTCACTCAGCTCATCATGATTCCCGGGCAACCAAAAGACCGGACAGGTTAAGTCACTTTGCTCCAAAAGCTCTGCAAATAACTGATAAGATTCTTGAGTATGATCTTGGGTAATATCGCCACCAAATATTGCCGCATCTAATTGCTGTGTAGCAAGGAAATCGAAGATTGCCGTTAAATTGCTTGCTGTATTTACAGAAAAGTATTCACCTTCTCTATTTGCGAATAAGTGACAATCAGTGAAATGAGCAAGTTTTAGATGGCGGGTGTCAAAAGTATAAATTTGTTCAAACCATGCCATTGTTCACGTCCCAATTTAAAGGTACTCGACCACTTTCTAAACATGCCATCAGCCAATCGCCTAAAAAAGCATTCAACTGATATTTTTCATCTTTGTGGTGCATACTCGGATTTGGGTAACCGTAAGAAGGCTTAATGCGCTGATGAAAGTCATGATGCACCACTTCAGCCACCTTAGCATCATGGTATAAACGCACAGCAATATCTAGTTCAGGCAGATAGTCGCTGATTGTTGAGGTTTGTTTAATCGAAATATCAGTGGTGTATTTTGCACAGTCATCAATATGTACTTCGTAAGTGGCATTGGCTAATACGATTTTACGCTTCTCACCAACCACTTCTTCGGGTAATACTTTTAAAGCGCGTAAGTAGTTACGCTCACACAAAGTAATATACTTGGGGAGTGATTGAATATACGCTTGCCTAGTAACCACATTACTCAACTGTGCACCTCTTTACTCTGCTTGCCATTGTTCCAAAATACGGGCTTTATTTAACGCTAACCATTGTAGACTAATCACGGTCGCAGCGTTATCAATTTCTCCACTGTTTAGGCGGGCAATCGCTTCATCATAAGGCATAACATGCACTTTGATATCTTCACCTTCGTTATCTAAGCCGAAGATACCACCAGCTTCAGATAAGTCTGTTTTCGCCAGATATAAATATAATCGCTCAGTGGTACCACCTGGACTAGACAAATAGGATGTCATAAATTCAAGTTCTTGCAGCTCTAAGCCGGCTTCTTCTTTGGCTTCTTTGCGAACTACTTCTTCATAATCCGTCGACCCCTCGGCCATCCCAGCAATACATTCTAACAACCAAGGGGAGTCTTTTGTTGCCAAAGCCCCTATACGAATTTGCTCAATAAGTAGTACGTTATCTGTACTCGGATCATATGGTAAAACAGCAACAGCATGACCGCGTTCTAATATTTCTCTGCGCACAGTTTGGCTCATACCACCAGCAAAAAGAGCATGGTTAAATTTATACGCATGAATTTTAAAGAAGCCCTCAAAAACCGGCTCAATTGATGTGATTTTTACATCATTTTCATTAAATTGATTTATAGACTTCATAAATTAACCTTTAAAAATAGGGCTCTAGACGCCAAAAACTAGGTATTTCAACTGTAATATATTCTGTTACACTTGAACGTAAACTTTTACGTATTTACCCCTTTGCTATTGATAAAAACACGGTAACATACTCTCAATTAAAAATTGTCTAAGGATCGAGCGACAAATGAAAAAAAGCTTATTATCACTACTTGTTGGTTTATCATGCGCTTTAACCAGCACGATTTCTCAAGCCGAAGATTTATTACAAGTTTACGACATTGCAACTGCCAATGATCCTACGGTATTAAAAGCAAAAGCCCAAGCAGACGCTCAAAAGTTTGCTAAAGACAGCGCATTAGGTGAATTACTACCAACATTAGGTTTAAGAATGAGCTATGGTGAAACCGATAACGATAGTTACGACGGAAACGACGCTCAAGGTTATGTATTTGGTAGTTCATCTTCAGACACTTTCAGTCGTACGCTTACTCTTTCACAAACCGTATTCAGTTTAGGTGTGTGGGAAAGTTTGGGCATAGCGGAAAAACAAGCACTGCAATCCGAGACTCAGTATGCCTTAGCTCAGCAAGACCTAATTGTTCGCATTGCCCAAGGTTACTTTGACGTTTTAAGTAAATTAGACAATCTTGAATTCGTACAAGCAGAAAAACGCGCAATCGAACGTCAGCTTGAACAAACAAAGCAACGCTATGAAGTGGGCTTAACAGCAATTACTGATGTGCATGAAGCACAAGCCCAGTTTGACCGTGCAGTTGCTGACGAAATTGTTGCTTCAAATGATGTTGAAACCGCGCGTGAAACATTAAGAACAATCACTGGCAAATACCACAGTAAACTTGATGCTCTAAACACTGATACTTTTTCAACTGTGAAGCCAACTAAAAAATCAACCGATTTTATTGATATTGCAAAAGAGCGTAATTTATCTTTACAGATCACTAAAGCGTCACTCGACATTGCATCAGATGAAATTGACAGAGCGCAAGCGGGTCATTACCCAACACTTGGTTTTGAAGCGTCATACTCAGATGGTTTAACTAATACAGCTGGTGCTGACGGTAAACCTCGTGGCGATACGACACAAATTGGATTAACTTTAAACGTACCAATTTATTCTGGTGGTAAAACACAAGCAGCGACAGACAGAGCAAGGGCTAATTATGTTGCAGCTAGCGAAGATCTAGAAAAGAGTATGCGTGACATCACGCGCTCGGTGATCACGTCTTATAACCAAGTTGTGTCTGATGTGGCTACATACAGAGCACTAGAGCAAGCCGTTGTCTCTGCTGAAAGTGCTTTACAAGCAACAGAAGCGGGTTTTGAAGTAGGTACTCGTACTATTGTTGACGTACTAGTCAGTACACGAAACCTATATGCAGCAAAACGTAACCTAGCTAACTTACGTTATCAATACGTGCTTTCATCACTTAGACTTAAGCAAGCAACAGGTACCCTTTCAAGATCTGACCTTGAAGCTATCAATAAAGGTCTTGTTGAAGGCTAAAATTAAGTCTAGTTAAACAGACACTTAAAATTCTTTTTTCAAAAGCCGGCATTTGCCGGCTTTTGTATTTTGAAAAGCTTATCGTTAAACTATCGGCAATTCTGTGTACGAGAGAACTTTTGTGGTCACAAATCCATCTTTTAAACTCGCTTTTTTGGCACCAAAGTATTGGTTAACCTGGCTAGGTGTACTTTTCCTTTACCTAATTTCTTGGCTTCCGCAAAAAATACAAATATGGTTAGGTCAAGGCCTCGGAAAACTAGTCCATAAATATGTTAAGAAACGCCGAAAAATTGCCGAAGTAAATATAAAGCTTTGTTTCCCTGATATGAGCGAGGCTGATCAGGCTAAACTCGTAAAAGAGAATATGGAAAACACAGGCGTAGCAACGTTAGAAACAGGTATGGCATGGTGGTGGCCAAACTGGCGGGTTAAAAATGTCATCGGCTCTATTAAGGGCTTTGAGCATGTAGAGCGCGTCCAAGCTGAGGGTAAAGGTGTACTATTACTTGTACCGCATATGTTACACCTTGAAATGCTTGGCAGAATAGTCGGTTCTATCCAGCCTGGTGTTGGATTCTACAGACCACATAACAATGCCTTGATGGAGTTTTTTATGACACGAGGTCGCCTTCGCTCTAACGAGGCATTAATCGGCAAAAGAGATGTAAAGGGTTTATTGCAATCATTAAAAAATAGAAAGATGTGCTACTACTTACCCGACCAAGACTATGGTCGAAACCGTTGCGAGTTCACTTCTTTCTATGCTGTAAAAGATGCTGCGACAACAACCGGAACTCTCCTTTTTGCAGCAAGCAAACATTGTGAAGCCCTAAGCTTTTCAGGGACTCGCGATAAAGATGGTAAATATCATATTGAGTTCTACCCACTTCTGGAAAATTTCCCTAGTGGTGATGAAAATAGTGACGTAAGGCGCGTAAATGAACGTATGGAGCTATCTATCGATAAAGCACCATCGCAATATATGTGGTTACACAGAAGGTTTAAGACACGACCTGATGAAAATGCGCCGTCGTACTATAAATAGATCATGAGTGCTATGTATGGCTAAAAAAAATAAGAGAAAAAAGTCGTCTTCAATGGGGTTTTGGGTAAAACACCTCGCCTTGAGCGCAATATTAATTGCAGCAGCCTATTATGTTCTCAATGGCGCTCTGCCTGAGAATATGGATATGACAAAAACCAGTAATGCCGCAGCAAAAGGTCTGTCGCAGTTTTACGAGAGCTTTAGAAACCGAGTTAGTGAGCGAGATACTGAACGTGATCAATTTGTCATCAAGTTAGGAAAACCAACCTTTCCTCTTGATGATGCGCTTGCTCAACGAGGACTCGTTGTAAAGCCATCCTCACCCGGTTGGACTGGTGAATCAACACCACGACGTTTCGAATCAGGCGGCACCTTAAAAGAGGTATTAGCCAACTATGCGCGTGAAGAAGGCATTGAACTATTTTGGTATTTAGAAAAAGATTATGTCGTCAAACATAACTTTAGAGTTGATAGCAACTTTGTATCGGCGCTTTATCAAGTAGGTAGGGCCATCAATGATGACTTTGAATACGAAGTATACACTTTCTTTTGTCCAAACCATCGCGCAGCGGTCATTACACAAAAACCGTCTCACTTCGTTAGAACAAATTGTAGAAGATTAAATAAGTAAATCATCAACAAAAAATGGGGCTAAAATTAGCCCCATTTTTTTATTCTAGAAGTAAGCTTACTTAAAAAGTTGCTGCCAAATATTTCTGACCTGTTCTACCTGATCGGCTACCAGCTCTCTTGGCACACATCGACCGTGCTGATTTAAGCTATTTAAGTGATAACGCTCACGAAGTGTGCAGTAACATTCTGTCAATATAGATTGTTGCTCTGAGCTAATCACACCGTGTAGCGCAGCACTTTCTAGAATACGAATATTATCTGGAAATTGCGTGAGTTCATGACAATGCTTAGCATGATTTAACACCAAAAACTGAGCGATAAACTCAATGTCTGTCATACCGCCATGACCTTGTTTCAAATCAAATGCTTGTTTACTGTCTTTAGAAAGATGCGCGCGCATCTTTTCGCGCATTTTGACCACATCATCTTTCAATTGAGCTTCATCCCTTGCTGTACATAAAATATTTTTACGGATCTCTGCAAAACGCTCGACTAACTCTGTCTCACCATAAATCATTCTCGCGCGGGTCAAAGCTTGATGTTCCCATGTCCACGCTTGTGATTGCTGATAATGATTAAAGCTTTCAATATTAATCGCCAATAAGCCAGAGTTGCCCTCAGGGCGAAGCCTTGTATCAAGCTCATATAAAATACCTGACGCTGTACGAGTATTAAATAAGTGCATCAAACGTTGAGCTAGTTTTAGATAAAACTGTCGTGAGGAAATCTGTTTATTGCCAACAGTGCTGCTATCACCTTGTTGATTATGCACAAATACTAAATCGAGATCCGAGTCATACCCAAGCTCTACCCCACCGGCTTTTCCATAAGCGATGACAGCAAAGCCTTTACTAATCTCATCACACCCCTTAGGCTCTCCGTAACGACTTACCATTTGCTGCCAAGCCAGATTCACAGACTGCAAAACAATGGCTTCAGCAAGCGCAGTTAGATGATCGCTTACTTTCATGATACTTAAAACACCTGTCGCATCAGCTGCTGCAATACGTAATTGATGAGTTTGCTTGAACTGCCTTAGTGCTTCCATTTGTAATTCAAGATCATCTTGCTCAATACGTAAAAAGTACTGTCTAATTTCGGTCTGATACTCACTCAGTGGCAAGGGTTTATAAAGCGCTGCTGGGTCAATGAGTTCATCAAGCAATATTGGGTATTTAGCAATATGCTCAGCTATCCATTTGCTATGACCACACAGTAATACTAGCTGTTTAAGCGCCCCTTGGTTTTCAAACAACAACTCTAGATAAGTCGTTCGAGTGGCTATCATCTCAACAATATTTAGCACTCGTTGCAGTAACTCAGCTGTACTTTCTTGCTGTGCTAGAGCATGTAATAAAGCAGGCATTAATTTGTCGAGAATATCTCGCCCTCTTGTCCCAACTTGTCTTTTATTGAGCTTTGCGTCGAATTCAACAAGCACACTTTGCCATTGAGCTAACTTCGCATTATCTAAAACCCCTTCTAGCTGTAAACAATCTCTTTGAAGCCACGCGTAACTAAAGCTATCGTCTAGATTTGCTTGTTCTTGTGGTTCATCTCCCACCACCAAAGCAAACTCTTGCCTAACCGACTCCATTACTTGATTAATCTCTGGTAGAGCAGACTCAAAATCTATCTGATTCAACAGATAAGCGAGTCTTGATTTATCTAATTCGATGTCTGGCAATGTTTGTGTTTGTTGGTCGTCGAATGCCTGCAGGTATTGCTCAACTCTGCGAAGAAATAAGTAGTGACTCTTTAAACTAAGGCTGACTTCACTCGGCAAAATATCAAGCTGAGTTAATTCTGAAATAGCAGCCAATATAGAGGGGGTTTGCAAACCAACATCTCGACCTCCGCGGATCATCTGAAGTGCTTGGACTATGAACTCAACTTCACGAATACCACCCGCTCCGAGTTTAATGTTATTTACTAACCCTTTCCTTCGTACTTCTTGCGCGATGAGATGCTTCATTTTTCTTAGCGACTCAATCACTGAGAAGTCGATATAACGGCGATAAACAAAAGGCTTTAGCAGTTGTTTAAATTCATCCCAGTAAATCGTCTCGACGCCCAGAGGCCTAGCCTTAAGCATCGCATATCTCTCCCACTCACGGCCTTGGTCTTGGTAATAATCCTCCATAGCTGCAAAGCTCATCACCAAAGGTCCACTTTCGCCGAATGGTCGAAGCCGCATATCTACTCTGAATACCTGACCGTCTGCAGTCACTTGGTTTAATGCACTGATAAGCTTTTGTGCAACCTTGGTATAAAAAACCTGAGATTCAAAACTGCGCCTACCACCTTGCGTAGGTATGTTTCTTGGGTAAGTAAAAATTAGGTCAATATCTGATGAAAAGTTGAGTTCTCCACCACCGAGTTTGCCCATTCCTAATACCAACATAGGCAAAGGCATCCCATGTTCATCTAAAGGCGTGCCACATTGCTTTGTTGTTTGCGCAAACGCCCATTCATTAGCAGCCCCAATTAAAGCCTCTGAAAGATTAGAAATATATCTAATACTATCTTCAATTGGGTTTTGATGAACCAAATCTAACCACATCACTTTTAGCCAATATTGTTGACGATATAAGCGTAGCTGGCTAAAACACGCAATATCACTGAGCTCAGTCAGATCACCTTGAAGAGGTTCTGGAACGTGGCGGCAATCTATGTCGAGTTGTTGTAACCACGCCCCTAATTCAGGGCGCTTTTCTAAAATTCGAAATGCAAAATCACTTAGACTAATCAATTGCCCAAGCTGCTCATCATAGGGCTGTGTGCCATATAATTGCTGCCAACGTTGCTCAGCTAATTGCAAAAGTGAAAGTGGAAAACCGACCTGATGCATAAAAAATCTCCAAAGCTAGGTAGCTCAATGAGTTGGGAGTCGTTATAGTTAATCTATTAAAACCATAACATTACACGTTATATGTCATATTTGTCTTTACTCGATATCAATATTTTTGCCATTTTAATTTGTTTTATATTAGCGAGCCTGATCGTTATAGGTCATCGCTTGCTCATGCAATATAAAGCTAAAAAAGCCCTCGAATCTGAAATAGCCAAACGTGATAACTTTGCATTTGGCATTAACTACGCCTGCCAAATAGGGATCATCGCAATTACAGCTGCTTATGTTTTTCCTGATGTTTACGAGCATTTAACTAATGGACACTTTACTTTGGCTGTTCTTACCGTAGTGATCTCATTCAGTTTTATTTTGCTGGGCCAATATATTCACCGCAAATGGATTTTAAATCGCTTTAATGAAGAAAAAGCCATTATGAAGCAAAACATCTGTGCAGCCTTAGTTGATTCAGGCATGTTACTTGGCAATACCATTCTCGTTCTTGGTATTTTTCATTGGCTTCACCCACAAGGTGTCAGTGATTTATTAGTGGCAACTATGAGCTTTATTGTTTTACAAATCGTATTCGCTATTGATAGCAAATTAAGAGAAATGCGTTTTGCTAAAGCGAATCAAGGGGCTTCATTACAACAAAACTTTAACCTTGCTAATACCTCAATTGGTATACGCTATGCGGGTAAGACTGTTGGGTTATCTTTGGCACTATTTGCTGGATTACAAAGTGCGCCATACCATGGGGCCACCATCGTTGAGAATATCAATAGTGTGTTAGTTCACTGCGGAATAATGTGGGCTTTGTTATATTTAATGAGTTTTTCTCTTATTCACTTTGCTCTACCAAAAGTGAACGTTGGGCTAGAAGTTGATCACCAAGATAACATTGGCGTTGCTTGTATAGAATTTGCGGTTTTTACCGCTATGGGCTATTTACTTATTAATCTCTTTTCAGTTTAGCGCTTTCAAATGCTAACTGAAGCAAGGTGAAGGTATGGCGACTTGTTTTGAAAATTTTCTACTCATTGATAGCAACTCAGAGTTCAGTAGAGACTTTGTGACCTATCAGAATCAGCAATTCCCTAACAAGCCTCAACATCTTATTGTTGCGGGTGAAAACACTCGTCATCTTGTAAAAATGATGTTCGACAATCTAATTAAAGATTATTGCTACTGTGATTTCGCCAATGAAATAAGTGTGACTGAGCTTGCCGCTTATTTACAAGAACATCACCAAATCGCAGGTATCATTATTCACGATTTAGACTTTCATCTTGCAAATGACGAACAAAGAGTCATCTTTAACTCTCTTCACCCAGTTAGATATTTGGTAGAGATAACTCCTGAAGGTTACAACTACAGCCAAATTGCTGATACTTTTCAGGATAACCATATGTCTTGCGACAGTTCTCACTTAAATGAAGCAGACAAATCACTCGAAGCGTCTCTGTGTAAATTAGAGAATGACTAGACGTCATTCGCGCTTAGCCTTACTATTGCAGCATCTTTGTTTTTAAGTCTATTCACTATGCGTGTTCCTCATATTTTTCAACCCTCTGAGTTAAACCTTAACACGCCAGTTCAGCTATCTGATGATGCTGCTGGTCATATTGGTCGAGTGCTAAGAATGCAAGTTGGTGATCAAGTGTCTTTGTTTAACGGTGAGGGTGGTGAATACCTATGCGAGCTTGTTGAAGTCGGCAAAAAATCTGTCACAGCAACCCCAATTGAATTTATAGAAGCTGATGTTGAATCACCTCTAAAAATTCATCTTGGTCAGGGGATCTCTCGTGGTGATAAGATGGATTTCACTATTCAAAAATCGGTAGAGTTAGGCATTACTGAAATTACACCTCTGTTTACGACCCGTTGTGGCGTAAAACTGACCGGTGAACGTCTTGCTAAAAAACACCAGCAATGGCAAAAAATCGCCATTGCCGCTGCAGAGCAGTCTGGCCGTAACTTTGTAACTAAAGTTCACCCTCCCGTACAGTTGTCACAATGGCTATCACAGCAAAGCGATGAACTGAAACTTACCCTTCATCCACGAGCTGAGCACAGTATAAAAACATTGCCAACGCCTAAAAATGGTGTGCGCTTTGTTGTCGGTCCTGAAGGTGGCTTTACCGATGAAGAAATGACAACAACCTCAGAGCAAGGCTTTGTCGATGTTCGCCTAGGCCCACGAGTACTTCGCACAGAGACAGCCGCTCTAACAGTATTAAGTGCACTGCAATTGCAATTTGGTGATTTAGCACTTTAAAAGTGCTTTTCTACCCCCATATTGATTAAAACATTCAAATAACTAGGTAAACATTATGGCAATTAAACTCGGTATCATTAGCGATCCAATCAGTGGTTTCAATATTAAAAAAGACACTGGCTTTGCCATGATGCTCAGTGCTCAAAAACGCGGCTATGAACTTTACTACATGGAAATGGACGACTTGTTTTTATATCAAGGTCAAGCTCGTGCGACCGCAGCTAGAGCGACCGTGTTTGACGACGTAGATAACTGGTATGCACTTGAAGATAAGCAGGATATTGCGCTGAGTGACCTAGATGTGATCTTAATGAGAAAAGATCCACCATTTGATACTGAATATATCTATGCAACTTATATTCTTGAGCGCGCTGAAGACGCTGGCACTTTAGTCGTTAACAAGCCTCAGAGTTTACGCGATGCAAACGAAAAGCTATTCACTGCATGGTTTAGTGAGCATACGCCTGATACGCTTGTCACGCGCTCTCAAGCACAAATTCGCGAGTTTTTAACTAAACATGGCGACATCATACTAAAGCCTCTTGATGGCATGGGTGGTGCATCGATTTTCAGAGTAAAGCAGGATGACCCAAACATTGGCGTAATCTGTGAAACTTTAACTGAACATGGCAGCCGCTTCGCAATGGCACAGCAATATATTCCTGAAATCAAGCAAGGCGATAAACGTGTGCTTGTGGTGAATGGAGAAGTTATCCCCTATTGCTTAGCCCGTATTCCTCAAGGCGGTGAAACACGTGGAAACCTAGCCGCTGGTGGTCGTGGTGAAGCCCGTCCAATCAGTGAGGATGATTTAAAAGTCGCGCAAGCTGTTGCCCCTACCCTAAAAGAAAAAGGGCTCATTTTTGTTGGCTTAGACATCATTGGTAACAAACTAACTGAAATCAATGTCACAGCGCCAACCTGTGTAAAAGAAATAGAAGCAGCGTTTGATATTTCAATTATGGATAAACTCTATGAGGCGATCGAAGAAAAACTCGCCCATAATAAGTAAATTATTGGGGTAGTCATTACCCCTCCTTCCAACCTGAGGCCATCGATATGCAATCATCATTAGAAAATCATTTCTTAATCGCAATGCCAAGTTTGCAAGACCCTTACTTTAAGCAAAGTGTGACGTATATTTGTGAGCATAATGAAGAAGGGGCAATGGGGCTGGTGATTAACCATCCTGTCAATGTCACCGTCGGTGAGCTACTCGACAAGATAGATATTGAAAATAACAAGATGAGTGAAGCGTCTAAACGTCATGTATTTGCAGGCGGTCCTGTGCATACTGATAGAGGGTTTGTGCTTCATACGCCAAAATATGGCTATTCGTCGAGTCAAGAGCTTAGTTCAGAGATTATGATAACGACCTCTAAAGATGTGCTTGCCAGCCTAACTTATGATGACAGCCCTAGTGAATTTATTATTACCCTTGGCTATGCGGGTTGGGAGCAAGGTCAGTTAGAAAGAGAGTTATCAGAAAATAGCTGGTTGGTTATCAAAGCCGATCCTGCAATTATATTTAACACACCCGTAGAACAAAGATGGCAAAAGGCCGTTGAAATGCTTGGCTTCGATGTGTCGAAATTAGCGACTATCGCTGGCCACGCCTAATACAGAAAATAATTCATGTCAGATAAAAAAGAAAAAACACCCATTGGCCAACGAACAGTCATGGGCTTTGATTTTGGTACTAAAAGTATTGGCATTGCTGTTGGTCAAGAGATCACGGGCACAGCCAATAGTGTTGGTGCCGTAAAAGCGCGAGATGGTATTCCTAACTGGGATGAAATAGGTAACCATATCTCAGACTGGAAGCCCGATTTATTAGTCGTTGGACTGCCGTTAAATATGGATGGGACGAATCAACAAGTTACGTTCCAAGCAAAGAAGTTCGCTAATCGTCTGCATAACAACTTTAAGTTACAAGTTGAAACTCAGGATGAGCGGCTCACAACAACTGACGCGAAAGCGCGTTTATTCGAACAAGGCGGTTATCGAAACTTAGGCAAGAGTAACGTTGATGGTATGTCTGCGGTCATCATTCTAGAAAGCTTTTTCGAATCGCTGTGGGACTAATTCTTACCTAGTTGGTAACTGATTTAAAACCTCATATTTTGACAGATCAGGAATAAAGCCTGCTTGCGTGTAGGCTTTTATGATCATTCCCCGATCCCGCAGTATTTCAAGCCCAACTTGAAGCGCTTTAAAGGCTTCTTTGCCATAAGGATGTGATTTAGATACAACCAGATGTCTACTGCCATCGAGTAGAACAACTAAACTTGGATGAGCAACTAGCTTTATTCCCTCTAAATTGAATTCATTTTTTAAACTAGGCATCAGTGGCATTAGCATAAAATCAGCCCACATCATGCTCACCATACGTGCTTGTGATACCCATTCATGCTCTACAAATAACTTTTGTAATGGCAGATTATGTAGTGTTTCCCAATCTGTCCGCCAACGTGGTGTACTTACTGACGTATAATCTTTTAATTGTTGGTAGCTTTGCAGTCGCTGCATTTTTTTATTGTCTGGAGCGAAAAATACACCTGCATAATATTCTCCGCGCTTGATAAGGGCTTTACTGACATAAACAGAGTTAGACATGGCTTTAGCATCTTCTAACCAATAACTATCCATGCTAAGTAACAGCTTTCCTCGTTCTAAGAGTTTGGTATTTCTAAAGTTGACATTGCCGGTTTGATATTCAAATTGTTTTGTAAAGCCGCCCAGAACGAGTGCCTGCTGGGCCAGAATCATATCAACAACATCTCGACGAATATAATTGCCTGAAAAGTCTGTGATTTCAGACACATTACGTCCGTTTAGAAAGCGTTTGTAATCGATGTAAACATCATCTCTAACATATATCTGTATTTTGTCAGTACCTACTGCGTTGACTGCGTGACAAAACAACACAGCCAACAAAGGCAAAACAAAATATAAACTTCTCAGATACTTATTACTTTGAGTCCAACCCATCAACAGTCACACCTTGTAAGAAACCTGCGCCTTGCTGCTCATTGTTTTGCAGCTTTATCATTAAGCGTAGATCATTTGGCGAGTCTGCGTAGTGAAGTGCGTCTGCATAATTAATACGACGTTGTTTATACAGTTCAAACAATGCCTGATCAAATGTTTGCATACCCATTTCTTTCGATTTCGCCATAGTTTCTTTAATTGAACCTATGTCTCCTTTTTTAACCAGCTCAGCAACCATAGGCGAATTAAGTAAGATTTCTATCGCTGCTTCACGACCCTCTCCCTTCGCTGAAGGTACCAATTGCTGAGCGACAATTGCACGTAGGTTCAACGCCAAATCATATTTAAGTTTATCATGTTTCTCTTTTGGAACCAGATGCATAATACGATCTATCGCTTGGTTAGCATTATTTGCGTGAAGTGTTGCCACACATAGGTGGCCAGTTTCGGCGAAACTTAATGCATATTCCATGGTTTCTTGGGAGCGAATTTCACCTATCAAAATGACATCAGGCGCTTGTCGCAAAGAGCTTTTTAACGCCGCTTCAAAACTCTCTGTATCAATACCTACTTCACGCTGTGTGATGATGCTCTTTTTGTGCTCGTGCACAAATTCAATTGGATCTTCAATGGTTAGAATGTGGCCACGCTGATTACGGTTACGATAACCCAGCAATGCTGCCAATGAGGTTGATTTACCAGTGCCTGTACCACCTACAAACAGCACTAACCCACGTTTGGACATGATCACATCCGTTAAAACTGAAGGTAGACCTAAATCGTTTACATCGGGGATTTTCGTCACAATTCGGCGCAGCACCATGCCCGCACAATCTCTTTGCCAAAACGCAGAAACACGGAAACGCCCTTCATCAGTAGCAATCGCGAAATTACATTCTTTTTCGCGATAAAACTCTTCTTTTTGCCTTTCATTCATCGCTGACTCAACAAGCTCAAGCGAGGCTTCTGCTGTTAAACGTTCTTCACTTAAAGGGGTTAATTCGCCATCAATTTTGGCACTAACAGCTAAACCCGCAGATACAAATAAATCTGAAGCTTGTCTATCAACCATCACCTGTAAGAATTGATTTAGTAGCATTTAAGTCACTCCTACATGTTTGGACCAAATTGTGCTTTATCATGCGCTTTAGTTTGCGCATCTTGCGCCGTTATAAGACCACGGTTAACTAGATTTTTTAAACATTGATCCATAGTTTGCATGCCATGCATGGCACCGGTTTGAATAGCCGAGTACATCTGTGCAATTTTATCTTCACGGATAAGGTTTCTGATTGCCGGAATACCAAGCATAATTTCGTGCGCTGCCACACGACCACCACCCACCTTTTTTACCAGTGTTTGAGAAATAACCGCTTGCAGTGACTCTGACAACATTGAACGCACCATGTCTTTTTCTTCGCCAGGGAAAACATCAATGATACGGTCAATGGTTTTTGGTGCCGATGTAGTGTGCAAAGTTCCAAACACTAAATGGCCAGTTTCAGCTGCGGTCATGGCTAGACGAATAGTTTCTAAATCTCGTAATTCACCCACTAAGATTACATCCGGATCTTCACGCAGCGCAGAACGCAGAGCCGCTTTGAAGCTATGTGTATCTCTATGAACTTCCCGTTGGTTAATTAAACTGAGTTTGTTCTGATGCACAAATTCTATTGGATCTTCGATGGTTAGGATATGGTGATGCTTGCTATTATTTATATAGTCCACCATGGCCGCTAAGGTCGTCGATTTACCTGAACCTGTTGGGCCGGTGACCAACACTAATCCTCTAGGGTTATCGGAGATATCTCTAAATATATCCGGGGCACCTAAATCATCTAACGACAGTACTTTTGATGGAATAGTACGAAACACCGCTGCAGGGCCGCGGCTTGTATTAAACGCGTTGACACGAAAACGCGCTAAATTAGGCACTTCGAATGAAAAATCCACCTCTAAATTTTGCTCATAGTCCTTTCGCTGGTTATCATTCATAATATCGTAAACAAGACTATTTACGTCTTTCGATTCTAACGCGGGAATATTTACACGACGCACATCGCCGTCAACCCGTATCATCGGTGAAACCCCCGACGATAAATGTAAATCCGAGGCTTTATGTTGAACACTAAAGGCCAATAATTCAGTAATATCCATGTATGACTCCAAACGAGCTGAAATATAATATGGTTACAATAGCAGAACGTCTGAGCTGCGCCTACGATCGCGTGATAAAAGCAGAACAAAACAGTCCATTTTCCGATACAGTGCAATTACTAGCCGTGTCAAAAACCAAACCTATCGAGCTTATTGAAGATGCTTATGACGCAGGACAACGTCAGTTTGGTGAATCTTACGTACAAGAAGCCGTTGATAAAATTCAGCAATTAAAAGATAAAAAAGACATTGAGTGGCATTTTATTGGCCCTATTCAATCAAATAAATCTCGCCATATAGCTGAGCACTTTAGCTGGGTGCAAAGTGTAGACCGTTTAAAAATTGCAAAACGCCTAAACGAACAACGACCGAATAACCTCATGCCATTGAACATCCTGATCCAAGTAAATATCAGTGAAGACGAAAATAAGTCGGGTTGTCAGCTATCAGAGCTTGATGAATTGGCTTCGTTTATTGCAGATGCACGACAATTAAACCTGCGTGGTTTAATGACCATCACTGAAAAAACTGATGATGAACAGAAACAGTTACAATATTTCCAGCAAATGCGAGCTTGCTTTGATAAACTAAAGCACCAATATCCTCAAGTAGATACCCTTTCTATGGGCATGAGTCAGGACTTAGAGCCGGCCATCACTGCAGGGGCGAACATGGTGCGTATTGGCACCGACATTTTTGGAAAAAGACAATAAGGTAAGCACAAACTATGTCAAATAAAACCATCGCGTTTATCGGAACAGGTAACATGAGCTATGCCATCATTGGTGGTATGGTAAAAAATGGCTTCGATGCGAACAGCATTATTGCCACCAACCGTAATCCAGAAAAACTAGCAAAAGTTGAAGCTGACTTAGGTGTGAATGCCACATCAGATAACCTTGCTGCAGTTAAGCAAGCCGATATTATCGTACTTTCTGTTAAACCACAGATGATGGCGGAACTTTGCCAAACATTCCAAGACGCTGGTATAGAGATGAGTAGCAAACTATTCATCTCAGTTGCAGCGGGCATTACGGTTAAACGCTTGCGCGAAATGCTGGGTTTTGATGCAAAACTGGTACGCTGTATGCCAAATACACCTAGCTTATTGGGCAAAGGCGTCAGTGGCTTATTCAGCGATGCAATTAGCGATGAAGAAAAATCCATTGTCACTGACATGTTCAGCGCGACAGGTATTGCTCTGTGGCTAGAACAAGAGTCGCAAATTAACGACATCATTGCCGTAACCGGCTCATCGCCTGCGTATTTCTTCCTATTTATGCAATCTATTGCTGAAAAAGCCGTAAATCTTGGCTTTAGCCATGAACAAGCTCGATTACTGGTACAGCAAACTGCGTTAGGTGCGGCTGAAATGGCATTTGCCAATGATGATATTTCTCTCGAACAACTGCGCGCCAATGTCACATCAAAAGGTGGTACAACACACGCGGCTGTTGAATACTTAAAATCACAAAACTTACAAACTACCGTTGCCGACGCTATGGACGCCTGTATCGCTCGCGCTGAAGAAATGGAACAACAGATTTAGGAGACAGCCATGACTGCTATGCAATTTTTAATTGGTATTGTATTCGACCTTTTTTTAATGGTCGTGTTACTGCGTTTTTGGCTACAGTTAGTTCGGGCTGACTTTTACAATCCATTAAGTCAAACCGTCGTTAAAGCCACCTCTTTTGCGGTTAACCCTCTACGCAAAATCATTCCAGGTGTAGGAGGCTTAGACCTCGCATCTTTAATACTTGCCTTTTTAGTTGGCTTCGCCAAAGTGTCTATACTCATGGTGATGTTTTATGGTGGCTGGGAGCCAGTTGGTGCCGCACTAGGTAGTCTAGTAACGGTTATCACAGAGTCTTTCAATCTAATACTATTTATCTTAATTGTTAGGGCTTTATTAAGCTGGGTAGCACAAGGTTATAATCCAATTGCTGCAGTATTTGAGCAACTAAGTGAGCCTATGCTCAGACCACTGCGTAAAGTAATACCTCCTATTGGCGGTTTTGACCTATCAATTCTGGTTGCGATTATTGCTTTACAGTTTTTAAAGCGTTTACTGCTTGTTGATATCCTCGGGTAATTAGGAGTATTTATGCGAATTTTGATTGCTTTCATCCTAACTTTAAGTAGCTTTATTGCCTCTGCTAATTCAGTGCAAGGTGGGCAATATAAAGAGCTTGGCCCATGGCAAGTGCACTACATAGCTTTCCCTTCAACGTTTATTCAACCTGGTATTGCCAAAGCCTATGGGCTTGAGCGTAGTAATTATAAAGGCGTGATTAATATCTCAGTGCTTGCTAATAAGAAAGGCACGCCTGCTCAAAAAGCCAAACTCACAGGTGAAGCAAAGAACCTTCTTGGCACTAAACAAGTGCTGGAATTTAAAGAAGTAGTTGATGGTGATGCCATTTACTATCTTGCCCAAGTTGATTTTCGTAATGAAGAGATTTACCGCTTTAAGATCAACATTAATCAAGGCAACAACTTCCAAGTTTTAAACTTTCAACAGAAATTCTACGTGGACTAATTAACTGATGAGTCAACAAATCGTTCTTGCCACAGGCAACCAAGGTAAAGTGAAAGAGCTGGGCGCAATGCTTAATGAGTTAAACATTGAAGTATTGCCACAAAGCCAGTTTGACGTGCCTGACGTGCCAGAAACGGGCACTACCTTCATCGAAAATGCCATTATTAAAGCGCGTCACGCTGCTAAAATTACCGGCCTGCCTGCCATCGCTGATGACTCAGGTTTAGAAGTCGATGCTTTAAACGGCGCACCGGGCGTGTACTCAGCACGCTTTGCCGGTGAAAACGCAAACGACCAAGATAACATTGATAAGTTACTGGTTGAGATGCAAGATAAAGTAGTACGTTCAGCACGCTTCTGGTGTGTGCTAGTTTATATGCGTCATGCTGATGACCCTACGCCACTCGTTTGCCAAGCAAGCTGGGAAGGGAGTATCACAGAAGATCAACAAGGCCGTGAAGGCTTTGGTTATGATCCGGTGTTTTATGTAGCAAGCGAAGGATGCACGTCTGCACAATTAACGAAGGAGCAAAAAAATGCCCTGAGCCATCGCGGTCAGGCACTTCAGCAACTTGTTGCTAAATTAAAAGGCTAATTGTGCAGCTTCCTCCTCTAAGCTTATATGTGCACGTGCCTTGGTGCGTGCAAAAATGTCCTTACTGTGACTTTAACAGCCACGGTCAAAAGGGTGAAATTCCTGAACAAGAATATATTCAACACTTACTTCACGACTTGCAGGCTGATTTGCATTTAGTTCAAGGTCGCAAATTACACAGTATTTTTGTCGGCGGTGGCACACCAAGTTTATTATCGGGTAAAGCCTATCAATGGCTATTAGACGAAATAGAAAAGCTTATTCCCTTTGAAGATAATATTGAAATTACCTTAGAAGCGAACCCTGGTACGGTAGAAAAAGACAAGTTTAAGCATTACGTTGAAGCGGGTATTAACCGTATCTCAATTGGTGTACAAAGCTTACAAGCCGACAAATTAAAATCGCTAGGTCGTATTCACGGTGAAAATGAAGCCATAAACGCAGCAAAAGAAGCACAAGCTGCAGGTTTAAATTCTTTTAATATGGATTTAATGCATGGGCTTCCAGGTCAAAGTGTTGAAGATGCGTTGAGCGATTTACAAAAAGTCATAGCACTCAACCCGCCTCACTTATCCTGGTATCAACTGACCATCGAACCTAATACTCAGTTTGCCTCAAAACCACCTGTTCTCCCTGAAGATGAAACATTGTGGGATATTCAAGAACAAGGGCAAAAATTGCTGGCTGAAGCAGGCTACGATCATTATGAAATTTCAGGCTACGCAAAACCTGGTTACCAATGTAAACACAACTTAAATTATTGGCGCTTCGGTGATTACCTAGGCATTGGCTGTGGTGCACATGGTAAAGTAACTCAACCTGAACAAGGTGGTATTTTACGCACCGTAAAAGTGAAGCACCCTCGTGGTTATATGGATCTTAGCAAGCCATATTTATACGAAAGCTGGCAAGTGGAACAAGATGACCGCCCATTTGAGTTCTTTATGAACCAATTTAGGCTGCGAGAGCCATGCAATAAACATCAGTTCATCGATTATTCTGGCTTACCGATAAGCAAAATTGAAACTGCAATTAACACTGCACTTGATAAAGGATTAATAGAAGATTTAGGCCATTCATGGTTGGTTACAAATAAAGGCCACCGTTTTTTAAATGACCTGCTAGAATTATTTGTTTAAGCAGCATCGCTGTTTTTATAAAAATAAAAACCCGCTCGGATAATCCATAGCGTACAAAAAACTCAAAGGTAGATAACAATGCGTAAACTCACCATTATTGCTGCTGCAATCAGCGCAGCATTTTTGGCTGGTTGTCAGCAAACTGCTGAAAAACCTGCTCCTGCACCGCAAGTCCAAGTTGTTCAAAGCGAAGTAGAAAAAGCCAATGCGCTATTCGAAGAAGTCTTCATGAATGGCGTCATGCGAAGCCCTGTATACCAGACTTACATGGGCATCAAAAAAGATTACGACAAGTGGGATGACGACAGTGAAGAGCGTGCACTAGAAGACTTAGCAATTGCTAAAAAAGATCTAGTTCGTTTAACTGCAATCGACCGCAGTAAACTAGATGCAAACACGCAGGTTAGTTACGATTTGATGAAGCAACGTTTAGAAGATGGGATTGCTGATTTCAAATGGCGCTACCATAACTACCCGGTTAACCAAATGTTCGGTACACATTCAATGGTGCCTGCATTTTTAATTAACCAACACCAAGTTACTAGCGTAGAAGATGCGAAAGCGTATATCTCACGTTTAAATGGCGTCACTAAAGTATTCGACCAACTGATCGACTCTTTAGAGATCCGTGCGCAAAAAGGCATTATTGCACCTAAGTTTGTATTCCCTCACGTTATTGAGTCAAGCAAAAATATAATTAAAGGCGCGCCTTTTGAAAAAGGTGACGACTCTACCTTACTTGCTGACTTCAAACGCAAAGTGAATAAGCTAGAGATCGCTGATTCAGAAAAAGTGGCACTTATCAATGAAGCGACAGAAGCGCTTAAAACCGCTATCAAACCCTCTTATAACAAGCTAATTAACTACCTAGGTAAGCTTGAGAAAAAAGCAGATACCCGCGATGGCGCTTGGAAGTTCCCTGAAGGTGAAGCATTCTTTAACAATGCCCTAGCTCGCACAACAACGACTGATTTAACAGCGAAAGAAATCCACGAAATTGGTCTTGCTGAAGTAGCACGTATTCATGACGAAATGCGTGAAATCAAAGACAAAGTTGGCTTTAAAGGCGACTTAAAAGCATTCATGGAGTTCATGAAAACTGATAAGCAGTTCTACCTACCTAATACTGATGAAGGTAAAGAAAAGTATCTTAAAGATGCAACTGCGATGATCGACAACATGAAATCTCGCCTTGATGAGCTTTTCATTGTTAAACCAAAAGCAGACATGATCGTTAAGCGTGTTGAAGCGTTCCGTGAAAAAGCAGCGGGTAAAGCATTCTACCAGCAGCCGGCGCCAGATGGTTCTCGCCCAGGTATTTACTACGCCAACCTTTATGATATGGAAGCCATGCCTACTTACCAAATGGAAGCACTTGCTTACCACGAAGGTATTCCGGGTCACCACATGCAAATTGCTATTGCGCAAGAGCTTGAAGGTGTGCCAAAGTTCCGTAAATTCGGTGGTTATACGGCTTATATCGAAGGTTGGGGTTTATACTCTGAACTAGTGCCAAAAGAAATGGGCCTTTATGAAGACCCGTATTCAGATTTTGGTCGTCTGGCGATGGAATTATGGCGAGCATGTCGTCTTGTGGTAGATACTGGTATCCACGCTATGAAGTGGACACGTCAAGAAGGTATCGATTACTACGTAAATAACACACCTAACGCAAAGTCTGATGGTGTTAAAATGGTTGAGCGTCACATCGTAATGCCTTCACAAGCAACCGCTTATAAGGTGGGTATGCTTAAGATCTTAGAACTACGTGAAGGTGCGAAGAAAGAACTTGGTGACAAGTTTGATATTCGTCAGTTCCACGATGTGGTTCTGAAAAATGGCCCTGTGCCACTTAACGTACTTGAAAAGTTCGTTGACGAGTGGGTAGCAAGCAAAAAAGCTTAACCGCTAAAGTGACATAAAAAGCCATGGATAAAAGCCATGGCTTTTTTGTTTTAGTAAGAAATATCTCTTATACCAACCCTCTTAATTAAGCGGTCTATTTTGAGGCAAGAAAAATTAGTCGATAACGAGGCGGAAATTTTGCTATTTAGTTATTCTAAATAAGACGTTTTCAACGAAGTTAGCGTCAGGTTTTAGTCCCTCAAAATGATTGAGCATTACTGAGGATTGGTATTAAAGCCAGATTACGAATCGATCTGTTCGGAATTAAAGTCACTGGTTTGATTTAATGAAAACTCCGTTTCTGACAAAATAATATGAAGGCAAGCCCCACCATGCGCTGGGCTTTGCATTTTAACCTCCCCTTTAAGCTTTTTCGTCACTAAGTTATGTATGATGCTCATACCAAGACCCGTGCCACCACTATGACGTTTCGAAGTAATAAAAGGTTCGAAGATAACTGGCAAGATTTCTTTGTCGATACCCACACCGTCATCTTTAAAATAGATATGTACGAAATCGTTCACAACCATTGCTGAAACAATAATATGCAATTTCTGATTAGCTATCTTGCCATGCTTGATACTATTGTGAATACACAGACTAATAATCTGGTTTATTGCTGAGGGATAACTATTAATGGATAACTTATCAGAGATATCAAAAGTGATATCATACTCGTCTGCAGGTAATAAACTGTCTTTACCACGAAACACATATTCTATTTGTTCAAGTAAATTAAAATAAGTCAGCACGTCTAAGTGTTGATTAGAAGAGATCAGATTAAACTCTTCTATCAGCTGCTCACTGACAGTTAAATTGCTTTCAATAATATCTAAGGTGCTTTCAAGGTGGCTTATCATCTCAGTAATTGAAGCGTTTTCATCTAACCCATCACTTAGGTTACTTTTCATGATGGCAATCAGCTCCGCCATATCGCCTTTACCACTTTTAACCTCCCCAAGTGGTGTATTTAGCTCCTGAGTAAAGCGATGTATCACATTACTGAAACTCGCCACTTCAGCATCTTCTAGCAATCGCTTTTGCGCTGAGGATAAACGCGCTAATAAGCCATCTAGGTACTCTAGTAGTTTATCAACATGTGTGCCTATTTGACCTAATTCATCGGTATCGCTTAAGTTCGTTCTAAGCTTAAAATTTTCATGTTCAACAACTTTATCTAATACTTCATTAATCACATTTATTTTATTAGATACTTTTACATGCAATACCACCAACAATACGAAGCACGTTGAACAGATTATAATAATCATGCCTAACAAGGATAAAACCCAAGCTTGCTTAGTATCATGATCCTGCAAAATAATGGTATTACTTAAACCTAAAATTTTACTAGTAAGGTTGTTCTTTTGCTCATCGAGCTGCTTTCTTAAGCCCTGCTTCGAATTTAAGCCAATTTCAGTAAGTACAGCACTATATGATAAAAAGCCTTGCCGATATGCTTTTAATAATAGAGCAGCTTGAGGGTTGTCTAATTGTAGCCTTGCATAAAGCTTGTCATAAATAGCAGTATGACGCTCAATATACGCATGGTCATGTCGTAATAGAAAATCTTTTTCAGCACGTCTCAGTTCCAGCACTTTCAACTCTAGCATTGGTTCATCAACCGTTTGCACATACCCCTGTAACTGATGCGCATTACGCCTAAATAAGCCGTATACTCCTTGGTCAGCTTCATGCCCTAACTTAATTTGATATTGTTCAAAGCGCTTTAAAGTTTGCCTTAACTGTGCAGTGTAACTCTCAATTGTAGAAAGCTGCTGCATTACTTTTGGTTCATTGATAAGTAATTGAGCAAGTTCACTGTATTCTTTTTCAAATTGAAAGTAGTGCATCTCAAAAGCACGAATAAAATCAGGTTGCCTTTCTTGAATATAATCATTTTTTACCCCGACTAATCTTGCTGCTGCTAGTTTAAGGCGATTCAACTGCAATTCAACGTTCTGAGTATGGTCAATATGTGAATACATAAACCAGCTTGCAAGCATGATTAACAATACACACGTACTCGATGCCAATTTAAAAATGAGTAATGAAGACTTAACGCGCATAACCTGGCCTTTAATTTTTCTTACCTTAAGTTTAGTAAAGAAAACTAGATTTAGATCAAGTTATAAATTGTGCAAATTTCGAGCATAACGATAGACTATATGATAAACCGCTCAGAGAGGTTTACGCTTTAAATAGATCGCAATAGCGAGTTCTTGAAAAGGTCATGGTTTGGTTAAAAAACTGTCATTTTTTTAACCAATAATGAAGTCACTTAACGACCACTATTGTGAAACTCACTAGTGTGAGCTAACTAAGTGATATTCACTAAGTGTTTGTTGCCAAAAGCAAACATGACAAATGCAGTTAAATTGTCATAAAAGATGTAGGGAAATCATCATGGATATACAAAAAACTGCCATTGTAACTGGCGCCTTTGGTGGTATTGGTACTGCCATCGTTCAATCTTTAGTTGAAAACCATTTCTTTGTTATCGCTGTTGCGAGTCAACGTCGCACTCAAGCTGACTTTGACCAATGGTTGAATGAAGCAAACATCAACCCAAAACAAGTCCAAGCGGTATTTTTAGATGTTACTGATACCCAAGCTTGTAAACAAGCCTTGGACTTACTCATCGAAGAGCATCAACACATTGATGTATTGGTAAACAACGCGGGTATCACTCGTGATAGCACATTCAAGAAAATGTCGTTTGAACAATGGCGTGAAGTGATCGATACCAACTTAAATTCACTTTTCAATATGACCCAACCTTTGTTTGCACATATGTGCGTTCAAAAGCAAGGTCGTATTATCAATATCTCAAGTGTAAACGGCCAAAAAGGCCAGTTTGGTCAAGCAAACTATGCCGCGGCAAAAGCAGGCATGATCGGATTCTCTAAATCTCTTGCTTATGAAGGTGCGCGCGCGGGAGTCACAGTGAATGTGGTTGCTCCCGGTTATACAGAAACCCCAATGGTTGCAGCAATGAAACCTGAGGTACTAGATAACATTCGCGGACAAGTACCTATGCAACGTTTAGCAACCCCAGAAGAAGTCGCCAAAGCAGTTCGCTTTTTAGCATCTGACGATGCGGCTTATATCACAGGTGAAACACTCGCCTTAAACGGCGGTTTATACATGAATTAAGTTAGTTGAGTAAGCAGTTAACGCTCAACCCAATTTTTGAAAAATCTCAACGACTCAAAAGGAAAACGTTATGTACACTGATTTACTAAACACGCTAACTGAACAAAACCAAAAGTTTTTCGGCCCAGCTATTAAATTCAACCAACTTGTTGCAAAGAATATTGAGCAGCTAGCGAGCATTCAAATTGATGCTGTACAAAACATCTCAAATGCCTCTGTATCGCAATTAAAAGCTGCGACTGAAGTACAAGATGTGAAATCTGCAATCGATTTTAACTTAAGCCAAGTATCAGCTATGACGCAACTAAGCCAGCAAATGATCGAAGATGGTCAAAAGCTAACTAAACTAGGTCAAGAGTTTAAAGATAACCTTGAAACTCTAACTAAAGAGCAAATGCAAACTGCTCAAGCTTAAAATTTATTTAGGCAGCGGTATTTCTGCCGCTGCCTGCTCTTCTTGCCTTTATGCTGCTACTCCCAAGCAGCGTCTAGTTGTGTCATTAGGACAATCATGATGAAGATGGATAACGACGCCTTAAATGCTACGATGCAATCTTGGTGGCAACAAAACCAAGAAATTTTTAACTCCTTTACCCAAAGCCTGAGCCAACAAAGCCCAGTCCAACAAGCTTTAAATGAGCAAAACAGCAAAGATTTTACCACTTGGCTGCAAGCACTAAGCCAGCAACCTGAGACATTAATAAAGAATCAAACTAACTGGTGGCAACAGCAATTACAGATAATGCAAAATGCGATGCAAGCCGGTGACGAAAATATTGCACCCGTCATTAGTGAAGAACGCGGCGACCGTCGTTTTAAAGATGAACAATGGCAGCAAAATCCTTGGTTTAACTACATCAAACAAAGTTATTTGCTGTTTGGTGAGTCACTGCTGCAAAATATTCGTGATACTCAAGGGTTAGACGAAAAACAAAAAGAACGCCTAGAGTTTTTTGCCAGACAGACCATTAACTCGCTTGCGCCCAGTAACTTTATTAGCACCAATCCTGAGCTACTGAAACTCACCCTAGAGTCAAAAGGTGAAAACCTGGTGAAAGGCTTTGAACTGCTAAAAAAAGACTTAGCTAAAAGCCAAGATATGCTCCGTATTAGTATGACTGAAGAGCAAGCTTATAAACTTGGTGAAGATTTAGCCACAACACCGGGGCGTGTGGTGTATCAAAACCATTTATTCGAATTAATTCAATACAGTGCAACCACCGAGCAAGTACTCGAGACACCGCTATTAATCATTCCACCTTATGTGAACAAGTACTATATCTTAGATTTGCAACAACAAAACTCGATGGTGAAATGGGCTGTCGATCAAGGCCATACCGTATTCATGATGTCGTGGAAAAATCCAGACTCAAGTATGGCACACATCAGCTTTGAGGATTATGTGGTTGACGGTGTGGTTGCTGCACTTGATGCCATCGAAAAACATATTGGCGTAACCTATGTCAATGCAATGGGGTATTGTATTGGCGGTACATTGCTCACCACAACATTGGCTTACTTCACTGCTAAGCGTATGAAGCAACGGATTAAAAGTGCGACCTTATTAACCACATTACTCGATTTTGCTCAGCCCGGTGAAATTGGGGTATTCATCAATGAACCCACTATTGCAGCCCTTGAAGCTTACAATACACAAAATGGTGTCATGCATGGTCACTCGCTAGGCACCGCATTCAGTATGCTCAGAGAAAACAGCCTGTACTGGAATTATTATGTGAATAATTACCTCAAAGGCAAAGCCCCCATGAATATGGACCTGCTTTACTGGAATGGTGACAGTACCAACCTACCTGCTGTATGCCATAACTTTATGCTGCGTAACCTTTATCTGGAAAACAAGCTGGTAGAGCCAAAAGCAATCAGTATTCGTGGTGCTAAAATTGATCTGAGTAAGGTGAAAACCCCCATATACATGCTTTCAACTCGAGATGACCACATTGCGCTTTGGCAAGCCACATTTAAAGGTGTGCAAAATACTGCAAGCCCAGTCACTTTTGTACTTGGTGAGAGTGGCCATATTGCCGGTGTAATTAATGCGCCTGAAGCAAATAAATATGGTTATTTCTTTGGCCCTGATGTCAAAGGTGAAGCGCAAGATTGGTTTGATAAAGCGCAGCATCAAACTGGCTCTTGGTGGCCTCATTGGCACCAATGGCTAAATAATCTCAATGATACAAAAGTAGAAGCAAGAGTAACGCATACTGACGAAAAACCAGGCATTTATAATGCGCCGGGTGAATATGTAAAAGTGACTCTATAACGATTTGGCTCTTCAAGCTTTATCAACCTTGGAGGGCCAAAGCCTACAACACTTTATTATTTAAAAATTTTACTTTCTCTTTCATAAAATCGTTTCACTTTTAACAACAAATCTCTATAATCCAGCGCTCGAAAATCGAAATGGAATTAATCAAGATGAAACTTTCTTTAAGCGCATTAAGCTTAGCTGCTCTTTTTAGCTTCAACGCTGCAGCGAACCAATCAGAGCAAGTAACTGAATCTCCTTTTAAATTCTCACTATTCGCAGGTATCACTGATGGTGGTGACAAACTTGCATCAATCAGTTACGAAGATGAAAAAGGCAAAGGTGCTGGTAGCGAAAATATTAAAGCGGGCGACTTTTTAAATATTGGTGCTGGAGTCGAGTATAGCTTTAATAAGGCATGGTCTGTGCAGTCAAATATTGGCTATTTCTTTGATTCAGACTCAGCTGATAATGCAGATATTGAAATCACTCGCTTTGTGGTTGAAGCGGTGCCTTATTATCACATCAATGAAAAATTCAAATTCGGTATCGGTCTGACATTACACCTAAACCCTGAATTTGAAAATGACTACACAAATATTATTGCGAGTAAAACTGAGTATGATAATGCAACTGCTGCAGTTTTCTCTCTTGGTTACAAAATTGAACACATGAATAGCTGGTTTGAGCTGCGTTATGTACCAATGGACTACTCAATTAAGTCTCAAAAAGTGACTCAAGTATTTGGTCAACGCGTAAACCTGCCTGTAGAAAACCCTGATAAAGATGTTGATGCTTCTCATATTGGCATCTCTTGGCACTACCAATTCTAATCGTCATTAATGCCAATTCTCAATAATCATTTTGAGGATTTAAAAAACAAAAAACCCGCCGAAGCGGGTTTTTTTAAAGCTTTAAATCAGAGAATTACTTCTTCTTTTTAACTGCTTTTTTGTTTGGTAGGTCAGTGATTGAACCTTCAAAAATTTCAGCAGCTAGACCAATTGACTCGTTCAGAGTTGGGTGAGCATGGATAGTAAGCGCTAGGTCTTCACCGTCTGCACCCATTTCTACCGCTAGGCCGATCTCACCAAGCATTTCACCTGCGTTGATACCAACCATAGCACCACCGATAACACGACCTGAGTCTTTATCGAAGATAAGCTTAGTTGAACCTTCAGTTCGAGCTGAAGCGATTGCACGGCCAGATGCTGCCCACGGGAATACCGCAGTTTCAATATTAAGGCCTTGCTCTTTTGCTTCTTTCTCAGTTACACCAACCCAAGCGATTTCTGGATCTGTGTATGCGATTGAAGGAATACACTTAGGATCGAAGTAATGCTTCTGACCAGAGATAACTTCTGCAGCAACGTGTGCTTCGTGAACCGCTTTGTGCGCAAGCATTGGCTGACCAACGATATCACCAATCGCGAAGATATGGTTTACGTTTGTCTTCATTTGCTTATCAGTGTTGATGAAGCCACGCTCGTCAACAGCTACGCCCGCTTTTTCAGCGTCAAGTAGTTTACCGTTAGGCGTACGACCTACAGCAACTAATACTTTGTCGTAGCGTACTGGCTCAGCCGGAGCGTTCTTGCCTTCGAATGATACGTACAGACCGTCTTCTTTCGCTTCAACAGCCACTACTTTCGTAGAAAGCATTACATTGAACTTGTTCTTAACGTATTTCTGGTAAATCTTGATGATGTCTTTATCAGCTGCTGGTACTAGTTGATCAGCAAATTCAACAACGTCGATTTGTGAACCTAGCGCACGGTAAACAGTACCCATCTCAAGACCGATGATACCACCACCTAATACAAGTAGCTTCTCAGGTACGTCTTTAAGTTCAAGTGCACCAGTTGAATCAATTACACGCTCATCTTCTGGGATGAAAGGTAGGTTTACAGGCTGAGAACCCGCTGCAATGATTGCATTGTCGAAAGTAACAGTTGTAGTACCGCTTTCGCCTTCAACAGCGATAGTGTTAGCACCTGTGAATTTGCCGTAACCGTTTACAACGTTAACTTTACGCATCTTCGCCATGCCGTCTAAGCCACCAGTTAATTGACCGATTACAGACTCTTTCCAAGAGCGGATTTTGTCTAGGTCAATTTGTGGAGCACCGAAAGTAACACCGTGAGATGCCATTTCGCTCGCGTCGTCGATTACTTTAGCAACGTGAAGTAATGCTTTTGAAGGGATACAACCTACGTTCAAGCAAACACCACCTAGAGTGTTACGTGATTCGATAAGTGTAACGTCTAAACCTAAATCAGCAGCACGGAAAGCTGCAGAGTAACCACCAGGACCACCGCCTAGTACAACAACTTGAGTTTTGATCTCGTTGCTCATGTTTTAACCTTAATATTTTGCGAACGGGTTATGCCAAATTGGCGTTGCCCTACTCGTTATACTCACTGCCATGTCATCCATTTGTCAGGAGGAACAAGGGGCAGACTAAAAAAGTGTGCGTCGATTGTATCAGAGGATACAAACAAAATCCCACTGAAAATCAGTGGGATTTTTGAGTTTTACATTACCAGCTGACGAATGTCGCTTAGGTAAGCTGCCAGTGTTGCAGTAAAGCGTGCTGCTAACGCACCGTCAATTACACGGTGGTCGTATGAACAGCTTAGCGGCACCATTAGGCGCGGCTCAAATTCTTTACCATTCCACTTCGGCTTCATGTCTGACTTTGACACACCTAAGATAGCAACTTCTGGTGCATTTACGATTGGTGTAAACGCAGTACCACCGATGCCACCTAGGCTAGAAATAGTGAAACAACCGCCCTGCATATCAGATGCAGTTAGTTTACCTTCACGTGCTTTCTTAGAAATTTCCATCAACTCGCGAGATAACTCAATGATGCCTTTTTTGTTCACATCACGAACAACAGGAACAACTAGACCATTTGGCGTATCTACTGCGATACCAATGTTTACGTACTTCTTAAGAATTAAGCTTTCGCCATCTTCAGACAGTGATGAGTTAAACGTTGGGAACTCTTCTAGTGCTTTAGCCGCTGCTTTCATTACGAATACTAGTGGTGTGATCTTCACGCCCATTTTCTTCTTCTCAGCCAGTACATTCTGCTCTTTACGGAATGCTTCTAGCGTGGTGATGTCCGCTTCGTCAAATTGCGTAACGTGTGGGATCTGTACCCAGTTACGATGAAGGTTTGCACCAGAAAGCTTTTGAATACGAGAAAGTTTCTTCTCTTCAACTTCACCAAACTTGCTGAAGTCTACTTTTGGCCAAGGAATTAAGTTTAGCTCGCCACCACCAGTGTTGCCACCTTTAGATAGCTGACCTGATTCAACTTGCTTCACTAACTCTTTCACGTAGTTTTGTACGTCTTCTTTAAGTACACGGTTCTTGCGACCCGTGCCCTTAACACGTGCTAGGTTTACACCAAACTCACGCGCTAGACGACGAACTACAGGTGATGCATGTGCGTATTGGTCGTTCGCTACAAATTCATCTTTTTGTGCTGAAGCTGCAGGTGCCGATGCTGGCGCTGGTTTTGCCGCAGGTGCTGCCGGAGCCGCTTGAGCTGGTGCAGCTGCTGGCGCCGCTACAGGAGCTGGTGCAGAACCTTGCGTTTCAAATACAAATACCAATGAACCAGTCGACACTTTACCGCCAACCTCAACCTTCACTTCTTTAACAGTACCTGCAAATGGTGCTGGTACTTCCATAGAAGCCTTATCACCTTCTACGTTTAAGATTGATTGGTCAGCTTCAACCGCATCGCCTACCGCAACCATAACTTCAGTTACTTCAACTTCGTCACCGCCGATGTCTGGTACGTGAACCTCGATCAGTTCTGCCGCCGCTGCTGGAGCAGGCGCTGCCGCAGGAGCCGCTTCAACAGCTGCCGGCGCAGATGCACCAGTTTCAAATACGAATACTAACGAGCCCGTTGATACTTTGCCGCCAACTTCAACTTTGATTTCTTTAACTGTACCGCCAAATGGTGCTGGTACTTCCATAGAAGCCTTGTCACCTTCTACGTTTAAGATTGATTGGTCTGCTTCAACCACGTCGCCTACGGCAACCATGATCTCAGTTACTTCAACCTCGTCACCACCGATGTCTGGTACGTGAACTTCTTTTAATTCAGATGCCGCTGCTGGAGCTGGTGCAGCCGCTGGGGCTGCTGGTGCTTCAGGCTCGGCTGCTGCAGGTGCATCACCCGCAGCATCAAAAATCATAATTAAAGAGCCAGTTGCAACAGTGTCGCCTTCAGCTACTTTAATTTCTTTCACTGTACCCGCTTGCGCAGCTGGCACTTCCATTGAAGCTTTATCACCTTCAACAGTGATAAGAGATTGATCAACTTCAACTGTGTCACCTACGTTAACTAGGATCTCAGTTACTTCAACCTCATCTGCACCAATGTCTGGAACATGAATTTCGATTGCCATTATATCTGCCTCTTATGCGTATAGTGGGTTAGTTTTCGTTGTGTCGATATCAAATTTCTTGATAGCGTCAGCAACAACTGATGCGTCAACTTTACCTTGCTTAACAAGCTCTGTAAGTGCAGCGACTACTACGTAACCTGCATTTACTTCGAAGTGACGACGTAAGTTTTCACGGCTGTCTGAACGACCGTAACCGTCAGTACCAAGTACTTTGAAAGAAGCGCTTGGCATATAAGCACGTACTTGCTCTGCATAGTTCTTCATGTAGTCAGTTGCAGCAATTGCTGGAGACTCACCTAATACAGATGTGATGTAAGGTACTTTTTGATCTGCTGCTGGGTTAAGCATGTTGAAGCGCTCAACATCTTGACCGTCACGTGCAAGCTCATTGAATGACGTTACAGAGAATACATCTGAACCGATGCCATATTCTTCGCTTAGGATCTGACCTGCTTTACGCACTTCATTTAAGATAGTACCTGAGCCCATTAGCTGAACGTGTGCTTTGTCACCAGCGTTGTCTTCAAGCTTATAGATACCCTTACGAATACCTTCTTCCGCACCTTCTGGCATTGCAGGTTGTGCGTAGTTCTCGTTCATTAGCGTTAGGTAATAGAACACGTTTTCTTGCTCAGGACCGTACATGCGACGAATACCGTCTTGTAGGATTACCGCTACTTCAAATACGAATGTTGGGTCGTAAGAAATACAGTTAGGAATAGTACCCGCTTGAATGTGCGAGTGACCGTCTTCGTGCTGTAGACCTTCACCGTTAAGGGTTGTACGACCAGCGGTTGCACCCAGTAAGAAACCACGTGCTTGTTGGTCACCCGCCATCCACGCCATGTCGCCAACACGTTGGAAACCGAACATAGAGTAGTAGATGTAGAATGGGATCATCGGCAGGTCATTTGTCGAGTATGACGTTGCAGCAGCAACCCATGAAGACATTGCACCTAGCTCATTGATACCTTCTTGAAGTACCTGACCTGATGTTGCTTCTTTGTAGTAAGAAACGATGTCACGGTCTTGAGGTGTGTAATTCTGGCCATGCGGGTTATAAATACCGATCTGACGGAATAGACCTTCCATACCAAAAGTACGCGCTTCATCCGCAATAATAGGAACGATGTTTTTACCTACACCTTTATCTTTTAGTAAGATATTCAGCGCACGTACGTAACCCATTGTTGTAGAGATATCACGCTTTTGTGCTTCAAGTAGTGGCTTGAACTGCTCTAAAGTTGGTAGCTCAAGTGCTTGCGTGAAGTTAGGTAAACGCTGCGGTGTATAACCGTGAAGCGCTTTACGACGTGAGTGAAGGTACTCATATTCAGCTGAACCTTCTTCAAGCTTCAGGTATGGTAAATCTTTGATTTGCTCATCAGATACCAAGTCTTCAAGACCAAGACGTGAACGAAGATGTTCAACGTGCGTCATGTCCATTTTCTTAACTTGGTGCGCAATGTTTTTACCTTCAGCTGCCTCACCCATACCGTAACCTTTAACCGTTTTAGCTAGGATTACAGTTGGACGACCTTTTGTCTCTTGCGCTGCTTTGTAAGCTGCGTAAAGCTTAGATGTATCGTGACCACCACGCTTAAGCGCGAAGATCTCGTCATCAGTCATATCTGCAACAAGTGCCGCTGTTTCTGGGTAACGACCGAAGAAGTGCTCACGAACATATGCGCCATCTTTCGCTTTATATGTTTGGTAGTCACCGTCGATTGTCTCGTTCATAAGCTGTAATAGCTTACCCGTTGTGTCTTTCGCTAGTAATGCATCCCAACCTGCACCCCAAACAACTTTAATTACGTTCCAGCCAGCACCTTTGAATAGACCTTCAAGTTCTTGAATGATCTTACCGTTACCCATTACTGGGCCATCTAGACGCTGAAGGTTACAGTTGATTAGGTAACAAAGGTTATCTAGCTTCTCACGCGCAGCGAAAGAAATTGCACCACGTGATTCTGGCTCATCCATTTCACCGTCACCTAAGAACGCATATACGCGTTGTTCGTTCGTCTCTTTCAGACCACGACCTTCTAAGTACTTAAGGAAACGTGCTTGGTAGATTGATGCAATTGGACCTAGACCCATAGATACAGTTGGGAACTGCCAGAATTCAGGCATCAACTTAGGGTGTGGGTATGAAGAGATACCTTTACCGTCTACTTCTTGACGGAAGTTATCAAGTTGCTCTTCAGTTAAACGACCTTCTAAGAAAGCACGTGCGTAGATACCAGGTGAAATGTGACCTTGGTAATAAACTAAATCACCACCGTCTTTTTCGTTTGGTGCACGGAAGAAGTGGTTGAAACACATCTCATAGAATGCAGCCGAAGACTGGTAAGACGCCATGTGGCCGCCTAGCTCTAAGTCTTTCTTAGACGCACGTAAAACGATCATGATCGCATTCCAACGAACGATTGAACGAATACGGCGTTCAATTGTTGTGTCACCTGGGTATGCAGGTTCTTGATCTGCTGGAATAGTATTTACATAGTTTGTAGTAATACCTGTTGGCATATCAACGCCATCAAGACGAGCTTGTTCTAATACTTGCTCTAATAGAAACTGAGCGCGTTCAACGCCCTCTTCTTTTACTACAGACTCAAGCGCTTGTAACCACTCTTGGGTTTCTAACGCGTCTACGTCAATTTTATTGACTTCAGACATATGGAGTGTTCCTTATGTTTAAAATACGAATTTAATTACTTCTGGTTAATCTTAACGAACTCGATTGTTACTGGTACGTCTTAAACTACGTGCGATCCGCGAACGTTCTTTGTCCGCTTCAAGTAATGCTTCTTCAATAAACGCTAAGTGCGCGTTACTGGCTAATCGTGCTTGTTCTGGATTACCTTCTATAACAGCATCCATCAACAATTTACGGTGCTCAGCAAGCTGTTCACTCACGTTGTTCTTTTGCACCAAAACTTGTAAGTTTTGTAATACATTTTGCTCCAGCAAAGACTGCATGCCTTTAACAAGGTGTAGCAACACCACGTTATGTGACGCTTCAGCCACTGCAAAATGAAATGCATTGATTGCTTGTGCTTTTTGCTCTAGGTCCCCGTGCACATCGGCGATATTGTCGAAACTTTGCTGAACTTTCTCAAAGTCAGTGTCAGTTCCGCGAAGCGCTGCATAATATGCCGCGATCCCTTCTAGTGCATGACGAAATTCCAGTAAATCAAATTGTGATTCTGGATGCTTACTGATCAAGTCAAACAGCGGATCAGTGAGCCCCTGTTCTAATTGATTTTTTACATACGTTCCGCCGCCTTGACGACGTGTCACGAGTCCTTTTGCCTCAAGCTTCTGAATTGCTTCTCGAAGAGAAGGTCGTGAAACCTCAAACTGCTTCGCAAGCTCCCTTTCTGGAGGCAACTTTTCACCTGGCATTAAAGAGCCCTCGAGGATCATATTCTCAAGTTGCTCTAAAATAACATCGGATAATTTTGCTGCTTTTATCTTTAAAGACATTGATCAAACGCCGAATTTAAGCATGTTGAAAAGACCATCTAACATCACATTGCTAGCTAATCTTAACCAAAAGGTAAATTGGTAATACCAAATTTGCGCATTACACTATCAAAAACCCGTGATACTGTCAAAATTCTGCACGGTTTAACCACAGCTTTTCTACAACCAAAGTCTAAACTTTATACAACTTTAGGAAAAACCACAGTACAAATTAAAGTGGTCTGACCATTAATGTGTTTTTTTATGCCACCAGCTTGGTTGACCAAGATTTAAAACGATCATTTTTACTTAACTAACGTATTGTGTTTAAGTTAAAAATGGATCGATAATTTGGAAGTATCAGCAAGCTGATTGAGGGATATAAATGAAAAACTATACAGACAACCTCTATAAACTACTCAGTAATGAAGAAGATGCAAGGGCTTGTAAGCCACTTGATGATTCTGCCTGTAAAGTTGTCCCTCATAATTTCTCAATCACGTTATTCAGCCAGTTGTTTAGCCAATTTGCTGATGCGTTGCTAAATCCAAAAGTAACCTTGCCTTGGCTATTACAAAGCTTACAGGTGCCCGCCGTTTTTATTTCATGGCTGGTGCCTATAAGAGAATCTGGTTCACTATTACCGCAACTGGCCATTGCAAGTTTCATCAGAAAATTACCACTTCGAAAGTGGGTATGGGTATTTGGCTCACTGACTCAAGCCTTGTGCATGTTAGCCCTGATAACTATAAGCTTTACTTTAAGCGGTTCTGATGCGGGTCTTGCTATTATAGGTACGCTCACTATTTTCTCTCTGGCCAGAGGATTTAACTCAATTGCTGCCAAAGACGTACTTGGTAAAACTATTCCTAAAACTCAAAGAGGCAATTTAAGTGGATTAACCGCCAGCCTGTCAGGTTTAGCAACGGTTTTATTTGGGCTGTTTTTTATGTTTTCTGACAGCCATCAAGAACAAACTATCTTATGGGCATTAGGCTTAGCTGCAGTTATGTGGTTACTAGCAGCCCTCAGTTATGGGCAAATAAGCGAGTATAAAGGCGCGACTGATGGCGGAAAAAACGGCTTAAAAGCAGCTTTAAGCAAGTTTCGAATGATTTATGAAGATAGTAACTTTGCGCTGTTCTTACTGACTCGTACATTGCTACTTTGCTCCGCCTTGAGTGCCCCATTTTACATTGTGCTTGCCTCTGAGCAAGCATTCGACTTTGCAGTTCTGGCGATGTTTATGCTGGTATCTGGCGCTGCTAGCTTAGTCTCTGCACCTATTTGGGGACGCTTGAGCGATTTATCGAGTAAACGTGTTATGGCACTTAGTTCTGCCCTAGTAGCAATAAATGCCATTGCACTCTATGTTGCACATGTATTTTTACCTCAGATTTTTAGCTCCGTTTGGTTTTTACCACTGCTGTATTTTATCTTGAGTGTGGCACATCAGGGTGTGCGTTTAGGCCGTAAAACCTATTTAGTGAATTTAGCCGAGGGCAACAAAAGAACCGACTATGTTGCAGTGGGTAATACGTTTACCGGAATTGTACTATTGATTTTGGGAAGTGCTGGCTTGTTAGCAGAACAATTAGGTGCTCTTTTACTTATCTTAATGTTCAGCAGCCTGTCATTGCTGGCCATTATCAGTTCATATTTTTTGAAAGATTAAGCGCGTTTGTTTGGCCTAATTGCCATTTTTTTAACAGCTTCTCGTATTCTCCGCTGAGTTTAACTCTCTGCAATGATTGACTTAAGCTTTGAGCTAGGCTTGGACTTAGCTGCTTATTAGCAACAAAATGCAGTTCATTTGGAAAGTCAGGCAAGCTTAGCTTTTTTTCTATCTGACTTGGGTCTAATCCAATACTCTTTAATTCTTCATCAAGCGACAAGGTGTTGGTTAGCACTAAATCGGTACGTTCTTTATACAGCATATGAAGCAAGCTAGCTGGGTCTGGGGCAAGCACTAAATCATGTTCAGTTGAAAACCCCGATTTTTCTAAGTAATGGTGACTAAAGTATCCCCGCACCGTACTGACTCTTAACCCATGTGCACTCTTTAAATCTAATAATGAGAACGACTTTTTCTTTAGTCCAATCAGATAAGCATCTGCGAAATAAACACTACCTAGAAAATTAAATTCGTTGCTACGTTGTGGCGTCTTTAATAAAGAGATCATCAAAGTATTTTTATGTGACTTAAACTCTTTGAAAGCGCGAGCCTGAGGCATTATTTCAACACGCCCTTGGCACTGACATTCGCTTAATACCTTATCGACTAACTCAACTAAAAATCCCTTTGGCTGCTTTTTGTCATCAGTGAAATGAAGGGGGTAAAGATCTTCGGCGACAAAACGTAAGGTTTCAGAAGACCACACACTTTTAGAAAACGCGACTATGAACATGCACAAAATAGCCGAAACAAAACTTTTCATAGCGTGTACCCCCTCTTTAAAACCGAACCCACCATGCCTAAATTTTATCAGATTTTCCAGCTTTCTAGCAGAACAAGTATCATATTTATTTAAAAACAATGATTTAGAAAAAGTTAAAAGCGATCAAGCTATTTGATCGCATTAGCATTTCCTATATTGTTTTATGCTTATATGTCCAAAGGTGCAATAATTCGAGTGCGATGCTCGCCCCTGCAAGTGCAGTGACTTCTGAGCTGTCGTAGGCAGGTGCCACTTCAACCACATCCATGCCTACTAGATTAAGACCCTTTAACGCTCTTAAAATATTTAAGACCTTATCAGTCGTTAAGCCACCGCATACTGGCGTACCTGTACCTGGTGCAAAAGCAGGATCGAGTGCATCAATATCAAAAGTTAAATAAACCGGTAAATCACCGACTGTGTTTGTGATAATTTCAGCAATTTTACTGGCACTCAATTCGTTACCTTGTTGACCATCAATCACGGTGAAGCCATGATCAGCTTCGGTGTAATTTGTTCTGATACCCACTTGTACTGAGCGATGTTTATCGATCAAGCCTTCATTTGGCGCATGATAGAACATGGTACCATGATCATACGCACTGCCATTTGAGTAAGTGTCGGTATGGGCATCAAAATGCACCAATGCCATTTTGCCAAATTTCTTTGCATGGGCACGCAGTAAAGGTAAAGTCACGAAATGATCGCCGCCAAAACTTAGCATGCTTTTGCCTTGCTCAAGAATACTCGTCGCTGCCGCTTCTACTTTTTCGGTAAATTCGCTGCTATCGCCTGACATATACGTTAAGTCACCTGCGTCTACTACATTACAGTGTTCATTGAGCGCAAATTGCCACGGATAACGGGTATCTTCCCAAGCGAGATTCGTCGAGGCCTTACGCATTGCGTCAGGCCCCATTCTCGCGCCTGAGCGTCCTGACGTTGCCATATCATAAGGCAACCCCAACACCACCACATCGGCTTCAACAGTGAGCGGATTTAAAACCAAAGGACGACGCATAAAAGTCATGGCATTGCCAAACAACATGCAATTATCTTTTTCAAACACAGTATGCATTTCGTTACCTTTATACATCTTCTAAATAGGTATAACCTTTTAAACCCATATCTAGCTCAGCCAATACATGTGCGCGCTCCGACTCAGGCAGTTTGTTTTCTGCCAATTGTGCAAACGCTTGTCTAAATTCGTCGGCATCTAAGTGAACATAACGCAGCATATCTTCTACGCTGTCACCTTCATTAATCTCAACAATATGACTTTGTCCTTGCTCGTCCATGGTCACAACCACACTGTGCGTATCACCAAATAAGTTATGCATATCGCCTAAAATTTCTTGATATGCACCAACTAAGAAGAAGCCCATTAAGTAAGGACTATCTGCTTGCCAATTTGGCACAGGCAAAGTGGTCTCTATGCCTTGGCCGTCAACGTACTGATCAACGGTGCCATCAGAATCACAGGTGATATCGAGTAATACCGCTCTGCGCTCTGATTGCGCTGCTAATCCAGATAAAGGCATAACCGGGAATACCTGATCGATACCCCATGCATCTGGTAATGATTGGAATAGCGAAAAGTTCACAAAAAACTTATCGGCTAGTCGCTCACTCAGCTCATCCATGATCGGACGATGGAAACGGTTTTTGCCATCGAGTAACTGCTTCAATTCATAGTTAATACGTAACGATAACTGCTCAGCCCATGCTCTTTGTTCTAGGTTCAGTAAGCCCATTGCAAATTGCGCATGCACTTCAGCTAAGTCGCTCATACAATCGTGATAAATTTCAATAAGCGCGCGCTCATCAACACGATTATTGAGTTGTAACCATGAGTGCCACATGTTCTTCAACAATTGAGGCGCTTGCTCATCAGGCGACGCCACTGTTTCAACTTGATATGACTCAGTACCAATCACATTGGTGATCAAAACTGCATGGTGCGCCGTTAACGCTCGGCCAGACTCAGAAATAATCATCGGCATAGGTTGCGCATACTGTTTACAAACATCCCCGATTGTGTACACGATATTATTGGCATATTCAGCTAGCGAGTAATTCATCGAATTACTTGATTGACTGCGTGTACCGTCATAGTCAATCGCTAAGCCACCACCTACATCCATGCACGTTAAGTTCGCACCTAAACGACGTAGCTCACAGTAAAAACGTGCCGCTTCACTGACGCCTGTACGCACATCACGAATGTTCGCCATTTGTGAACCTAAGTGGAAATGCACGAGTTGTAATGTGCTTTGCATGTTTTTGGCTTTCAACTGTGACAATACGCTTAATACTTGCGAAGCCGACAAACCAAATTTTGATTTTTCGCCACCACTAGCCTGCCATTTTCCCTTGCCTTGCGAAGCTAATCGCACACGAATACCTAAGCGTGGTGTCACGCCAAGCTTGTAGGCTTCTTCAAGCACCATCTCTAGCTCAGAACGCTTTTCGAGTACGATATTCACTTTATGACCAAGCTTTTCACCGATTAAAGCAAGACGAATGTACTCGCGGTCTTTGTAACCATTACACACAATCACAGAGCTGACTTTTTGTGCCATCGCTAGCACCGCTAAAAGCTCAGCTTTGCTGCCTGCTTCTAAACCAAGCTGCTTCTCACTTTGCTCAGCTTGACTAGCTAAAATCTCTTCAACCACTTCGCGTTGTTGGTTTACTTTGATTGGATAAACCAACAGATACTTTTCTTCATAGCCGTAAGAGGCAATAGCACGGTTAAATGCGTTACATAAGCTATGTACACGGTGATGTAATATTTGTGGAAATCTAACCAAAGCTGGTAAAGATAACCCGCGCTGCTGAATTTGCTCGGCAATATTTGATAAACTCACCGCGTGGTTAGGGTTTGCCGTATCTGGCGACACCGTTAACTCACCTCGGTCGTTTATATCAAAGTACCCTTGGCTCCAATGCGGTACGTTGTAACTTGCGCGAACTTGTTCAATCGCTGAGTTGTCTTTCATTTCTACCCTTAAAAAATCAATATATAGGACTGGCTTAATTGCGCGCATTTAACGGTATGCCCCCCCTCAAGTCCAACTGTTATTTTTTGTCGTCACGACAATAAAATAAATCAATAAAAACCTTTGTTCCCTATTTCTATTGCATAAATTTCAGTCTATAAATGCGCGAGAAAATAAGCGCCATTTTGGCTAGGTCTTTGACGATGGAGTCAAGCAATGTCTGAGCAAACTCAGTTAGAAAATCGTTTGGTAATTACTTTACTAGGGCATAGTATTGATAAAGAAAAAGCCCACATTAAATTAGTTGACCACTATGGTGCCAAACAAATAAAAGACGCCTATGGGCTAACCCTCGGTAAAAAACAAGCGTGGCTTTTTGATTATGCGGTTTTAGTATGTTGGAACTTTAACCAAGATGAATTAAGTCAGCTCATTGCTAAAATAGAAGACTTAGTGATTGAGCCTATTCATAGACCGAGTATTGAACATTACATTTATAAACAGACAGATACTGACTCTTACTATATAAAAGATGATTGTCTCTATTTAGACAATACCGACAGCATGACTAAACTGGCACTCAGTCATGCATTTGCGCAATCGGCTAAACTAGAGTTTTTCGAAGAGCAAGCACAAACTGTGATCAACAATAATGCTTACTTATCTGAAACGCTGGCTGAAACAGGTATGGTGCCACTCAGTCGCAAGCAACTTGCTAAGTTGAGAGGCGCGTTATTTAAAACCAGCACAGATATTAATTTGCATTTTAACTTGCTCGATACGCCGGAATTTTTTTGGGACAACCCTAACCTTGAAGGGCTTTATCAGCAATTAAATAAGTACTTGGACTTTTTACCACGCATTCAAATTTTACAGAAAAAACTCGATACCATTCATACGCTTTTGGATATGCTGAGCACAGAGCAAAACCACAAGCACTCTGCTTTTTTAGAATGGGTGATCATCGTATTAATTGCCATTGATATTTTGGTCTACTTTTTTGAGCCTTAATCGTTCACATAACCTAAGTATTCAAAGGAGTTAAATAGTGCAGGCATTTCAATAGCACTTAATCGTTTGTATAAACTGTTTTTATAATTTTTTACTCTGAGTAAAAGCTTGTTCCTGACTTTTTTACCTCCTAACATAAATAAGCCTATTTCGGCTTTATTTAGAAGGAAACTGATCATGAAATTGAATAAAAAGAAGTTAAAGAACTTATCGAATGCAAAAACCATTGATAAAGTTGCGACTCCTAACATTGCAGGTGGGTTTGGTTTTTCAACGCCGCAAGGTATTTGCCCTATGAGTTATTTCCCTACCTGTGAAAATGTGGACGCATGTCGAAGGTAACCTCTTCATAGACACAAAAAAAGGAAGTCGCAGCGACTTCCTTTTTCGAACAATTAATGACTGGCAAACTGATTACTTTGGTAAAGCAATAAAATATAACAACTGCAATAGTGAGCCATGACAAATAGCTGCATCGGCGTTTTCAACCACTTTTGGTTTGCCATGAATAGCCACCCCTGTTCCCGCTTCTGCCATCATCACTAAATCATTGGCACCATCGCCAATGGCTATAGTTTGTTGTTTTGCAAAACCAAGCTGTGTGCGCGTCATTGCTAAAATATCAGCCTTTTTCTGAGCATCAACCACACCGCCTAGTACTTTACCCGTTAAACGCGCCTCTTTTATTTCAAGCTCATTGGCATAAAAGGCATCTAGCGACAGAGGCGCTTGCAGTGCTTCTGCAAACCAAGTAAAACCACCCGATGCGAGTACTAACTGCCAGTTATGGACTTTTAATGTATGACATAGGTCTTGAATGCCCTCCATCAGCGGTAGGTTATCTTTTAGCTGTTGGATCAAAGACAATTCAATACCTTCAAGCTTCGCCACACGCTGATATAAACTTTCGCTAAAACCCAATTGCCCTGCCATTGCCATGGCTGTCACACTGGCAACCTCGTCATAAACGTCGGCTAAACGTGCTATTTCATCAATACACTCAATTTCTATCGCCGTAGAGTCCATATCCATAATGAGTAAACCCGGCTGGCTCAGACTGGCAGGTTTTGATAAATAGGCACCTTCAAAACCATGCTCAGCGGCAAAACTACGGAGCTGTTTTTTATATGCTTTCAAGTCATCAAACTGTGCTTTAACGTGAAACGCTAACGCAGGGGCTAATTGCACTGCTGGCTGATACAGGCTTACCGCATTGATATTAGCCTCACCAATAAACTCAATGGCAGATTGCAAAAATTGTGTGTCCGCTTGCGCACCAAAAAACACAATAAAATCTTCACCTAATTGCGATGACTCAGACGCTTGCTCGACTAAGTGATCATTTTCAATCTGATACCATTTTGCTAAGGTGCATAAATCGGTGAGTGGAAGTTGCGGTGTAAGGTTAAAGCGAATACCAGCCATTGTGAGCTCCAAATTTAGTAACAATGCATTTGTAACATCATTCCAAAAGGCTGTCAGCATTCAATATGGATACTATGAAAAATACACAAGCACTTGATTTGATAACGTCTTCGAAAAACCGGCGCTTAATCCGTTTAATCATTGCTGCTGCTTGCTTTATCACACTGACTTGGATTGCTTTCAATACCAGCTTTCGCTCTCACCAACTGTTACATAATCAAGCGCATCAAGCAGCCCGAAGTTTGGCCCAGCAAACAGCATGGAATGCCAGCTTTGCAATGCAAAGCCAAGCGCTCGATAAATTAGAAAAACTGACCAAGAATTTGGCAAGAGATCCTTACGTGTTAGGCGCTGCAATTTATGACCACCAAGGGCAACTTTTAACTAAAAGTGAAGGATTTCAAGCCGAGCCGCTCAATCAAGGCATTGCCAAACAATTACCAGGGATCAGTAAATTAAAAGATGCCATCGTGCTGCCCATTATCGATCCGGATGACAAGCCCCTTGGTTTTGTAAACATGGTGTATTTAACCCAAGATGCCATGAGTGAAAGCCATCATCACTTTCACGAACTCGGTCGTATGGTGCTACTGATGTTAATCATTACCTGTGTATTTACTTGGCAATTAGGGCGCGCGTTAAAACGTTGGGAAGTAAAGCGTCAAATCTTGAAAAGCGAGCAAGACGACGCATGAACTTGCTCAGCAATCTCAGACTCTGACTCGCTGCGAATTGCGACTAGGCAATCAAATACTGCTTTAAGACGTTCTGGAAGGTTTATCTGCCCTTGATAACCCGCAAGCGGCATAGAAGGCGCGTCAGTCTCAAGCACTAAGCTATCGAGTGGCACTTGTGCAAAAGCTTGTTTGGTTTTGTTGGCACGCTCATAGGTTATCGTGCCCCCCACCCCAAGTTTAAAACCCAGTTTGATATACGCTTGCGCTTGTTGCAGTGAACCACTAAAAGCATGGATCACCCCACCCCATTTTGGCTGTACTTGCTTAAATGCTTGCATGATCAAGTGATGGCTTTGCCTATGATGCACGATTAGCGGCAGTGATAACTCATTCGCAAGCTTAACGTGTTCTACAAAAAGCGTTTGCTGCTTTTCAATATCTGCAATACTCGCATCAATACCACACTCACCAATCGCCACCAGCTGTTCACGATGTTCAATCACTAAGTTTTTTAGCTTTTCAAAATCACCGTCTTGATGCTCAGCCATAAAATACGGATGGAGACCGAAAGCAATATAAGCATCTTGGTTATGCTGTTTAAAGTCCAGTAAAGTTTTGCTTTGCTTGAGTGTGATTCCTGGCACAACAAAACCATGAATACCAAGCTGATTTGCACGGTAAACATGGTGTTGAAAGTCGCCTTTAAACTCATCAAAGTCAAGGTGACAATGGGTGTCTATGAATTGCATCTAGAAGCGAAGCTTAAGGATTTAACCTTTCAATAGCCCAGCTGCCATCGGCTTGTTTCACATACATAAAACGGTCATGTAAGCGGTGCTCGCCACCTTGCCAAAATTCAATCTTAGTTGGCTCAACACAATAGCCGCCCCAAAAATCTGGTAGTGGAATATCACCTTTGGCAAACTTTGACTTCATGCTGTTAAAGGTTTGCATTAGCGCTTGACGCGATGACACTGGACGAGACTGTTGTGACGCCCAAGCTGCAAGTTGACTCTCTTTAGGGCGAGATAAGAAATACTTTGCCACAGCACTAGTAGGCAGTGGTTTTGCTTCACCATATACAATCACTTGGCGTTCTATGGCATGCCATGGAAAGTGCAAAGAAATCTTATTATTCGTCTTTAATTCTTGCGCCTTTCGAGAGCCCGTATTGGTGAAAAATACGAAGCCATTTTCATCCAAATGTTTAAGCAACACGATGCGCTGTGAAGGCTGACCGGTCTCATCAACGGTCGCCACTACCATGGCTGTCGGATCATCACTAAACTTAGCTTCAACCGCTTGTTTTAACCAAGCTTCAAATTGCACAATAGGATCATCGGCTAGCATGTCGCGCTGCAAACCACCTTGGGTATACTCGCGACGAATGTCTTCTAATTTCATATTCGTTCCTTACTCGTTAACCTGAGCTTAGGTTAGTAACAATCTGCTCTTAATTGGATATAAAAAAGGCCGCAACAACATGCTGTTGCGCGGCCTATCAAGTTCATTTAGTTAATGAAACAGGTTACATCTGCTCCATCACTTCGATGCCCAGTAGATCTAGACCGGTACGTAGCGATTTAGCTACTAAGTTACATAGTAGTAAACGGCTTTCACGTACATCTGCTGCCACATCATCTTTTAAGATTGGGCATGCTTCGTAGAATGTCATATATAGGCTCGCAAGCTCATATAAGTAACCACATAATACGTGCGGAGTGGCTTCGCTGATCATCAGGTCGAGCACTTCTTCAAGCTGAAGTAGTTTTAACGCCAATGCTTTTTCTTGCGGCTCAACAATGTTGATGCTACCAGCAAGATTTGCACTGTCTACACCCGCTTTACGAAAAATGCCACTTACACGCGTGTAGGCATACTGTAAGTAAGGTGCAGTTGCACCTTCAAAGCTCAACATTGTGTCCCAGTTGAAGATATAGTCACTGGTACGGTGCTTAGATAAGTCAGCGTATTTAACTGCACCAATACCCACTTTACGCGCGATTTCGCTGCGCTCTTCTTCACTTAATTCAGCTGTACGGTCAGCAATTTTATCTGCTGCACGACTTACCGCTTCTTCAAGTAGATCTGCAAGTTTAACTGTACCACCCGTACGAGTTTTGAATGGTTTACCATCATCACCCATCATAGTACCGAATAGGCTTGGCTCGTAGCTGGTTTTGTCTTTTAACAGACCCGCTTTACGTGCTGTGATCTCAACTTGGTTGAAGTGTAGGCCCTGACGTGCATCTACGAAAATTAAGATACGGTCTACGTCTAACTCGTTTGAACGGTAATCACAGGCTGCAAGGTCAGTGGTTGAATATAAGAAACCACCACCTGACTTTTGGACGATGAACACTGATGGCTCACCGTCTTTGTTCGCAAGCTCATCAAGGAATACCACTTGCGCACCTTGGTCTTCAACCGCAATGCCTTTTTCTTTAAGCAGCTCAATCACACCTTGAAGACGGTCGTTATAAGCGCTTTCTGCTTTAATATCGTCACGGCCAAGGGTAACGTTTAATCTCGCGTATACTTCTTCAGAGTGTTTAACCGACGTGTCGATAAACATCTGCCAAAGTTTCTTACAATGCGCGTCGCCACCTTGTAGCTTAACGACGTAATCACGCGCTTTATCGGCAAAGCCCTCTTCCTCATCGAAACGCTTTTTCGCGTCACGGTAGAAGCTTTCCAGGTCAGCAAGTGCGACTTTTTCAAGGTCAACACCCTGCTCAAGTAAATCTTCAAGGTGTGCGATAAGCATACCGAACTGTGTACCCCAGTCACCCATGTGGTTTTGACGAATAACCGTATCACCACGGAACTCTAGGGCACGTACAACCGCATCACCAATGATGGTAGAACGTAAGTGACCTACGTGCATTTCTTTTGCAAGGTTTGGTGAAGAGTAGTCAACCACAACTTTATGCGGGTTTACGTGCTCAGCAACACCAAGTTTTGAATCTTGGTTTGCCGCTTCTAGGCTTGCAGCTAAAAACTCAGGCTTTAGGTGAATGTTAATGAAACCTGGGCCTGCAATTTCCGTTTTTGCAGCAAGATCTGCAACGTCTAAATTGTCGATGATCTTTTGTGCAAGTTCACGCGGATTAGTTTTTAAAGCTTTTGCAGCGCCCATTGCACCATTGATTTGGTAATCACCGAATTGCGGACGAGTAGATTGTGTAACCGCTGGGTTTGTGCCTTCAGGAATACCCGCAGCGTGCATCGCCGCGTTAGCTTTTTCAATTAATAGAGTTTTGATATTCATTTTTTATCCTGTAACCCTTGCCAGCCTTCAATGCCAGCAAGGTTAAATTTGATTCAATTTAAGCGTTTATTAGTGTTCACGTGTGTGGTGGAACTGAACATCAGGATAGCGTTCCATTGATAAGTTTAAGTTTACACGGCTTGGTGCAATGTAAGTTAAGTTATCGCCACCATCAAGGGCTAAGTTTGCTTCACACTTACGTTTAAACTCAGCCATTTTCTTATCGTCGTCGCAGGTTACCCAACGCGCAGTTTGTACTGACACACTCTCGTAGATTGCATCTACGTTATATTCCGCTTTCAAACGGGCAACAACCACATCAAACTGCAGCACACCAACCGCACCTACGATTAGGCTGTTATTTTGTAATGGTCTAAATACCTGTACCGCGCCTTCTTCTGAAAGCTGAACTAGGCCTTTTAATAACTGCTTTTGCTTAAGAGGATCTTTCAAGCGAATGCTACGGAATAACTCTGGCGCGAAGTTTGGAATACCACTGAACTTAAGCTTCTCACCTTGAGTAAAAGTATCACCGATTTGGATTGTACCGTGGTTATGCAAACCAATGATGTCACCGGCAAACGCTTCTTGCGCACGTTCACGGTCACCGGCCATGAAAGTAACCGCGTCAGAAATACTGACTTTTTTGCCAATACGTACGTGGTCCATTTTCATACCTTGGGTATATTTACCCGATACAATACGCATGAATGCGATACGGTCTCGGTGTTTCGGGTCCATGTTCGCTTGAATTTTAAATACGAAGCCAGAGAACTTTTCTTCTTCGGCTTTTACTTCACGCTCTTCTGTTTGACGTGGCATTGGCGTTGGCGCCCACTCAGTCAAACCGTCAAGCATATGGTCAACACCGAAGTTGCCTAATGCTGTACCAAAGTACACAGGTGTTAATTCACCCGATAAAAATAGGTCGTGATCAAATTCGTTTGATGCACCGATTACTAGCTCTAACTCTTCACGAAGCTGTTCGGCTAATTCATCCCCGATTTCTGCATCTAAGTCTGGGTTATCTAAGCCCTTAATGATGCGCTTTTCTTGGATGGTATGGCCTTGACCAGTTGCGTATAGGATCGTTTCATCACGGTGAATGTGATACACACCTTTAAACTCTTTACCACAGCCGATTGGCCAAGTGATCGGTGCACACATGATGTTAAGTTCAGTTTCAACTTCGTCCATTACTTCCATAGGGTCGCGGATGTCACGGTCAAGCTTGTTCATGAAAGTCACGATTGGCGTGTCACGTAAGCGTGTAACTTCCATTAGTTTACGCGTACGGTCTTCTACACCTTTTGCTGCATCGATCACCATTAGACATGAGTCAACGGCAGTCAGTGTACGGTAAGTATCTTCAGAGAAGTCTTCGTGTCCTGGGGTATCTAGTAGATTCACCAATGCATCGTTATATGGGAACTGCATCACAGAGGTTGTTACTGAGATACCACGCTCTTTTTCCATTTCCATCCAGTCAGACTTAGCGTGCTGATTTGAACCACGGCCTTTTACCGTACCGGCTTTTTGTAAGGCCTTTCCGAATAAAAGTACTTTTTCTGTGATGGTGGTTTTACCCGCATCCGGGTGCGAGATAATCGCGAAAGTCCGTCTTTTCGAGACTTCCTGAGGAATTGAAGCGTTTGACATCGATTAAAATCTTCTCTTAAGTTGAGCACAGCTCAAGTAAAATAAAATTACTTGCCCTGCTCAGGCTATGAATATCAGTTAATCGACTATTTTCGCTTATCTTGCCAAGATACTCAATCGTACAGCGGTTTTTATAACAATTTTTTCTTTTTAATTAGTTAAGTTTTTTCTGTTTGCAAACCTAATTGCACCATGTCGTATTGTTCATCACTTGAACGGCTGTAAACAACAGCGATCTGATAAAATACAAAACCACCCATAATGAAATGCGATACAGCTAAGCCAATAAATAGCCCCATATTGCCCAATAGATTAAGCCCCAACACAGCCAAAATTGGGATAAGCAATAGACGGTGAAAAGCCAAAAACACCATGGCTTGTTTACTCTTACCCATGGCATTCAAACAAGAGACATACACCATAGACATACCTAAACCGACATAACTAATGGGCATGAATTGAATGAAGTATTTTAACAAGACAATTTGCTGACAATCTGGACAGATCCCAGCAAATAGCTGTGACTGAAATAGATAAAGTAAAACAGCTATCACACATTGCATAACAATAATGAGAAAAAGCGCACTTTTTAAAATGCCTAATGCACGCTTTTTATTGTTCGACCAATAATTGACGCCCACTATGGCAGGCAATGAAGCGGTCAGCACCATAGGAATTAACAAAGCCAATGCTTCTATCTTAAAGGTTAAAGCAAATACTGCGATAAAAGCAGTATCAAAGTGGCTGGCGATAAAAGTTAATAGTGCAAGAGAAGATGCAGGCATTACCTGCTGACAAATAATAAGTACCGTATCTAAATTACCATTAACTGCTTTGTCCGATGCAAATAAACTCGATTTATGCCTCATAGACACAAGACTTAAACCAATCGCTGCAAATAAAACATCAACAAAAGCATGCAACTCGCCGAGAGAGCTTAGCAAATTAGGCTCAACTTGCTGAACTAACACAGTCAACCCTACTGATTTACAAACCATCCAAAGCAATAAATACAGCGCTGAACACCAACAATCGTTTAACGCTCTGAGCGCGCTGCTCACTTGCCAAATAACTACTAGAGCAAAGAGAGTACTGATCCGCATTGTTAAAAACGACATGATCTCAGAGGAAAACTCAGCAGACTGCACGTCCGATAAAGTACTCAACCACTCAGAAAAACCAAATAAGGCAAGTATTTCGTCTAATGTGAGTAATAAGAAAATAGATACAGCGGCACTGGCAAATACACCAAAGCGAATATGAGCAAACAATCCTTTATTTTTCTGGTCGACCAATTGCACCATCGCCATATTTGTTCGCACCGACAGCGCAACAGCAAAAGCCATCAAAATTACAAATAAAGGCTGGGCATACCCATAGAGCTGTAGAAGTTGCTCATTGGTATTGGCTATCATCGACGATTCGGCTAAGTCATAAGCCAATAGAATACAAATCGCTGGCAATAAAATAGCGGTGGTTTTTCTTAATAGCTGCCAAGGCGATGCACTTAGATAACACAAAGTTTGACTCTTCTGCATGGTATTAGTCCATTTTATACTTCCTAAACTAAGACCTTAACCTCCGGTTTTTATTACAAAGTAATTTCTCTCGTTTGTAACAAAGTATGTGTTTAGTGACCTAGCTAAGGCGTTTTTACTTTAGCTTCATCCTAAAAGCTGAATTGAAGGAAAGCAGGTAAACTTTTGTAAAACTTATGGACCGCTTAAGTAGTCCATCCTTTATTCTGCTGAGAAAAGCTTGCGATTTAAAAATAAATAAATGACACTCACTTCCCACAAAAGGAGTGAGTAATGCAAGTAATCAAATCGTCTGTTTTTAAAAATCACCTCCCACTTGAACTCGTGGTGCTTGAGTTCGACGCAGACAGCTATGAACCTCAAAGTTTTGATTTATTCAACCAGCCTTTTCCTGAACGTATAAAAAAAGCAGTTCTTAAACGCCAAGCCGAATATTTAGCTGGCCGAATTTGCGCCACTCAGGCACTAACAGCACTAAATATTGATAATCCGATAGTTCACACCGCAGATGACAGGGTGCCAATTTGGCCAACAGAAACATTTGGTTCAATTACCCATACCAAAGGCATCGCCGCAGCAATAGCTGGCATACAAGATTGCGCCACAGGCGTAGGTATTGATATCGAAAAATTGATGAAAGATAGTCAAGAGACAAAACTGCAAACGCATATCTTACGAGATGACGAAAAAACGCAATTTAATGACTTTGGTAAGCAAGTAACACACCCTCTAAGTGTTATTTTTTCTGCTAAAGAAAGTATTTTTAAGGCACTCTATCCATCTGTAAAAAAATATTTTGGCTTCGATAAAGCAAAATTGATTGAATTTAATGAGACTGTTTTAACTTTTGAAATAATGCATAACTTAAGCAAACACGTCCAATCTGGTTTAAAAGTTAATGTTCACTATCAACTTGTTGACGACTTAGTATTTACCCAGTGTCTTTTTACAACGACATAGTTGTTTTATTAAACAAGTATGAACATAGCGCATATTACTTGTTAAAAAAGCTGCATTGACTTAGGATTAGTTACTTGGACATTGTTCCATTATGCTAACAAGAAGAACATTTAGGACGTTATTAAAATCGCATGAAAACCAGTAAGTTAAGTATAAAATTATTATGGTATATCACTCCATTAGTGATTTTACCCTTGCTGTTTTTAGGTGGTTTTACTCTCACGAATGTAACAAGCTCAACACAAAAACAAGCTAAACTCACAGTGAGTCGTTTTGTTGAGCAGCAACATCAAAAAATGTTCAACTATATTGAAATCTATCAATCGACTACTAAGTTACTCTCAACATCTCCTGTTTTAAGTGACTTCCTTGCCAAAGATTTCGATACTCCCTTTGAACAAACAGCTCGCTTAGGCGCTTTAATGGATGTATTCGCCAGTTACAGCGATGCCTATCCAGATATATTGAGTATTAACCTTGTTTCACCTGAAGGTGAGTCAAAAGCTTACTATGCTAACAATTTAAATCAGGCACCACAAAGTTATCCGTTTTTTGAACAGGTAAAAAATAGCAGTATGCGGCAACAGAAGTTCATGGTGCCGACTGAAAATAACACCACGCATATCTATCTTGTACAACAAATATTCAGTGTTGACTACCAGCTCAAAAGACCAAAACAACAAGGCTACATTATAGTTCAAGTTGACCCGTCAGTAATTCACTCAAGCATCTTAGAGTCACCTTATAACAACACCCTTAACTTGCTAATCACGAAGCAAGGTGAAATTTTATTTAGCTCAGATCCAAGTTTATATGCACAATCTCTGGATACAGATGAAACTCAAGAAATTCAAGAAACGGCTGAGCGCAGTACGCTTAAATCGATTAAATTATCAAGTGTCGATAACATAGAGCGGATGGTTTATGCTGTTCAGCTTAGTGGCGGATATTATTACTTATCAAGTATTCCAAAAGCGCTTCTCTACCAATCAGGCAAAGCAATTAGTTTGATCACTGCTTTGATCGTTATCTTGTCGGTAATAACTCTCCCCATTCTTATTTTTATTGTGGTTAGAAATTTACTGCTGAACCCAATTGAACTACTTGGTGCAGCCAGTCACAAAGTGGGGGATGGTAATTTATCGGTTTCTCTACCTGAACAAAGCAACGATGAAGTTGGACTTTTATTCAGAGACTTCAACCACATGGTTAAGCAAATAAGAGATTCCCAATCTGAGCTTAAAACCTATAAGTTACACCTAGAAGAAATGGTTGATGTTCGTACTAAAGAACTTGAACAAACAAATCAACAGCTCGAAATTGCTATTAGAGAAGCTGAGCAAGCGAGTGATTTAAAAAGTCGCTTCTTAGCCAATATGAGTCACGAGATCCGCACCCCTCTGACTGCGATTATGGGTTTCACCGAACAGTTGATAATCAACCCGCAAGCGACCGCAAATCGAAATCACTTAAGCACGGTACTGCGAAACTCGAAGCACTTATTAGAGTTGATAAATAACATCCTAGATTTATCAAAAATCGAAGCTGAGAAACTCGATGTAGAGAATCGGCCATTCAAGCTTCAGCCTCTACTTGAAGATGTTGAGTCGATAATCGCACCACTGGCACAAGAAAAACAACTGTCCTTTTCGATGGACTACCAATTCCCTTTACCTCGCTCAATTTACAGTGACATTACCCGTTTAAAGCAAATATTACTGAATATCACTACCAACGCGATTAAATTTACCGAGTACGGTGGCATACGCTTAAGCGTGCGATTTATTCACCAAAGCCAAAGTGTTGAGTTTGTTATCGAAGATACCGGAATCGGCATGTCTGACAGTGAAATCAAACGCGTCTTCAAACCATTTGAGCAAGCTGATAGCACCACCACACGCCGCTTCGGCGGTACCGGTTTAGGCCTTTGTATTTCTAAGAATTTAGCGCAGCTACTTGGTGGTGATGTAGAAGTTTTGAGCGAACAAGGTGTGGGCAGTAAGTTTACTATTCGAGTTCTAGCAAACTTCCCAAACGGTGATTACCAACTTATCAATAAGTTGGAGGAGTCTGCGCACATTCCCGATGCTTCACAAGAGCTTGCAGCAACCCAATTTGATGCCAATATTCTACTCGCCGAAGATAACCCAGATAACCAAGAGCTGATCTGCCTTCTTCTTGATGCATGGGGAATTAAGCCAGACATAGCCAATAATGGCGCTGAAGCGGTTGAAAAAGCGCTAGTTAATGATTACCAACTGATTTTAATGGATATGCAGATGCCTGTCATGGGTGGCCTAGAAGCCACAGAAATGCTCAGACACGCGGCTTACGATGGTCCAATTATTGCTCTCACCGCAAATGTCATGAAACATGATGTTGAGTCATATCTTGCGGCTGGTTGTGACGCTACCTTGGCAAAACCAATTGATAAAAAGCAACTAGGCCAAGTGTTATTAGAACACCTTCAACTTCAGGCTGCGAGTCAATCTAAGTGGGACTCCCTCTTAGCCAGTGAAAAGTTTGTACAGATAAATAAAAATTATATGGAAAAGCTGCCAGACTACCTTGAGCAAGTTCAAACATACTTTGATAATCAAGAATGGGAGTCACTGAGGGCCCTTGCTCACAGCTTGAAAGGCAGTGCAGGCTGTTTTGGTTTTATGAACATTCATAGTGCTGCAGAAGAGCTTGAAAATAGCTTAATGACTAATCAGCAAGCCCAGTGGCAATACACCCAATTAAACCTTTGTGAAGCAATCAAATACACTTTGGCACACCAGCCTGAAACTGAAGATTAAATAGCCGTTAGCGCTTTTAATACCATTCCTCAATAATACTCAGTCTTTTTGAGGGGCTAAAACTGACGCTTGATTCTTTAAAAATTTCGTATTTACGACTGCATGGATACAGAAAGTAGAGTAATGCAGGAGCAATTGCCGAGAACAACTAAATATCAAAATTCTTGCCTAAATAGACGAAGGTACCTGAGCGGTGCTATAGACCAGTTTTCCTTATCTAAAAATAGATCACTTAATTAGAGGTTTGTTATAAAAAAAGCTTCTCGCCATTAACACTGCGTGCTCTTTACCCTCTTTAGCTGGGTAATAGTTTTTACGGACACCCACCTCTGAAAAATCAAATTTTTGGTAAACCGCTATTGCACTTAAATTTGATTCTCTTACTTCTAAGAAACAGTTTTCGGCTTCAAGTGTTTGCGCCTGCTCTAGCAAATGCGCCATAAGTTGTTTTGCATAGCCTCGCCCTTGGTACTCAGGAGCAACACAAATATCCATTAAGGTGTGATCAGGCCCAACCTGCTCAGCGACATAAAAGCCAACGAGTTCATCACCTAACAATAAACCTGCATTGTAGTATCTGCCTCCTAAACAGGATTGCATGGTTTTAGCACTCCAAGGAAAGCTATGGCATACCTCTTCAATATCCATAATGGTTTCAAGCGGCATATCATTAAGTAAGCCCGCAACTATTTTACTTGTCATGTAATAACTTCCATAACGCACGTTTGTGCTCAACCGTAAGGTTCACCGAAGGCAGAGTAAGAACATTGTTCTGCAGCTTGACGCTATCGCCCTTTATTATTTCTGCAAAGCCTGCGGGCTGTAGCAATAATAAATCAGCATGTAATTGATAAGGTAGGGTTAGTAACTCATGTTGCTCAGTTTGCTGCTCAGAAGCCATTGAAGGCATATCGCTGTGATCAGCCGAAGTCATTTCAGACTCAGATGTCTCTGGAGCAAAATGTGAATTGAGTTTAAGTGGTGTAATACCTAAAACATCAGCATGCAATGCGCGCATAGTTAAATCTTGAAGAATTTTTTTGAGAATATAAAGGTTTGTAACAAAGAAAGCAAAGTAAGAAGTGGCAGGGGCGGCAGGACTCGAACCCGCAACCATCGGTTTTGGAGACCGCTGTTCTACCAATTGGAACTACGCCCCTGCAATGACGACGCATTATAGAGAGGTTTTTTTAAAGGTAAAGTAAAAATTTAAAAAAAATGTTTAACTGCAGCTTAAATAAACAAAAAGGCGAATATTTTATCTATTCGCCTTTTTAATCATCAAATTAGCAATGAACTACTTGCTCATTATTCCCATTCGATAGTTGCTGGTGGCTTACCAGAAATATCGTAAACCACGCGTGAGATACCATCAATCTCGTTAATGATACGGTTTGATACCAGACCTAAGAAATCATAAGGTAGGTGTGACCAACGCGCTGTCATAAAGTCGATTGTTTCTACACAACGCAGTGATACAACCCAGTCGTATTTACGTGCATCACCCATTACGCCAACCGATTTAACCGGTAGGAATACAGTGAATGCTTGCGATACTTTGTGGTAGATGTCAGCTTTATGTAGCTCTTCAATGAAGATAGCGTCTGCACGACGTAGTAAATCACAGTATTCTTTCTTGATTTCACCTAGTACACGTACACCTAGACCTGGACCCGGGAATGGGTGACGGTAAAGCATGTCGTAAGGTAAACCTAACTCAAGACCAATCTTGCGTACTTCATCTTTAAATAACTCACGAAGCGGCTCAACTAGACCCATTTCCATATCGTCAGGTAGACCACCTACGTTATGGTGAGACTTGATCACGTGTGCCTTACCTGTTTTAGAAGCCGCTGACTCGATCACGTCTGGGTAAATTGTACCTTGTGCTAACCATTTCGCATTTTTCAGCTTTTTAGACTCAGCATCGAACACGTCAACGAATGTATGACCAATTGCTTTACGCTTATCTTCAGGATCAGATAGACCTGCTAGGTCATTTAAGAACTGCTCTTCAGCATCCACTTTGATGATGTTCAGACCGAACTTGTCACCAAACATTTCCATTACTTGCTGACCTTCGTTTAAACGAAGTAAACCGTTATCAACGAATACACAAGTTAGCTTCTTACCGATTGCACGGTGGATAAGCATAGCGACTACTGATGAATCAACACCACCAGAAAGACCTAGGATAACTTCGTCATCACCCACTTTTTCTTTGATCTTAGCAACGGCATCTTCGATGATTTGCGATGGAGTCCACAGCTTTTCACAGCCACAAATATCAATAACAAAACGCTCTAAAAGGCGTTGACCTTGTTGCGTGTGCGTTACTTCTGGGTGGAATTGAACACCGTAAAAACGCTTTTCTTCCCAAGACATAGCCGCATGTGGACATGTATCAGTTTTAGCTGAAGTGACAAATGTCTCTGGTACTTCAATTACCTTATCACCGTGGCTCATCCACACGTCTAAGAAATCAGAACCGTTCTCGATGTGATCTTGAATGTCTTCAAATAATTTACAGTTACCCAGCTTTTCAACACGTGCGTAACCGAACTCTTTCTTGTCTGAGCTTTCAACTAGGCCGCCTAACTGCATCGCCATAGTCTGCATACCGTAACATACGCCTAATACTGGCACGCCAGCATTAAATACATACTCAGGCGCACGTGGGCTGTTTTCTTCTGTCGTTGACTCTGGGCCACCAGATAAAATAATACCTTGTGGGTTGAATTCACGGATCTGCTCTTCCGTTACGTCCCAAGCCCAAAGCTCACAGTAAACACCGATTTCACGAACACGGCGCGCGATAAGCTGCGTGTACTGAGAACCGAAATCTAAGATCAAAATGCGGGAATCGTGGATGTCTTTGCTCATTGATAATCTCGTTGGTTAGAAAACGATAAGTTTAGTAAAGCACAAAAACGAACTTTACCTAAATTAAGAAGGGCTAGCCTGAGCTAGCCCAATTTTTAATATGCGTTGCGCATTAACCCATACGGTAGTTAGGCGCTTCTTTGGTGATCTGCACATCGTGAACGTGTGACTCACCCATACCTGCAGACGTTACTTTAACAAACTGAGGTTTTGTATTTAGTTCAGCAATCGTTGCACAGCCAGTTAAGCCCATTGCACTGCGGATACCACCCACTTGCTGGTGAATAATCGTTGCGATAGGACCTTTATATGCAACACGACCTTCGATACCTTCAGGTACCAATTTGTCTGCTTCATTTGATTTTTGGAAGTAACGGTCTGACGAACCTTCTTTTTGGTTCATCGCACCCAAGCTACCCATACCTCGGTAAGACTTGTAGTAACGACCTTGGTAAAGCTCAACTTCACCTGGAGACTCTTCAGTACCTGCAAGCATAGAACCAACCATCACGCATGATGCACCAGCCACAAGTGCTTTTACGATATCACCAGAGAAACGGATACCACCATCAGCAATCACAGGGATGTCACGACCTTTTAAACCTTCAACAGCATCAGAGATAGCGGTAATTTGCGGTACACCACAGCCTGTTACAATACGAGTAGTACAAATAGAACCTGGGCCAATACCAACTTTAACTGCATCAGCACCCGCATCAGCTAGTGCAATCGCGCCTTCAGCTGTTGCAACGTTACCCGCAACGATTTGTAAATCAGGGTATGCTTCACGTGTTGCTTTAACACGGTCAATTACGCCTTGAGAGTGACCATGTGAAGTATCGATAAGTAGTACGTCAACACCCGCTTCAACAAGCGCTGCGATACGCTCATCAGTACCTGCACCCACACCAACAGCTGCACCTACACGTAAACGACCTTGCTCGTCTTTACATGCATTCGGCTTTTCTTGTGCTTTTTGGTAGTCCTTAACTGTGATCATGCCTTTTAATGCAAACGCATCATCAACCACTAGGATTTTTTCAATGCGGTGCTCGTGCATCAGACCTAAGATCTCTTCACGTGCAGCACCTTCTTTAACTGTCACAAGATCGGCTTTCTTCGTCATTACTGAAGAAACAGGCTTATCTAGTTGCGTTTCAAAACGCAAATCACGGCTTGTTACGATACCTTCCAGTTGGTTATTGTCACCAACTACAGGAAAACCAGAAAAACCTTTCTCTTGTGCAAGCTCAAGTGCACCTTCAATAGTCAGGTTAGCTGTCACAGTGACAGGGAAAGACACGATACCCGCTTCGTAAGCTTTAACCTTACGAACATTTCTAGCTTGCTCTTCAATGGTCATGTTTTTGTGAACAAAGCCAATACCGCCTTCTTGCGCAAGGGCAATAGCAAGGCGCGCTTCAGTTACAGTGTCCATTGAAGCAGAAACAAGCGGTAGGTTTAAATCAATACCACGCGTTAAACGCGTTTTTAAATCAGCGGTATGAGGTAATACAGTTGAGTGTGCAGGGATGAGTAGCACATCATCGAAAGTTAGGGCTTCTTTTGCAATTCTTAGCATGTTTGCGGTATCTCTCACGTGGAATTGAGTAATAGGAATTGCGTGCGAATTTTATCAGCGTTGTAGTAGTGAGTAAATCTTTTTTTCAAAAAATATGCTAAAGTTCCGCGGTAATTTTTTTAGAGGCCAATGATGACATTCTCAGTTTCTTCAGCTCCAAAACACCAAGTTTATTCAGTTTCAAAGCTAAATAAAGAAATTCGCGGCATTTTAGAGCAAGGTTTTGCTTCTTTAAGGTTAACCGGGGAAATCTCCAACTTTGTTGCACCGGCATCTGGCCATTGGTATTTCTCTTTAAAAGATGACAAAGCACAAATAAAAGCAGCCATGTGGCGAGGTAATAATCGTTATAGCAAATACAGGCCAAATAATGGTGCCCAAGTCGTCGTTACGGCCCGAGTCTCTGTGTACGAACCTCGCGGTGAGTATCAACTAATTGTTGAGCACATGGAACCTGCTGGTGAAGGCCAACTTAAACAACAATTTGAAGCGCTCAAGTTACAACTTGCCGCTGAAGGATTATTTAGTAGTGCACATAAACAACCTTTGCCAACACAAATAAGAAAAGTAGGTGTTGTTACCTCTGCGACTGGCGCTGCAATTAAAGACATCTTGACGGTAATGAAACGCCGCGCACCACAACTTGAAGTCATCGTTTATCCGACTCAAGTTCAAGGCAGCGATGCACACCTGCAAATTGCAGAGAAAATTCGTTTAGCAAATATACGAAATGAAGTCGATGTGTTGATTGTGGGTCGAGGTGGTGGCTCGTTAGAAGATTTATGGTGTTTTAATGAAGAACATTTAGCACGCGAGATATTTGCTAGTCGTTTACCTATTATCAGTGCGGTGGGTCATGAGATAGATACCACCATTTCGGATTATGTTGCTGATTTAAGAGCCCCTACTCCATCAGCAGCCGCTGAACTAGTCAGTCCTGATCAGCATGCGATTAAAAAACATATTATTGAAAAGTACGCACGTTTAAGCCATTTAATGCTGAGTAAAATCAAAGAAGCGAAGCAAACTAACAATGTGCTATTACAGCGACTTAAGCTGCAACATCCTAATAGTCAGCTGCAGCAACAAGCACAGCGTTTAGACGAGCTTTCAATGCGATTGCAACGCGGCGTGCATGCTCAGCTCAATCAAAAAAATAACCAACTGAGTTTGCTGCAACAAAGATTTCAACATCAACACCCTGAACGACGACTTTCTCAGTCACAAGATACACTTCAGCAATTAGAACAAAGACTGTTGAATGCACAAAATAAAAACCAACAGTCCGCGCAGCAACAGTTAGCCATGTTAGCTGCACGACTTGAAAGCATCAGCCCTCTGAGCGTGTTAGCGAGAGGCTACTCCATCACCAAGAAAGGCAAAAGTGTGGTGAAATCAATCGAACAAGTAAAAACCGGTGAAACATTGGTGACTCAAGTACATGATGGTGAAATTCACACTACAGTAAACCACACCTTAGATACGACAAAGGCTGCACAGTAGCAGCCTTTTTTACCATTTATGTGCTTTTTATAGCATAGCGCTGGTATACGATTCGTTTTCTAGAGACACTTCATCTTCTAAGAAGTTTTGATCCATCGATTCTGCAGGACATGGACAATTTGGCTTACCAACCACTTTAGCTGGAATACCTACTACCGTTGTATGTGGCGTAACCGGATTTAACACTACAGAACCTGCACCAATACGTGCGCCTTCTCCGACCTCGATGTTACCTAGTACTTTTGCACCAGCACCGATCAATACACCAGCTCTAATTTTTGGGTGGCGATCGCCTTGTTCATTACCTGTACCACCGAGTGTCACTGATTGTAAGATTGAAACATTGTCTTCGATTACAGCGGTTTCACCAATTACGATACCAGTTGCGTGGTCAAACATAATGCCATGACCGACTTTACAAGCAGGATGGATATCAACGCCAAAAACTTCAGAGGTACGGCTTTGGATGAAACGTGCGAGCTCTTTTCGGTTCTGACGCCAGAGGCAATGTGCAAGTCTGTGTGCTTGGATTGCATGAAAACCCTTCAAGTTCAAAATAACAGTTAAGTAACTATCGGCAGCTGGGTCACGATCTTTAACTGCTTTTATATCATGGGCGACATGGGTCAGCATTCTGTCGCAGTCAACAAAGGCTTGGTCAAACAATTCACGAATTGTAAAAGCTGATACCACCGCATCCGCAAGCTTGTTTGCAACAATAAAACTTAACGCAGAGCCTAAACACTCATGATTTAACACACTCGAGTAAACATGACTTGCCAAAAGAGGCTCTCTACTTACTAACTCTGTTGCTTCTTGGCGAAGCTGCTGCCAAATTTCATGACGCATAAACATACCTTACAGACTGACACTAGGCGGATTGTAACGGTTACATAAACCGTACGACTAGAAAATGCTGGGAACATCTTCTACTTACTTATAACAAACTGCACTAAAACAGGCAATTTGCGAGAGATTTGCATTCACTTAAAAACAAAGGAAAGCATAATCCAGAAACAAAAATGCCACTTATTACTAAGTGGCATTTATTAAGCTTAGAGCTTAATTATTTTAATACTTCAGCTACCGCTTTCGAGAAGTACTCAATGTTAGCTTGGCTCACGCCTGCAACATTTACACGGCTAGAACCCACAATATAGATTGCGTATTCTTTTTGTAGGCGCTCGATTTGCTCTTTATTAATACCTAAGAAAGAGAACATACCGTTTTGCTTATCAATGAAAGAGAAGTCTTGCGCTACACCTTGAGCTGCAAGGCTATCCTTGATCAATGTACGTAGACCATTAATACGGTTACGCATTTCATCAAGCTCATCATGCCACTCTTGTGTTAGTTCTGTACTACCTAAAATCGTATTTACGATGTCTGCACCATGTGCTGGTGGCATTGAGTAAATACTACGAACAACACTTAATAATACCGAGTTAGAAATATCAGCATTCGCACTGTCTTTAGCAATGATTGAACATGCACCGATACGCTCACGGTAAAGGCCAAAGTTCTTAGAACATGAAGAACAAATGATAAGCTCATCAACTGCATCGGCTAATAAACGTAAGCCTTTTGCATCTTCGTCAAGACTTGCACCAAAACCTTGGTAAGCAATGTCGATTAACGGTGTGAAACCCACTTCTTTTGCTAGTTCAGCAACGATTTTCCACTGTTCTTCGTTTAAGTCCATACCGCTTGGGTTGTGACAACAAGCGTGTAAAAGAACCACATCGCCTTTCGGTACTTGTTTAAGCGTGTCGATCATTTCATCAAACAACAAGCCTTTATTTTCGTAGTCGTAATATGGGTATTCTTTAACTGTTAGGCCCGCCGCTTCAAATAAGCTGATGTGGTTAGCCCAAGTTGGTGTTGTTACCCATACAGTCGCATCAGTGTTACAACGCTTGATGAACTCAGCAGCAACACGTAGTGCACCTGTACCACCTGGCGCTTGTGCAGTGCGAACACGGTTTGCAAGCAATGTGCTGTGTTCACCTAATAGCAGGGTTTCCATTTTCTGACAAAAATCTAAATTACCAGCAAGACCAATGTAAGACTTAGTGGTTTCGTTTTCTAAACGAAATGCTTCAGCTTTTTTTACAGCTCGTAGTACAGGGGTATTACCTTGCTCATCTTTGTAAACACCAACACCAAGATCGATTTTATTAGGGTTAGTATCTTGTTTGTAAGCAGCCATAAGACCCAAAATTGGATCAGTTGGTAACGGTTTTAATTCTGAGAACATAGGTCATCTCTTAATTTAGTTATTTGTCAGTGTGCCTTATAAACGCGCAGAGTATTTACAAGGCATAACCCGGGGTTAAAACTGCGTTAATAGTAACATAAAATTTTAAGAACTCGAGTGCTACGAACGCGGTAAATACTGAGGAATTCTAATACAGGCGGCAACTAAAACTGCCAACACCTGTTCATCAAAAATGCCAGTTGAGAACGCCTCTGCATCGATGATACCAGTACAGCCTGAAATGTTATCAAACATAGGTAAACATGCTTCAGATTGTACTTTAGGATCACAGGTATAATACTCACCACCTTGTGCTACATATTCAGCGACATCATTCACAACTCGCCCTTTAGAAGACAAGGCAACTTGTACGTTATTACTTATCTTTGCAAAGTTTTCTGTTAGTGGGAACAAAGGACGACTAGGCGCACCATGATAAGCCAGTTTAAGTAACTGCTCACCTTCAGGGGTTAAGGTATTTGCATAAATACCAAACCAATCTACTTGTGTTTTATCAACAACGAATTGCACTATCGCATTGAGTTTTTCCAATAACACGTTATTTTCTTGGTTATTGTTGATGTAGCTTTCTAATTCAAAAGGCGCATCTTGTAGTTGGCCAAACAAGCTACAGCTTCCGCCTTCTCCTAATTCAGGGATCAAATAAGACCAAGCCACATCCGCAGTGCCTTGTTCAGAATTTAGAAATGCATCTAATTCCGCTAACGCTTGTTCAACTAGTGTAGGCGATGTTGTTACGCCCGAAAGTGAAAGATAAGAAGAAATCATTTTAGCCATCCAAACATCCAGATACCTGAAACTTAACACACAAAATTAGCTTTGCAAAGGTACAAAACCAATTCATTGAGAAACATTAAAGACCAGATAAAACGTGATTTAATTTCGAAAAGCGTTTTATACCAATCCTCTTATTTAAGTGTTCTATTTTGAAGTAAGGAAAACCGGTCGATAGCACCGCTCACACGTCCTGCTATCGCGGAGCTACCTACTTATATTTAGACTAGGCTAAACCTTTCTATTTAATTGTTATAAAAGAAATTTTTAACGACGTCAGTTTTAGTTCCTCAAAGTGATTGAGAATTGGTGTTAGCTTAGCCTTTAAAAAGACTGAAGCGATATTGGAAATTTTTCTAGCCTAAAGAAGGAATATTTGAAGTAAGCCATTGAACAATAGCAAACATACTAATTGAGTTAAGAAATGTAGGGATTATTATTCAGTGAATAAATAAGCTCAACACAATTGCCTGTTTCGTTGTAAGACACAGAATGAGCTATTTCGTTTAAAAGTCCCACTCCTCTGCCATGCTCTTGGCATAGAGAGGTGCTGCTATTTTGTTTGACATGAAACCCTGTTCCAGAGTCAGTAATGGTAAATCTAACTTGCTGATGGTCTGGTTCATAACTAGCACTAATTTCAATTTGTGCATCTTGTAATTTTGCCAAAGTTTCTTCACGCATTTGATAAAAAATAAAGAAACCATCTTCTTGATTTTTTATTTCTGAGTCTAACCCTAATACGCCATGATCTAATGCGTTGTTATAGGCCTCAGAAAGTAGGAGAAAAATATTTGAACGATGATTATCGACCCCCTCTACAGTACTCAGCATATTAACCAGTTCTAAAATAGGATCATTTCGCTTCATTTGCTCCGCGTTTAGCGCAACATGAAAATTAAAAGGTAATTGGGAGTAAGTTGCTTCTGAATTGATGATCAATGGATTAGCTACACAATTAATAATCGCTATACTCAAATCATCTTGTTGCTCACTGTGACCAGAAAACTGATGAACTTGAGAGATAATATCCTCAGTGCCGATATTTGTTGTGCTTGCCAGTGTTGCTTTTAAACGTTCCTCGCCAAACATTTCACCTTGCTTGCTCTCAGTCTCAACAATGCCATCTGTTGCCATAACAAGCCGGTGAGCGTCATTAACCTCAAAATGGACAATATTCCTCTCAAACTCATCAGCTTCTAAAATACCTAACGCCATATGCTGTGACTCAAGTGTCTTAACAACCAAACCACTTTTATCAATTACATAAATATCTGGTATACCGCCCAACCAAGCTGAGACACTTCGCCCTGATTCACTTAACTCTATAATTGCAGCTGCGCAAAACATGTGCCCGGGCAATAACTCAGCTAATGCACTATTGAGCTCATATGCAATATCACTGACCGCCATGCCTTTCGCCACCATCGCATAGAAAATACGAGATGCAGGTAACGCCCCTACTGCAGCAGCTAAACCATGGCCAGTAAAATCACCAAGCAAACAATAAAAACCACCAAGTGGGCTCTGTGCCATTAAGAACATATCACCATTAAACATAGATGCTGGTGATAGATGGAAGTCACAGATGTTAGGAAAATTCTTTTGCTGAGAGAGCGCATTGCTAAAAATATGCTCTACAATTTCATGCTCGCGCTCAGTTTGATTGTAGTGGTATTCAAGCTCTTTCTTTTGCCTATTTGCCTCTTGGCTTAAACGACGAGTTCTTGCATGCGCTTTAATTTTGGCGGAGAGAATGATTTTGTCGAACGGCTTGTGAATAAAGTCATCGCCGCCTACCTCTAAACATTTTTCAAAGCTTTGATGATCTTCTAAGGCAGTGATAAAAATGATAGGTAAATAAACATCCCCTGCTTGCTGTTTGATCAGTGGCGCTGTTTCAAAACCATCCATGACAGGCATCATGACATCGAGCAAAACAATATCTATTGAATACTCGTTTAACTTCTCAAGTGCCTGTTGACCATTACTTGCAACCTCGACTTGATAACTCTGTTGCTCGAGCATGGTTTTCAGCAAGGTGCAATTTAAGGGTTGGTCATCAACGACTAAAATTCGCAAGGTAGGATCTTATCTTTATCAGTCAATATCAAATTTTTTATCAAAACGTGAAATTTGCAGTATTTTCTTCAACTGAGGTCGACAGTTACTGATTGTAATGCTCGACACAGATTCACCGAGAGTCTTCTTCATATTTAGAAGCATACCTAGTGCTGAACTGTCCATATAATCAGTTTCTCGCAAATCGATAATCACCTTATCTGTTTGCCCATCCACCTCTGCATACGCTTGACGGAAAGACTGAACCAAATTGAAATCAAACTTTCCTTTTATCTGTATCGTCAACGTTTTGCCATCGGCAGAAGCGCTTTTGCTCAAACTCATTATAACCTCCTAATATGGTTCGAATTTGTTATTCATCCGTTGTTCTTAAATATAACTTGTTTAGAAATAATCGCCAAAAAATATCGAACTTATTCTCAAAATTTATTTTAATGCAGAAAAATCATACCACTATCAGCATGTATTCAATGCACTCTTTGAAACTGTTATTATTTAGGGATGGAATTAAAAGAGCACTGAAAAATGTCTGAAAATAATCTTGTTTATTCAACTGAATTAGGCCGTATTAAACCTGAAAGTGAGAAAAACGAACCTGAAGTCCGTCTATTTAAAGATGGTGCTGTTCGCATTGAAAGACAAACTAAAGGTCGTAAAGGGAAAGGTGTTATGTTAGTTGTGGGTATTGATCCTGCTGAGCATGACCTGAAGAAGCTTGCTAAAACACTAAAAAGTAAAATGGGTCAAGGCGGGGCTGTAAAAGAAGGCGTCATAGAAATACAAGGAGATGACCGAGATAAACTAAAGCAAATACTAGAAGCAATGAAGTTTAAGGTCAAAATTGCAGGGGGTTAATCCCCCACTTTTTTCTATACTTCAATTACTGCACTTTAAAGACTTCGACACTCTGTTCCGGGATCGGCGGGCTATAGTAATAACCTTGTACCACATAACAATTATTATTCGCTAAGAAGTCTACTTGTTCCTTTGTCTCTACGCCTTCAGCTACAACCTCTAAATTAAGTTTCTGTGCCATAGCAATAATAGCAGCTGTGATTTCCATATCATTAGGGTCTTCGGGAATGTCTTTCACAAATGAGCGGTCTACTTTCAAGATATCTACAGGGAAACGCTTCAAATAACTCAAAGACGAATAACCCGTACCAAAGTCATCAATAGACAGAGAAACCCCTAAAGCTTTAATTTGATGCAATTGCGAAATTGCCGCTTCGACATCGCCCATAAGCATACTCTCAGTAAGCTCAAGATGTAATAACTTAGGTGGCATATTTGTACGTGCTAACACGTCAGATAAAACACGTTTCATATTACTGTCTTTAAACTGTCTCGCTGACAGGTTTATTGACATGTTTCCAACTTTACCTTGCTTTTGTAATTTTACCGAGAAGCGACAGGCGGCCTCAAGCACCCATTCTCCAAGCTCAACAATTAACCCCGTAGCTTCTGCAATAGGAATAAATTTTGTCGGTGGAATTGGTCCTCTTTCAGGGTGCTCCCAGCGAATTAACGCCTCATACCCAACTACCTCATTATTACGATAATCAACCTGCGGCTGGTAATGTAAAGTGAATTGGTTATCACGAATAGCTAACCGTAATTCATTTTCTATATATAAACGCTCATTAGCAGCTTCATCTAGCTCTTGAGAGTAGAAGTGGAAAGTATTTCGCCCTTTCGCTTTTGCTTCATACATCGCTAAATCAGCATGTTTAAGAAGCTGCTCTTCTTCTTTACTGTCAAATGGCGCCAGAGTAATACCGATACTCGCACTGACTATCACTTCATTATTATCTAATTTAATTGGGACATTCAGTGTACGTTGGATCATCTGAGCCACATCCATCGCATTATCTCGTTTCTCAATGCCACTTAACAATACGGCAAATTCATCACCACCTAATCGTGCAATTGTATCTTCAGCTCTAAGACGAGTCTTAAGTCGATCGGCTACTTCCACCAATAAGCGATCACCTGCGTCATGCCCCAAGGTATCGTTAATACGTTTAAATTCGTCTAAGTCAAAGTAGAAAAGTGCAAATGCATAATGACCACGTTCTGCCAATGCCATCGACTTTTTCAATTGCATCCTAAAGAATGTACGGTTAGCAAGCCCAGTTAAAGTGTCAAAATATGCTAGCTCTTCCATTTTTCTCTGACTTTCTTTAACAAACGAGATATCTTGAGCTGAGGCTACATAACTTGAAATATGGCCACTTTCATCACGTATCGGCGAAATACTCAAACTGACCCAAATAGGTTCATTTGTTACCCCTTGGAGGATGGTGTCACCACGCCAGTAGTTTCTGCTTCGTAGATCAAGGTCGATGTCTTCAATTAGAATCGACATCTCTTTTGAAATAATGCTGAGTAATGGCTGACGAGCATAATGTGCTTCATTGTAGCCAGTCATTTCTTGCATTTTCGGGTTTACATATTCAATCTGAAAATGCTCATTGGTGATCACCACAGCAGTGCCTGAGAACTCAACTGCTTTTGAAAGCCTATCGGCTGCTTTTTGTGCTATCTCTTTTTCGGTTATTTTATTGTTTAAACCAGTTACCAAGGTTTTAATTTCTTTGCCCATGTCATTGAAAGTGGCATTTAAAAGGCCAATCTCATCGTTATTATTGGGCATAGCTGGCATGTCCCATTGTCCACGACCAAAGTCTTTCACTGCTCCAACCGTATTGTTAATACGCTGCAATACAAGCTTATAAAGCACCTGATGGAGCAATAAGGCTACAAACATGGCATAAAGCACAAATAGACCAAAGAACTTAACTTTTAACTCCTCGAGGGCAGCAAGTGCTGAATCACGTTTTTTATAGATGCCAACATACCAACCCAATTCGGTGAGTTGGGTAACATTGATAAGATGAGTTTCCCCCTTCAGATCAAACATAGACTGTCTGTCAGGAAGCTTAAATTTCAACGTATCATCCACAACTTTTGCAAGCTCTGGCGTTAATTCATTTCGACTTATCGCGGCCCCTGTATTAAAGATTTTTTGTAAGTTTGGAGCCGCTAAAATATTACCCTGACCATCAAAGATTAAATATCCTTGATTGGTTGTCGGCACAGGTAAATGTTTAAGTAGGTCTACCATACTAATGTCAGTGCCAATATAACCTTGGTACTCTTCTTCATAGTAAAGGGGTACTAAGATACTGATAACCCATTTGCTCCAGACATCATCGTAATGCACTTTAGACCAAACTGCTTCTCTCGTTGGATTGAGTTCTTGTTTAAGCTGGGCAATTGTTTGACCATCGAAAAGCCCTTTTTTAGGCGCTGTATTCAATAGCGTATTTGGCGGAGATATTCTGACAAACTGACTGTTTGTCACCATGTAGAAGTTAAAGAAGTCTTGTAATAAGGGCGGTGCAATAATGTCCCATAATGCTTCTGAACGGGCAAAAAACTGCTTTTGCTGTTCATCTAATGACTCCCCCGTAAAATATGCTGCAGTTAGTCCATTTGAAGCTGTGCTGCGATAAGCGCCATCTCTGAATTTAATTGTAGAAGGAGAGTGATTTTGAATCGTTTGGTCGTCATAAAAAAGATGCTTTGTTACAACGGCGCCAGTTTGCTCCGAAAGGCTCTTTTTTAATCCAAGATAATTAGAAAATTGATTTATAACTTGAGTGCTAAAGCGTTTGAGATCTGCATACTCTTCGAAAACAAGTTGCTTTTCTTCTGACTTTAACATGAAAGCAGCAGCAAAAATCCCCGCGACCAAACACACCGCCGAAATTAGAATCGAGAGTTTGACGCTTAAAGAATTAAAACCAAATCTTGAAGGGGGTCGACGATTGACCACTGCTAAACCCTTATTAAAATTGTTATTTTTATATCAATATACTTCGACCAATATATCAGATTGTTTTGCTATTCGCCAAGGACAGCGCTAACAATCTTGCTACATAAGCATGAAAAATTACCAACAAAGACTAAGGTAGTGCTTGTATGACACTTTACCCTGTGTTAATAATGTATTCTAATCATTTAGTTTTTTGAATTAAAAAATGACAATTTCTATTACACGCAACAATTTTTTCTTTTTTAGCTTCTTTTTTAGATGAAGAGGCTTACCTGTTTGCGCGTAATTACGAATAGATAAGCCTCCCAACTGGGAGGTTTTTTTTTGCCGCTGGGAGTGAGGACCTATGACAGAAAATACTTTGAATGCTTTACGCAAAGATATAAATGAAATCGATTCAGACTTAATGGTGTTGCTTGCAAAACGCCGCCGTATTAGCCACAGTGTTTTGGAATACAAAATTACGAACAATAAACCTGTTCGTGACGAAGAACGTGAACAGGCTTTACTAGAAAAGCTGATTAACTATGGCAAGTCTCTCGGTCTTGATGCGTTTTATGTAAACAGTGTTTTTCAAACTATTTTGGAAGATTCGGTTTTAAATCAACAGGCGTTATTACAAAAAAGCCTCAACCCTGATTCATTGAGTGACACGCATCGTGTTGCTTATTTAGGTGGCCAAGGTTCATATAGCCAACTAGCCTGCCACAAATACTTTAGCCGCCGACCGGGTAAATTAGTTGAAATGGGCTGTCAGAGCTTTGAACAAATTACTCAACATGTTGAAAAAGGCCAAGCTGATTATGGTCTTTTACCAATTGAGAATACCAGCTCAGGCAGCATCAACGAGGTATTTGATTTACTACAACATGCTCAAGTCACTATAGTTGGTGAAGTCACACACTCTGTAGAGCACTGCTTACTGGCAGCCCCCGGCGCTGAGTTAAGTGACATTCAAAAAATATTTGCTCACCCTCAGCCGTTTGCACAATGTAGCCGCTTCATTCAAGGGTTAGATAATGTATTGCATGAAACCTGCGATTCGACGTCAAGTGCCTTAAAGCAAGTATCAGAAACACCAAATAGCGCTGCCATTGGCTCTGCGCAGGCCGGTAAAAATGTCGGCCTTGAAGTCATCAAAGCAGGGCTTGCGAATCAAACTGAAAACCACAGTCGCTTTATTGTTGTGGCGCGAAAAGCATTGCAAGTGTCAACTCAGATCCCAACCAAAACAAGCCTAATTATGGCAACCAAGCAGCAGGTTGGTTCTTTGGCCGATGCACTAATGGTCTTTAAAGCCCATAACATCAATATGGTGAAGTTGGAATCTCGCCCTGTACCGGGTAACCCGTGGGAAGAAGTATTCTATGTTGACTTACTTGCTAATACGGCAGAAAAGCATGTACAGAATGCCCTTGAAGAGCTTAAAGATCATACTCAATTTGTACGCATTTTAGGGTGCTATCAAAGTGAGTCTATGCAAGCCGTCGAAGTTTAAAATACACCATTAAGTTAATTGATAAAGGCACTTTTCTGAAGTGCCTTTTTAATATATTAACCTTTATTAAGGAGTGCTCGTTTAATGCCATTCCTCTAAATTAAGCGATCTATTTAGTTGCTCAAATGAGAAACTTCCAACGAAGTTAGCGTCAGTTTTAATCCCTCAAAATGATTGAGTATTATTGAGGATTGGTATAAACGTTATATATCTAACACCTTTGCATCATTGGCTTTATTAAGCAGACCACGACTTTGCTTTAAGAACTGCTCTGCACAGCCCGAGAAATAGTGTTTTGCTTCTGAGAACGAATCAATCAATGCCGCTTTATCGCCCGCTTTAAGTTTATCTAGCGTTAACTCAAAGGTTTCTTGATAACTCGCTAATAACCCTTCTACGTCATTAAATTGCGCTAACATAATGTCCGAATATAACTCTGGAGACTGAGCAAATAGCCTGCCGACCATCATTAATTCAAGTTGATAGATAGGTGAAGAGCAGCTTCGAAGCTCTTCTAATGTATGGCATTGCTTCGCCAAAAACTGGCCATAGACGAACGTGGTTAAGTGACGCATAACCTGAATGATCTGCATAGCTTGGTCGTGCTTTTTCGCATCCATTTCTACTAACTGGCAACCCCATACTTTTAACTGTTCAAGTAGACCAGAGCATGCTTCTGGCATTCGCCCAGAACACACCACAACAGTTTGCTTTACCCAATGAGAAATATCAGGGCCAAACATTGGGTGAAGACCAACGACTGGGCCCGTATGTTTATCCATTAGCACTTTTAAAGGTGCTTGCTTAACGGAGGTAATATCAACTAAGACACAATCATCAGGTAAAGCAGGCAGTGACGAGACGACTTCTTCCAAAGCGTTAATTGGCACACTCACAAGCACCAATTTAGCCCCAGTTAATATTGCCTCTGCATCGGCTTGTTGCGCTCGGTCCAAAATACGAATCTCATACCCTGAGCGAGTAAGCTGCTTAGCAAATAGCTGACCCATTGCCCCTTCACCACCGACAATCACAACAGGTGATAACTCTGGCGCTTTACAGGCAAGCTTACTTTGCTGATTTTCGTACGCCTCACGCATCATGCGTCTAAGCATATCTTCAACTAGATCTGGGTTTACGTTGTGTTGTTCAGCCTGCTGCCTTCTCGCTTCAATTAAGAGGCTTTCTCTGTCAGGCGCATGTAAAGGCGCGCCAATTTCTTGTTTGATGGCACCAATTTGAGATGTTAATGCGTTGCGTTTAGCAAGGAGTTGTACGAGCTGACTGTCGCATTCATCAATGCCGGCTCTAAGTTGTGCTAATGTTTGCTCACCCGTCATAACTGTAAACTTTTATGAACACCAGTAAATAAATAATTACAACTAGTCTAACAGGATGGCATGGCAGATAAAAGTGAAGAGATGAATTAAATTTATACCAATCCTCTTAATTAAGTAATCTATTTTGAGGCAAGGAAAACTCGTCGATAGCAAGGCGAAAATTTCTTATTTAGTTGTTCTAAATAAGAAATTTTCAACGAAGCTAGCGTCAGTTTTAGTCCCTAGAAATAATTGAGTATTCTTGAGGGTTGGTATAAGTCTATGACATCACAAAGTGCGATATGGTTTTTTGGTATATAAACCAAAACAGGCCACTCAAAGAGTGGCCTGTTTTTAAAGCGTAGTAAAACGCGCGTATTAATTAAGTTTTTCTTTAATACGTGCTGATTTACCTGAACGCTCACGTAGGTAGTAAAGCTTAGCGCGACGAACTGCACCGCGACGCTTAACTGTGATGCTATCTACTAGTGGGCTGTGCGTTTGGAATACACGCTCAACACCTTCACCGCTCGAGATTTTACGAACTGTGAAAGCTGAGTGTAGACCACGGTTACGCTTAGCGATAACAACACCTTCAAAGGCCTGTAGACGCTCTTTGTTACCTTCTTTAACGCGTACCTGTACAACAACTGTATCACCAGCGCCGAACGCAGGTACGTCTTGCTTAAGCTGTTCAGCTTCAAGCTCTTTAATAATATTTTGGTTTACTTTTGCCATTTTATTTCTCACATTCCTAGGTGTAACTGTCTTCTAGCCACAAGCTTGTTCATGTTCTCGCTGAAATTCAGCAAGTAACATGGCTTGCTCCTCAGTCAGAGCTAGGTTACGCAACAAGTCAGGACGTCTAAGCCAAGTTCTGCCTAATGACTGCTTAAGCCGCCATTTGGCTATCTCTTTATGGTTTCCGCTGAGTAATACAGCAGGCACCTGCTTGCCATCCAATGTTTCTGGCCGTGTATAATGAGGACAATCTAACAAGCCATCCGAAAAGGAGTCTTGCTCAGCTGATTGGTTGTGACCTAAAACACCTGGCACCAAACGCGCAACTGCGTCGATTAGTGTCATGGCTGGTAGTTCACCACCACTGAGAATAAAATCGCCGATGGACCATTCTTCGTCTACATAAGACTCGATGATCCGCTCATCAATACCTTCATAACGACCCGCAACTAATATCAGTTTTTCTGATGCAGCTAATTCAGTCGCACCTTGCTGATCTAGTTTTCGCCCTTGAGGGGACATATAAATTACTTTGGCGTTTTCTCCTGCTGCCGCTTTGGCATCAAGAATCGCTTGTTTTAATGGGTCAACCATCATCAACATGCCCGGACCACCGCCATAAGGCCTGTCATCTACGGTTCTATGCTTATCAGTTGCATAGTCACGTGGATTCCAACTGTTAAACTCGATTAAACCGTTTTTAACAGCGCGTCCCGTTACGCCTTGCTGGGTAATCGCATCAAACATTTCGGGAAACAGTGAAATAACACCGACCCATAATGGTTTTTGCTGGCTCATTTAAAAGCCTGGATCCCAGTCTACAGTAATTACTTTTTCTTCATGATTAACCCCCTTGATAACTGAATCAGTTAAAAACGGAATTAATCTTTCTGATTGACCAAACGCATCTTTTTTATTTGCTTTCACAACTAAAACGTCGTTTGAGCCAGTCTCCATCAAGTCATCGACTGTGCCTAAATTATAACCTTTATCAGTTACAACAGACATGCCGATAAGATCTCGCCAATAGAACTCACCTTCAGGGAGCTCAGGAAGTTGCGCCGAATCAACTGAAATTTCCACATTGGTCAAAGCCATTGCTTCGTCTCGGTCGTTTACTTGCGCAAACTTGGCGATAAAGCCCTTGTTGTGGCGACGCCAGTCACTCACTTCAAGAGATTGCCATTTACCTTGTTGCCCTATCAACCATGGGCTGAATTCGAAGATCCCTTGGGGATCATCAGTAAATGAATGCACCTTAAGCCAGCCCTTAATACCATAAGGGGCACCAAGCTTACCTACTACAATAATCGAGGTGTTTTCTTGACTCATGGTTACACTTACGCCTATTAAGCCGCTTTACGAGCGTCTTTAACTAACTTAGCTACGCGATCTGAAAGAGATGCGCCTTGACCTACCCAGTGCTCAACACGTGATAAATCTAAACGTAATTTCTCTTCTTGACCCGCAGCGATTGGGTTAAAGAAACCTACTTTCTCGATGAAACGACCGTCACGTGAGAAACGGCTATCCGCAACCACGATTTGATAGAATGGACGCTTTTTAGCGCCGCCACGTTGCAAACGAATAGTTACCATACCGTCCTCAATTAGTTGACTGTTTTCATTAATAAGATTTACTTCCCAATTTGGGAAGCTGGGGAATTGTACGAGTTTTTTTCAACAATGCAAGTTTGTTTTGGATTTTATTGTATTAAGCACGCACCCTTTAATTGCTTGGTAGTTGAAAAGCTTAATAAATTTGTCATACGAACAAAAAACGGATGTGGAAACTCACATCCGTTTTTTAAGCCTAGTAACGTAGACTCGCCTTAAAATGTCATTTTTGCATTGAGAGCAAAGTTTCTTCCTGGCTGCGTAAACTGTGTTAAATCTGCGTCAGCTGCCTGTCCTGCAACACTTTCATAAGGGATATATGCTTTATCAAATAAATTGAATATGCCGGCATTCAACTTCACTACACCAAAGTCATAATCAGCAAATAAATCAACAGTCCCCCACCCTGATGTTTGAACCACGTCGTTATTTGGTACCTTTGTCATGCGTTTAGCAAACTTAAACGCTCCTGTGACTGACCAATCACCTTTTTCATAACGGGCTTTCACAAAGCCATTCATCGGGCTGATTGAATTTAAGTACTCGTTGGTTTCTTTATCTTTACCATTTATAAAAGTAAGACCTGTATCAAACGAGACATTATCGTTAACCCACACTGTATAAGTTGTCTCGATCCCTTTTATTTCAACTTCACTGATATTTTGATATTGATAATATGTTTTGGGTGGCATGTTTGGAATGGTACTTGGTTCCACACGCACAACCTTATTACCTATGAAGTCCTCGAATTTTGTATTGAACAAGGTAATGGTAAAGCCATGTGATTCAAAATCACCTTTAACGCCAAACTCAACACTGTCACTGGTTTCAGGATTTAGATCTGAGTTTGGTAAAATCTGGTAAAACGGTTCAACACCATGGCTTTGATATGCAAGGTCATGCGGTGGAATTTTAAAACCTCGAGCGTATTGTGCAACAAGATTAAGGTTGTCAGAAAAAGAATAAACTAAACCAAGTTTTGGTGATAAGGCCGTTTCTGTAATATCAGAAAACTCTGTCCCCTCATACAAGGCATCTTTTTTAGGCGTCATGTCATACCTGTCTACACGAATACCTGCATTAAGGTCTAAAGAATCAGGTATAAGCGTGATGTTGTCCTGAAAAAATATCCCGAGCATACTTGTATCTGCACCAGGGAAAGTTTTCTGCCCTTCTTTATCAAGTAGTTTGTTCCCTTGCGCATCAAGTCGTGTTTTATATCGTGGTCTAGCTGTCTCGTAACTATCGTAATCAAAACCATAAACGAATTGGTGGTTTAGCCCTGCTACTTCTAAGTTTTTATCTAATACAACTCGAGCCCCCAAAATAGACTGCTCGAAGCGATAGTCGTTGTAATCGGTATAAGGGCCGGTTCTGCTGCGGCTACCGTCATTTGCGCGTAGTTGGTCACTCTTCTGCTCAAAGTCGGTGTAATAGACTTGTGCCTTCAAATTATCGTAAAAAGCAGTCGCACTCGCGCTATCAAATGCTAAAGACAAAGATAGGCTTTCATTCTGATCCGTTGTCTCATTAATTGTGGCTGCTATTACTTGCTTTGTTTCTTGGTCAAAAAAGTCAACCGTTGCCAATAAACGTTCGTTGTCTGAAATATCAAATTCTGATTTGATCAACACAGCATTCGAGGTGTAATCAAAGCCAGGGAGATTTTCTTGGTAATTTTGCGCTTCTTTACCATCTCTTCTCGTTAATTGAATCGATGTCGCATTCATCTCACCTACTTTTTGAGCATACGTAGCTGAAAAGCTCTTTTCAGAATTAACGCCATAGTAACCTAACCCTAATTGTGCATATGTGGTGTCATTCGCCAAATAATCTGACGGGTCCTTGGTTGAGATAACAACAATACCACCAAGCGCATCAGAACCATATAAAGAGGACGCAGCACCTTTAGCTACTTCAATTTGTTGAACGTTATCAATATCAAAGTATCCACGACCAATGATCAGGCCACCGCCGCCTGCATAGGCATCGTTTATACGTCGGCCATCTTTGATATAAACCACACGGTTTCCACCGATGCCTCGAATATTGAGCGCTTGAGCTTCACCTGTAGAGCCCGATGTTGTAATCCCTGTTTGATACTTAAATGCAGTATTTAAGTCCACTGCCAACTCACGTTCAATTTCTTGTTCAGTAACGACATTCACTGAGCCCGCAACATCAACCAGTTTTTGCTCAATTCTAGAGCCTGATACAACAATAACTTCACTTTGCTTTTCAAACTGAGCTTCTTCAGCCGCAGCAATAAACGAACATGATGCAGTTAATACAGCTGCAGTAATACTGATCGAAATGGGTGTCTTCTTAAACATTTTTTTACCTCAAACAGGAAGAACGAATCAATTTCGAGAGCACTATAATCACATTTTAAATTGATCACAAATGATAATTGTTTTTATTATTATATAGATTTTAAGGGTTCTGATAGGTATCATCAGCAAACGAGGATGAAATAACATAGAGGGATTTAGCAATTTGCTCATAAAGCCAAGGCTATGGCTATGAGTGCTATGAAAATTTATAAACAAGAGAAAACAATGAAACACATTATTTCTATTGGTTTACTGCTTTTAACCATTAGCTTTAATAGCTCAGCACAAAGAATTGTAACTGCAGGTGGCACCATCACAGATATAGTCTATGCACTTGGCGCTGGAGAGAAAGTGGTCGCTGTAGATACATCAAGTACTTGGCCACCTAAAGCAGTTGCTCTACCTAAAGTAGGCTACTATCGAGATCTGGCTGCCGAAGGCGTTTTATCAAAACAGCCAACAATTATACTGGCCTTAGAAGGCACAGGTCGCCCCGAAGTACTTACGCAATTAAAGAGTACTGGTGTTGCACTCAAGCTTTATAACAAACCTAAGCATGTAGATGGGCTTTTTCAATTAATCAATCAAGTCGCCGCTGATTTAAACCAACAAGAGAGCGCGCAAAAGCTTATCGCACAACTAAAGAAAGCATTGCCAGTCAAAGCCCCTATTTCTGAATCTAAAGCATTATTTATTCTTTCAGCTGGTGAGCGAGGGTTAATGGTCGCAGGCAAAGAAACGGTGCCTGATTTACTTTTTAGTTATACAGGCGTGCGTAACCTCGCTCAACATAAGGGCTTTAAACCTTTTAACCGCGAATCTTTAGTAGTGAGTAACCCTGATTTCTTGGTGGCACCTAGCCATGTTGTAAATGGTGCTGGCGGCGCTGAAAAATTTTGCCAACAGGCTGCACTTGCGTTAATTCCAGCTGCAAAAGCATGTCGGCTACTTATTATGGACTCCTTAATGGCACTGGGTATGACAACACGCTTACCAGAAGCTATCGCGACATTAAATGAATTTCACCTTAAAAATGTACTATGACCACTCTTGCGCTTCCTACACTTCACTCTAACCAGCACTTAAAATGGTATTGGCTCAGTGCCATCTCACTCTTTTTCTTGGCTTGGCTTTCATTAAGCACGGGACCAGTGGGTTGGGATTGGAAAATGCCAATTGCATGGTTAATGCCCGATAGTTTTGTAACCGACATCAACGCATTGCAACTTAGCGTAGTATCGCAAATTCGCTTACCAAGACTTGTTCTGGCCATTCTGATCGGCTCGGTTTTAGCTTGCAGTGGGGCCGCTACGCAAGCCTTATGTAGAAACCCACTCGCAGATCCGAGTCTAATGGGGGTGACTGGCGGTGCGGCTGTCGCAGCGATTGCCGTCATTGCACTCGCGCCAAAAGTAAGTTTCATTAATGAAGCCATGATTGCGCCAGCTGCATTTGTCGGAGCGTTAACGATTACCAGTATTATTTACCGTCTGGCAAACCACCAAGGGCAAGTACAAATAACAACCCTACTACTCGCCGGCGTTGCCATCAATGCGATAGCCATGGCGATAATTGGACTCTTTAGCTTCTTTGCCGATGACAGTGCACTGCGTTTGATGACGTATTGGCAAATGGGTTCTCTGGGTGGTGCGAGCTGGTCAGCCATTACCTATGGTGCACCACTTATCATAGTGAGCACACTCTGTTTACTTATGAAAAAAAGACAAATTAATGCCCTTATGCTGGGCGAACGTGACGCAAGACATTTGGGCGTCAATGTAAAACGTCTGAAAACAGAAGTCGTCTTTTTCGTAGCACTTGGCGTTGGCGGTGCTGTTGCTATGGGTGGCATGATTGGTTTTGTTGGTCTGGTAGTGCCGCATATCGCAAGACTACTAGTTGGTCCAGATCTAAGAAAAATGCTACCACTGAGTATGCTGCTGGGTTGTTTGTTAATGCTGCTGGCAGATTGGATAGCACGCTTAATTGTTGCCCCGTCTGAATTACCAATCGGTATTGTGACCGCATTATTTGGCGCACCTTTTTTCATCTACCAATTAATTAAACAAAAACGAGGTATGCATGCTTGAATGTCATAACCTTAATATTACACGCGGCAATAAGCATATTATTAAGAACTTGTCGTTTAACGCAAAGCAAGGCGAATTTATTGTATTACTGGGTGAAAATGGCGCCGGAAAATCAACACTGTTGAGTGCAATTTGTGATGATTTATCTTTTACAGGTCAGGTGACCTTTTACAATCAGCTATTATCTGACTTTGACCCAAATACGTTGGCAAAACAAAGAGCGATGCTATTGCAAAATAATCGCGTCAATTTTGCGTTTAGTGCAGCCGAATTGATTGCCATGGGCCGCTACCCGTATCAAGAAAGTACCAAAGAGCAGGCCGACACCGTAAGTCAAATTATTGAGATGCTCTCTTTGGCTCATTTAGCAAATAGAGATGTCACTGTGTTATCGGGTGGAGAGTTTCAACGGGTGCAATTTGCACGATGCTTGGCGCAACTCAATGCACATAAAACGGATACCAAAGGCAAACTCATGTTGCTTGACGAACCGACCTCTGCATTAGATTTACACCATCAACATTGTACGTTAGGTATAGCGAAAGCGTTTGCACAGCAAGGTAATACTGTCATTGCTGTATTGCATGACTTAAACCTTGCGTCATTATATGCGGATAGGGTTTTATTACTGCACGATGGATATATCCATCAAGATGGTAGTCCGCAACATGTCCTTAAAACAGACATACTACAACCTATATATAGAGCTGGCATGCAAATTAACCAACATCCCAGCTTTTCAATTCCTATGATTTTTTCAGAACCTCTTACAGGAGCCCAAAATGCGTGAACAGGCAGCTTTTGAAGCACGCACTTTAGTCAGACAGTCACATGTTTGTGTGATCTCAACAATTTCAAAAAACCTGCAAGGTTATCCTTTTGGGTCTGTGTCGCCATTTATGACAGACAATCAAGGTCGGCTTATTTTTTATATTGCAGGGATTGCGCAACACTCACGAAACTTGAGTGAAGACAGTAGAATGTGTGCCACTGTATTTGATGCTGCAGAACAAGGTGATCAGAATGCTCATGCCCGCGTTACCGTGGTCGGTGATGCAGCCCCAGTACCAAAAGAAGAATCTGAATTGCTACTGGCAAGATACGAACGACAATATCCAGAAGCCATATCGTACCGACAAGCCCATGATTTTCAGCTTTGGAGAATGGAAGTAAAGCGTGTTCGCTACATCGGGGGCTTTGGCCACATCTTCTGGATTGAACAAAATGAATGGCAACTAGAAGCGCCACAATTTTCGCTTGAAGACGAAGCTCGTATGGTTGAGCACATGAATGAAGATCATCGCGATGCCAATCAACTCATTCTTAAGCTCATGCATAATATTGAAGCCGATGATGTTGTGATGACAACGCTCGTATCGGATGGCTGTTATCTAAGAGCTAATGAGAAAAACTATTTCATTCAATTTGAAACGCCATGCCATGATGGTATGTCAGTGCGTAAAGAGCTTGTGAGATTAACAAAAGCAGCAAGATCACAAGCAGAGGCTGTAAGCGCTTAGTTAGCGTCTTGTAAACTTAAAACAAAAAAGGAAGCGCCTCTCGGTTGCTTCCTTTTTTTAATATAATTATAAAGTTTTAATTAAAACTTCGGGCCACCACCCATCATGCCAGGTGGCATCATGTTTTTCATGTTGCGCATCATTTTCATCATGCCACCTTTACCCTTCATCTTCTTCATCATCTTTTGCATCTGGGTAAATTGCTTAAGCAGTTTGTTGACGTCTTGTACCTGAGTACCAGAACCCGCTGCAATACGCTTTTTACGAGACCCTTTGATTAAGTCAGGACGAGCGCGTTCTTTTGGTGTCATTGAGTTGATGATCGCTTCCATTTGATTGAAAGTTTTGTCACCCACCTGATCTTTCACTGCATCTGGTAAGTTAGACATACCAGGAAGCTTATCAAGCATCCCCATCATGCCACCCATATTTTTCATTTGACGAAGTTGCTCTGCAAAATCTTCTAGCGTGAAGCCGTCACCTTTAAAGACCTTTTCAGCAACTTTTGCTGCTTTGTCTTTATCGACTTTCATTTCAACTTCTTCGATTAATGAAAGTACGTCACCCATGCCTAGAATACGTGAAGCAACACGATCTGGGTGGAAAGGTTCAAGTGCATCAGTGCGCTCACCCACACCGATAAACTTAATTGGTTTACCCGTGATATGACGAATTGATAATGCTGCACCACCACGCGCATCACCATCGGTCTTAGTCAGAATAACACCAGTTAGTGGTAACGCTTCGTCAAACGCTTTTGCAGTGTTTGCAGCATCTTGACCCGTCATAGAGTCAACAACGAATAAGGTTTCAACTGGGTTAATTGCCGCATGAAGATCTTTGATCTCGTCCATCATGTCGCTATCTACGTGCAAACGACCTGCCGTATCGACAATCACAACATCAATGAATTTCTTCTTCGCATGGCTTATCGCATTGGTAGCAATATCTACAGGTTTTTGCGAAATATCACTTGGGAAAAACTCAACATCGACTTCGTTAGCTAGTGTTTCAAGCTGTTTAATCGCCGCAGGACGATAAACGTCGGCACTCACGACGAGTACTGATTTCTTTTTGCGCTCTTTTAAGAACTTAGACAGTTTACCAACACTGGTGGTTTTACCCGCACCTTGTAAACCCGCCATCATTAATACCGCTGGCGGCTGCGCAGCTAGGTTAAGCTCTTCATTGGCTTCACCCATGGCTTTTTCAAGTTCTTCACGCACTATTTTGATGAAAACTTGACCCGGGCTTAAGCTCTTCGTTACTTCAACACCAACCGCACGTTCCTTTACTTGTTTAACAAACTCACGAACAACCGGTAATGCAACATCAGCCTCAAGCAGTGCCATACGCACTTCACGGAGGGTTTCTTTAATATTGTCTTCGGTAAGTCGGCCGCGGCCACTGATGTTTTTTAACGTTTTACCTAAGCGTTCTTGGAGATTTTCAAACATGTATTAGGTTCCAATAAGTCGTAATTGAGCGCATTATACTGATATGCAGGCGAGTAATACAGTATTCAAGTAAAGACAAAGTTTCTTTTTATAACCTCTTTGCAAGAACGGTGGCATAAAATACAATAGCCTATAACAAGGATACTAACATCTGGACTACATTTAACATGTTGATCATTAGCCTGTCTTTACTTGCCAGCCTTTTATATGTTCTAGCAACAGGGCATGTACTGTCACGCCTATTTCATAAAGAAGGGCCGAGCCAAAAACTAACGGTTCTGCTCAGTACAGGCGCTATATTGGCGCATATGTTAGTGTTAGTAAATTCAGTTTTTACCCATGATGGGCAAGATTTAAGCACTGTTAATGTCGCGATGTTAACTTGCTGGGTAATTGTCGTGAGCGTCACAACTGTATCACTAAAGTTCCCTGCTACTCTGTTACTCCCTGTAGTCTATGGCTTTGCTGCTATTTTATTAATCGCCAGCTTATTTATCCCCCATCATATTATTATGCAAAGTATTAATGTGGATTTAGGGCTCGTTGTACATATTTCGCTGTCACTACTTGCTTACTGTATTTTGATTATTGCTACACTTTATGCTGTGCAATTCTTCTATATAGATAAACGTCTGAAAGAAAAAGACCTAGCCATTATGAACAGCCATCTACCACCTCTTATGTTGGTTGAAAGGCAACTTTACCAACTGCTTACTGTAGGCACAGGTATCTTTACATTGGCACTCATGTCTGGATTTATCTTTCTTGAAGGTATGTTTGCTAAAGAGGTCATCCACAAAACCGTGTTATCAATCATAGCTTGGTTAGTTTTTGCAACTGTTACGATGGGTCATCACCGCTTTGGCTGGCGTGGTAAACCTGTAGTTTTTGCAATTTTAGGCGCCTCAGGTTTAGTGACTTTGGCCTACTTTGGAAGCAGATTCATACAAGAAGTAATTCTGGTAAAATTTTAACTTGACTCAGTACTTTCAGTAACGCTTAATACCTATTCAATATTAGAAAAGGGATCCTCTTTTGGACGACATATCAACCGGTACGCTCTTTGCTATTTTGGGCTTACTTATTTTGCTCTCGGCTTATTTCTCAAGCTCAGAGACAGGCATGATGTCGATAAATAAATATCGACTAAGACACTTAGAAAAAGAAAATCATAAAGGTGCGAAACGTGTTAGTAGCTTACTACAGCGTCCTGATAGATTAATTGGTGTCATCCTCATTGGTAATAACCTCGTTAATATTGCTGCCGCTACAGTTGCTGCCATTATTACAGAAAGGTACTTCGGTGATGTTTGGGGTCCTCTTGTCAATACAATAGCACTCACATTCGTAATTCTCATCTTTGCAGAAGTCACTCCCAAAACACTCGCGGCATTACATCCAGAAAAAGTTGCCTTTCCAAGCTCTGTAATATTGAAAGGTCTCTTGAAACTGATGTTCCCATTTGTAATTGGATTAAACTGGATCACCAATGGCATTCTTAAGCTGTTTGGTATTTCAAACCAAGACATTGAAGAACATAGCTTAAGTAAAGAAGAGCTAAAAACAGTGGTAAATGAGTCCAGCGCATTACTGCCTAGCAACCACCAAAACATGTTGACGTCTATTCTCGATTTAGATCATGTCACGGTTGAAGATATCATGATCCCACGAAACGAAATTAATGCCATTGACATTAATGACGATTGGAAAGACATCGCCAAACATTTAACCAACGCACAACATACTCGCGTATTGCTGTATCGTGACCAGATTGACGATGCTGTTGGCTTTATTCACTCTCGAGATGCGCTTCGACTGCTAACCAAAGAGCAGTTCGATAAACCGTCTCTTTTACGTGCAGTGCGTGAAATTTACTATATTCCTGAAGGCACCTCATTAAATACTCAGCTTTTAAAATTCCAACAAAGCAAAGAGCGTATTGGTCTGGTTGTGGATGAATACGGTGACATTCAGGGCTTGGTCACACTTGAAGACATTCTTGAAGATGTTGTGGGTGATTTCACAACAACACAAACTCGTGCAGCGAGCGAAGAAGTTGACGTACAGTCTGATGGCTCTGTATTGGTTGATGGTACGGCCAATATCCGTGAAATTAACAAAGAAATGGAATGGGAATTACCAACAGAAGGCCCTAAAACTTTAAGTGGCTTAATTGTTGAGTATTTAGAAGATATTCCTCAGAAACCTCTAGGAATGAGGATTGCAGGCTACCCAATTGAAATTATCGAAATCAAAGAAAACATGATAAAACAGGTTAAGGTGTTTCCTGAGAAAAGAAAGTAACAACTTTGACTTTATAAGTTTTCAATATTAAAAAAGCCGCGTTTGCGGCTTTTTTAATACAACACAACCAGTAAAAAAATTTAGCTAAATAGCCTTTCAAACCAAGACTTATCTAATTCAGCTTCACATCTTTTTAATTGCGCACCATAGCGTCCAGCACGATGCTTCACTTTGTTTGCTACAGCCATCAACCATTTTTTCTTTCGATAAGTACCACGCTTATATCCACCCCATCCTTCATGGTAGTTAAGATACTGCGCATAGGCATCCCATTTAGAAATACCATTCACTTTATGTGTTTTGTAAACAAACCAAGCCATAAAATCAATGGCATCCTCGAAGTCATCTCTATCGGCGCCTGAATTACCTGTTTCTCGAATGTAATCTTGCCATGTGGGTGTTTTTGCTTGCGAATAACCATATGCAGAGCTTGCTCGGCCAATTGGAATAAATCCTAAAAAGTACTCCATTGGTGGCGCTGCATCATGTCGAAACGAGCTCTCTTGATACATCATTGCCATCAGAACATGCTTAGGAGAGCCCCATTTATCTTGGGCATCTCGCGCATCGTAATACCAATCTTCTTTTTCTTCGAAGATCTTACAAATATTGTCTGGCTGTTTAGGTGGCGCAGTAGCACAACCGCTCAAAACAGCAGCAAAAGATAAGGTGAGAAAACTTTTTTTAATTTTTTTCATTTTTTAGTGAACTTATCTAGATTTCACAAGTCTGAGTTTATGAATGCAGTGGTTTAGCATTGTTTCATCCCTGATTTAATATTTGCGCAGCTAATTTAGCTGCGCTTTTTTTTGCCTAAGCGTTGGCAAAATAATCATCTAAAAAGGCCACAAAAGTTAAATTATCCTCAGACACTTTTTGCTTCTGTGCTTCGTGAGAAGCGCCTGCATCTGCATCAAGACTTGAGCTTGAGTAGGTTACAAATGACTGAGACTGATGCGCTAACTTATACTCATTCGCCAACTCAATTGCATAGCTTCCGCCATCTTGTTGGTTTTGTTTAAGCTGAGATAAGAACTGACCTGATAGTGTCTTATTCGGATCAGAAATGCATTCACGCCATAGTTTGATTGCATTCTGATAGACATTCGAGTCATTTGCTTTGTCCATATACTGAGCCACATGCACTAACTCTGCAAAAATATCGCCTGCCCATGTTTGCAAAGAAACAGGAGAACCGTCACGTTGTAGCTCAAGGTCCGGTTTACGACCGAAGTTCACTACGGCTTGTAAGTTAGCTTCTGTTAACCTTTGATCTTCACAGCTTAAAGCGGGTGCGTCTTTAAGCAGACAATAGGTTAAAAACACATCTAAGAAATTAATTTGCTCTAGACTGATCCCCGTCTGTGAAAAAGGATTAACATCTAAAGCGCGGATCTCAACGTATTCAATGCCTGCTCTTGCTAAAGCTTGAGTCGGAGTCTCACCGCTCAGTGCATTTCGCTTTGGTCTAATCGGCGAGTAAAATTCATTTTCGATTTGCAGTATGTTTTTATTCAGTTGCTGCGGTGTTTCAGCCTTGTAGTCAGCTAAATCACCATATAGGTCAGAATGACAACCAATTGCTTCTCGTAATCCTGTAATGTACTCATCTAGATTGTTATAAGTCACTTTTAAAGATGACTGAGCACTGTTGGTATAACCTAAATCACCAAGTCGTAATGCTGTGCCATGCTCTAAATAAAGTGTGCCTTTACCCAAGGCTTCAAACGGAAGGTCACTTTCATTGCCTTGCAAGAATGATTTACACAGCGCTGGAGAGGCGCCAAACAGATAACTGATTAACCATAGCTCACGTTTAAAGTTTCGAATAAGGCCTAAATATTTTTCAGAGATAAAGGCTTGTTTCTCAGCACTGCTTTGTTCAACTTTTTGTAGGCTGTCCCACAAAGTATCTGGAAATGAAATATTAAAATGAACACCGGCAATAGCCTGCATCATACTACCGTAGCGGTTTTTTAGACCTTCACGATAAAGGGTTTTCATTTTACCAATGTTTGATTCGCCAAAATACGCTAGGGCAATATCATCTTGATCTTCAATGAAACAAGGCATACTCATGGGCCATAATAGCTCGTCACCCATTTTGCTTAAGGTGTATTTCTGTAAGTCTTGCAGTTGCGCTAACGTCTCTTTTGGATCTTCACTCACAGGGGTAATAAACTCGAGTAATGATTCTGAAAAGTCAGTGGTAATATGCGAGTTCGTTAATGGGTGACCTGCGTCTTGTGGATGAGGCGTTTTGGCAATAGAGCCATTCGGGTTGATCCTTAATGCTTCTCGCTCAATACCACGCTTAATGCCTTTAATGGCTTGCTGGTGTTCTGCTGCAGAGAGTGCTTCTAAGCGAGTCTTTAATTCTGGTGTATTCAAAAAATTATCCTCAAGCCAATAGGCAATGTTCAATCAATGGGGGCACATCCCCAATACTCAAGCAATATTTATTAACTATGGCTAATAATTATCTTGCCTGCATGCTGCCCCGCTTCCATGTGTTCATGCGCTTGCTGGATATCTTGCAACGCAAAAGTCGAATCGACATGGATAAATAAATCGCCACCACGATACGCAGTCATCAATTCATTTAGATCAGCTTTATTCTTTTCTACCACAATACCAGAGACCGATATGTCGCTTTGCTGCGCAGCTGCAACAATCTGCTGAGCACTGATGGTTGGTACTGTCACTACTTCACAGCCTGAGTTTAAATTCGCGACCATTCTTTCGCCGATTTCACCACCGACTAAATCGAGTAGTTGTGCTTGGCGTTCTTGTGAAAAGAATGTCTCATAATCAACAACCTTTACAGCTAACTTTTGTAACAGTTCATGTGAAGGACGATTACTTACTGCAATTACTTCTTTACCCTGTAATTGGGCTAGTTGGATTGCTAAATGACCCACTCCGCCTGTTGGGGCATTTATGTAAAGAGTTGACTGCGAGCTTGAAAACTTTCTCAGGGCCTGTATTGCGGTTAAACCTGCTAAACATAGACCTGCGACTTCTGATTTTTGTTGCACATCAAATGCAATTAATTCGTCTGCTTCAGCAATGACATAATCAGCGTAACAGCCGGGCTGTTTGGCAAACCCCACCATACCTGCGACAAATTGCCCCACTTGCAAGTCAGAGACTTGAGCGCCACACTGCTCTACAACACCGTAAACGTCATAGCCTAAAGGTAGAAACTCATCAGCTTCTTTTGCTTGAGCAACAAAGCCTAAGCCTGCACGCGTTTTCAAATCGATAGGGTTAATTGCACTGCTATGCACTTTAATAAGCACTTGAGTGTCATTTAACTCAGGTAAAACGCATGTTTTTGCCTGAATTTTATCCGCAGTGCCGAACTCATCTATTCCATATTTTATAGCTTGCACAGGCATACTTTATTCCTACTATTACAGAAAGCATTATAGTCTTATAATCTAACATAGTTTTACACTGAACCCTATGGAGAAAATCATGCGTCGTGGTCAGTCAATCATTAATGAAGAAGTCACCTTCGATGACTCGCAACAGCTTGTCTCTACAACAGATTTACGCGGTGTCACAACGTATGCAAACGCGGCATTTTGTGCCGTTTCAGGGTTTAGTGCCGAAGAGTTAGTAGGAAAAAACCATAACATTGTGCGTCACCCTGACATGCCTAAAGCAGCATTTAAAGAGCTTTGGGATAAATTAGAACAAGGCCACTCTTGGCGTGGGGTAGTAAAAAACCGCTGTAAAGATGGTCGCTACTACTGGGTAGATGCATTTGTCACGCCTATTTTTGAACATGGCCAACTCGTTGGTTATCAATCGGTGAGAGTTAAGCCTGCTGAACAACTTAAGAAAAGAGCACAATCTCTTTATGATGCAATAAATCAAGGCAAAAAAGTATGGCACTGGCGTGAACAAATTGCGCTGAGGCAAACCCTTTCAACAATTATCGCTTTACTACTGACGCTTGCTTGCTTTGTATTTTCAGGATGGCAATTAGGCCTTGCTGCTATCATCACCATGTTGGCAATTTTGTTCATTAACTATGATGAACTGCTTGTGGTACCTGCTAAGCTAAAATTGCAACAACAGCAATTCGATTCAGTTTCTCGTTATGTCTACTGCGAAGCGACGCCTTTTTCTATCGCTGAATTTAATTTAGGTATGCTGCAAGCCAAGCTTCGAACTGTTTTAGGCCGTATGCAAGACTCAGCGTCTACTTTCAAGAATATCGCAACTGGGCTTAATGAAAAATCTGCTAATACAGAGAAAGGGATTGAGGCACAAAGTGAGCGCTTACGTTCAATGGCAACCGCGATGTCACAAATGAGCCAAACCATCGGTGAAATTTCAAACAACACGACCGACACCGCCAACAAAGTCGATAGTACGCAACACCATTGTTTAGAAATTAAAAATACCATGCTCGAAAACGTTGATATGGTCAGCTCACTTGCTACGCAAGTGGATGAAGCCGCACAAACAGCAAACTCTCTAGCCCAAGAAGCCGATAAGATTGGTCAGGTGATGACTGAAATCGAAGGTATTGCGGAGCAAACTAACTTATTGGCACTGAATGCAGCGATTGAGGCAGCTCGAGCTGGTGAGCATGGTCGAGGCTTTGCAGTGGTTGCCGATGAAGTTCGTGCCCTGTCATCTCGTACACAAAGTGCCACCAGCCATATTTATGCGTCAATTAAAGAGATACAAGATACCTTATACAAGTGGTCTGAAGTGATGCAAAGCACCAAAGACAGAGCATCTAACTGCGCCGATGCAAGCCACACCAGCCAACAGGCCTTAGAAGTGATTTTTGAGCAGATCAGTGAAATTGCCAATGCTGCACAGGGTATTTCAACTGCAGCAGAACAACAACAAATGGTGAGTGTGGAGATTAACGACAACATCACCACCATTACCCATCACGGCAGCGAGAATTTAACCTTAAGTTATAAAGTCGCAGAAGATGCAGCTAAGTTGGTAGAAAGTGCAAACAAAATATCTGGTTTGTTACTGACGTTTAAAGTTTAAAAATTAAGATAAAAGACGCGATATAAAATCGCTGCTATCGCGGCCTCTATTTGGTAGAACCTAATTTATATCGGGCTCTTACAACAAAAAATGGCAGCTAAATCCGCTGCCATTTTTATGCTTAAAACTAACTAACTATCAATATAATAAGCTGTATAACTTTCTACGATATGTGCCAGCCAAAGCATCGCCATCTGGTAAGCTCGCAATCAAATCTAGGTAATCTTTTTTCGCAGTACCAAAATTTAAGTCTTTTCTTACCACTGATAATAATAACTCTAGCGCTTGCTCTTTCTTACCAGCTTCGGCCAGTAGCGCAGCGAGCTGTGCTTTTAAATCTTTGTTTTCAGGGTCTGCATCTAATTGCTGGGTCAATGCAATGATCTCTGGAGATTCCTGTGCACTTTGAGCCGCATTCAACTTAGCTTGTAGATTTTGATAATACGGATCGCGCTCAGTTTCGACAACACTATCAAGTAACGCCTGACCATCTTCAAACTTTTGAATTTGAATACAGATATCAGCCAAAACCAGTTTCACACGGGTATTTTCTGGGTCAATTGCATAAGCTTGCTTGGCATAGTTAAACGCCGCATTTTGATCGTCATTTGCCAGCGCTTGTTTAGCTTGCTCAAGTAATAATACTTCCGGGCTTGGTAAATGCTCAGCCAATGCCTCTTTAATTTCAGCATCACTTTTAGGACCCGGTAATACGCCAACTGGCGCGCCATTTTTCAATAACACAATCGTTGGTAACGCTTGTAGGCCTACTTGCTGTGCTAATTGAGATGCCAACGCTTGTTGTGTATCACAATCGACTGTTGCAATGAGTAAGTGCTCTTTGTAGCTTTGTGCAAGCGCAGACAAAATATTCGCTTGTTCAATGCACTCAGGTTGCTGCGCACTGAAGAACGTCATTAGAACCAGTTTATCAGCACTTTGCTCAGCCAGAACCTGCTGGATATTTTCAGGTGTTAATTGAATTTGGTTGTCCATAATTCACTTCTTAAATCTATGTATTATTCACTATATTGCGACTCTTCTCGCTTTTTCAAGCCTTGCTTTTCGCCCGAGGAGATTTAACAGCGCTTTTACCTTTACCCGCACTGCGCTTACCCTTTTTAAAACGCTTAAAACTGGCTTTGCCTTTACCTGCTAACCCTTGAAAGCTCGCTGTTTGTGTGTCTTGTAATAAGCGATTTAAATGCACTTCAACTGAGCCCATAAACTGATTATACGATTGAGACTTTTGATAGATCTGCTCAAGAGATTGCTCCCAAACAGCGGTCATATCAGGGCGCCCGACACTTTCTGGTAATGCTTTTATCACGCTTTGCCCGATTTCAGTAGAGTGAATGGCTTTGCCTTTACGTTGTAAATATTGTCTTTTAAAGAGTAGCTCAATGATCCCTGCACGCGTCGCTTCTGTGCCTATACCATCGGTTTCTTTCAATATCTTTTTAATTTCTGGATCGGTCACATATCGGGCTATTCCCGTCATGGCAGCGAGTAATGTTGCATCGGTGAAGTGCTTTGGCGGCGACGTATGCTTTTCGATAACTTGTGCATCAACACACTGCACTTGCTCACCTTTTTGCAGCATTGGCAACTGAGTAAGCTCAGCCTCTCCTTTTTCTTGCTTGTTGAATAAAACTTCCCAGCCTTTATCAATCAGGCTTTTAAATTTAGAGGTAAATAGCCCACCTTGAATAAGTGTATGGATCTCTCGCTCAGCATAAACGCTTGGCTCAAAAAATTGCGCTAAGTAGTGCCTTGCGATCAGGTAATAAACATTTTGCTCATTTTGGCTCAGCGCGCCGCTCGACTTTTTTGAGGTAGGAATAATCGCATGGTGCGCTCCGACTTTGCTGTCGTTCCAAGCTGATGACTTTATCTCTAAATTCGCTTTGCCTGTAAAAGCGCTTAGTTTATCGCTAATGGTATCAATGGCGTCCACCACTGAGCCGCGCTCTTTGTAATGATCTTTTGGTAAGTAACGGCAATCCGATCTGGGATAAGTGATCAACTTGTGTCTTTCATACAAACTCTGACAGGTATCAAGTACCGACTGAGCATTCATCCCAAACACTTTGGCCGCTTCTATTTGTAATGTCGATAAACTATGCGGCAAAGGGCGAGACTTTTTACTTTGAGTGCTTTTATCTTTGCTCACTTCACCCGATTGGTTTTTAACCCTGCTCGCCACATTTTCAGCTAAGCCTTTGACCAGCACGCGACCTTCTTCATCCATATAAGGTTGGCAGGCATCACTTGGCTGCCATTTACCTATGTAACTCGCACCTGCTTGGGTATTTAACTTCGCTTCGACTTCATAAAACGGTTTTGAAACAAAATTAGCAATTTCCCAATCACGGTATACAACCAAACCCAATACCGGCGTCTGCACTCGACCAATGGATAACACACCTTGATAACCCGCTTGCTGCCCTTTGATGGTACTCATACGCGTCATATTAATACCATAAAGCCAATCTGCACGAGCACGAGACAGCGCTGAAACCGACAGTGATAAAAAATCGAGGTTTGGTTTAAGGTTATTGATGGCCTGTTTGACTGCTGAGGGGTTTAAATCGCTTATCAGACAACGAAGAGTTTGCTCTTTTTGTGCTTTAGTGGCACCGCAAAAGTTAATCATCTCGTCGATTAAAAGCTGCCCTTCACGGTCTGGATCGCCCGCGTTGACAATGGTTTCAGCCGATTTAATTAACTTTTTAACGGTATTAAACTGCTTTTTGGTTTTACTTTTTGCTACTAGCTGCCATTGCTCTGGCACGATTGGTAAATCCGCAATCGCCCATTTTTTAAATTTAGGGTCGTATGCTTCAGGCTCAGCTTGTTCTAATAAATGACCAATACACCAAGTGACAATATCGCCGTTCGCCGCTTCAATAAAGCCATCGTTATTTTTATGAGGTTTAGGTAACGCATTGGCAATGGCTCTGCCTAATGACGGTTTTTCAGCGATATAGAGTTTCATTGTTATATTTATATACTGTATAAATTAACAGTTATGATAGAGCAATGGCGCGCTAAGTGCCAGAGTTTAAGTTTCAGCCATAAAAAAAGCGCCCATAAAAGGCGCTTTGGTTAAATGATATGTTGAAGTCTTATAGAGCGTTGAAAACTTCGTCTGTTTTCGCTGCGCATACAAAATCGTTCTTATGCAGGCCTTTAATAGAGTGGCTCCACCAAGTGATTGTCACCTTGCCCCACTCTGTTAGAAGACCTGGGTGGTGACCTTCTTCTTCAGCCATATCGCCCACTTTGTTAGTGAACTCTAATGCCTGCTTGAAGTTTTTGAACTTGAATACACGCTCAAGTTGCATGATGCCATCACGCACTTCTGGAACCCAATCAGGGATCTGCTTAATTAATACTGCTAACTCTTCATCTGACACTTTAGGCGCATCCGCACGACACGCTTCACATTTTTGTGCACTTAAATCAGACATTACAAAATCCTTAACTTGCTAATTTTTCTTTAGGGGGAAACTTTGGCTCAAATAAGCCTAATTCTTTCGCTTCTTGTACTAACGCCATGATATCCATTTGCGAGATATCAAATAAGTCATTAATTGAATTAATGGTGTAGTACAACGGCTGCATAATATCAATGCGGTATGGTGTACGTAATACGTCTAGCACTTCTAGCTTGTTGATTTCTGGCGTGCCTGAGTATACATATTGTGTTTCACCTGGGCTTGAAAGTACACCCCCACCATAAATACGTAAACCGTCTTCAGTTTGCATTAAACCAAACTCAACCGTGAACCAATACAAGCGTGCTAAATATACACGGTCTTTTTTCTCAGCGGCATAGCCCAGTTGACCATATTTGTGCGTAAACTCAGCAAATGCAGGGTTCGTCAGCATGGCGCAGTGACCAAAAATCTCATGGAAAATATCTGGCTCTTGCAGATAATCAAACTCTTCACGAGAACGAATAAAGGTTGCTACCGGGAACTTTTTGTTCGCCAATAGTCTGAAAAACTCATCAAAATCAATCAGTGCAGGTACAGGCTCTACTTGCCAGCCTGTTTCACGACCTAATGCTTCGTTTAACTCATGAAGCTGAGGAATACGGTCGTGTGGTAAATTTATTTTCTCAAGGCCTTCCATGTACTCGTTACATGCTTTGCCTTCAATGCACTTTAATTGACGTGCAACCAACTCAGACCATATTTTATTTTCTTCTTCGGTCCAAGCGATGATGCCATTTGCATCAGGTTGTTTTGATACATATTTACTTGCTTTAGCCATAATAACCTTCGCTGTTAGTACGCTCTTGCCCCAGCTTGAGCGTTTCAACTTGTTGACTTGATACTAGGGAAAAGTAAGCAAAAGATTAATAGATGAGATGTTTCAAGGGATCCTGAAAACTCGAATTTTTGGAATTATTTATTTACACCAGTGCAAACAAAATAAAACACAGACACTTAAAAAGGGACTTGCAAGCCCCTTTAGTAAACTTTGTGTTACGCTAAATTTGCTTAAATGCCAGTTCCAAGTCGGCAATGATGTCGTTAACATCTTCTAAACCAACAGAAATTCGGATCAAACCATCTGAAATGCCTGCAGCTTCACGCTCTTCTTTGGTATACGGCGAGTGTGTCATCGATGCAGGGTGTTGAATGAGTGTTTCTGGATCGCCTAAACTCACCGCTAACGTACAAAGTTCAGTCGCATTAATAAAACGCTCACCTTGCTCTAGGGTGCCATCGATCTCAAAAGCAATAACACCACCTGCCCCTTTCATCTGCTCACCCAAGAATTTATAACCAGGGTGTGAAGGTAAGCCAGGATAATACACTTCACTGACTTTAGGGTGCGCATCTAAAAACTCTGCGACTTTTTGTGCACTTTGGCAGTGCCTTTCAACACGCACAGCCAGTGTTTTGAGACCTCGATTTATCAACCAAGCATCATGCGGACTGATGGTCGCACCAATATCTTTTAATACCGTAAGTTTTATAAGCTCTATGTGTTCTTGCGAACCACATACTGCACCTGCGACGACATCACCATGGCCATTGAGATATTTAGTTGCACTGTGGATCACGATATCTATGCCGAAATGTTTTGGCTTTTGAAGTAGTGGTGTCATAAAGGTGTTATCCACCACGCTGATCAAACTGTGCTTTTTAGCAAACTGGCCTAGCATCGCTAAATCAATCACCGTCATATTTGGGTTAATCGGTGTCTCAGCAAACACCATTTTGGTATTTGGTTTCACTGCGGCATAAAGCTCTGCTTCGTTGGTCATATCTACAAATGACACTTCAATGCCCCACTTAGGCAGCATATGAGAAAACAGCGCAAAACTACAACCATATAATGCGCTAGATGCAATTAAATGATCGCCTTGCTCTAAAAAGCTCAGTACAGATGCTGATACCGCTCCCATACCTGTTGCGGTTGCAGCAGCTTCTTCCATCTCTTCAAGCTGCGCGAGCTTTTGTTCGAGCTCTCGTGTAGTTGGGTTGCCTAAGCGGGTATAAATGTAACCCGCTTCTTCACCTGCAAAACGCGCCGCACCTTGAGCTGCGTCTTTAAATTGAAAAGTAGATGTTTGATATAATGGCGCGGTTAACGCGCCATGTGGGTCGTCAAAATGGACAGGACTATGGATGCAATTGGTGTTGTCATGATACTTCGTCATTTTATTGCCTATGAATTTATTATTATCAATAGACCAATAAATAATCCAGCAAGTAAAATTCCACAAGCAAGCCAGATGTTAAGACGGCTAGACGAGCAAAACCCTCTAAAAATCGTACAGTTAAGTTGTCAGTTTAATCATTTTTAGACGGTTTTGTACGCTCTAATAAAGCTTTTAAAATGCCCTGTGCTGATTGCCCTAACAACGATTGCTTTTGCTCAAGCTTAGGAAGTGGTCGACATAATTCCATGGCTTTGTAGCCTAAGCGCGCTGTAAACACGCCAGCACTGAGGCCTTGTGCCGCTCGCGCTGACAACTTACCTAACAGCTCAGCGCCCAAGCTGGTAGCCGCTAAGTCAGATACCAATTCGGACGCACCAGCAAACAACATCTGTTTAACCAACTGTTTGTACAACATGATGCGACTGCGATACGCCAGCTTGATACCATAGTGTTGGCTTATCTTTTCAATCAAGCTAATACCACGCCACAGTACCGAAAGCATATCAAGTAATGCCATCGGACTGAGAGACACCAAAAGCGCTGACGTTTTTGCATGTTGGTTAATGATGGCTTTCGCCTGCTCATCTTTACTGACAAGTAAAGTTGTTTGATACAACTGTAAAACCTCTTTGTCAGTATGGTGCGGTTTTAAGCAAGCTTTAAACTCTTTTACTTCTGCATCGGTATGTTGTGTTAGTAAGGGTTCAAGCCAAGTTTCGGCTTCACCAATTTGCGTACTACTCATTAATCGAAGCGCATCATTTTGGCGAAGGTTTTGTTGTTTCAACGCTTTTAATGAAACCGCTTCCTTGAATAAGAATTTGCTCAACACTAATAAAGCAGTAGTCAGAACAAAGCCGTACAAGCCAGCTAATAATATAGACTCTTGCATTGCCTCAATGATGGTGTAACCCGTTTCAACAGCGATTAATAACAATAAGCTAATGACGAAAATGCCTTTGAAATTGAAGCGGCTGGTTTTAGGTTTAAATATTGGCTCTAACTCTTGTTCAAACTCACTGCTTTCATCAATGACGTCTAGCTCTTCGACTATTTCAAAGCGCTTGCCTGTTTCTAATTCTTTTTGGGTTTCGCCAACATCACCGACATTAATACGTCTACCCGGTTTTAATTGAGCTGATTGATTGTCTGTCATTGCAATTTATCTCCAATTAAAAACTGTAAGGCATGATCTAAACGGGTATGGGTTAACTCGCTTTTGGTACTTGGTAATGGCGCGAATGAAATAAATTCAAAGCCATGAGTCGGCCACTGACTTTGAGAAAGGAAGTGGTTAGGCGGTTCTGGCGGCAAATAAGTGAGCCATTCATCTTCATTGAGTGGCTTGCCATAGATGCAGTCTAAAGCTTTGTCGCCTTCTTTTATACGCTTCGCCAAAGTACTTTGTACAGACGACATCGCCATTGTTTCAATCTGCACGCCATTAAAACGCATATCATTGGCTTGTTCACCTACCAAATCATGTAATAACTGCGCTATGGCCACTTGCTGAGTACCATTAACATGGTCACACTTATTCGCAGCAAATAGCACTTTATCGATTTTTGGTGAGAACAAACGCTTAATTAGATTCGAGCGGCCGTAATTAAATGATTGCAAAACCGCTTGTAGCGTATGTTTTTGCTCAAGCAAAGACTGTGGGCCATCATTTAGAGCACTCATCACATCAACGAGTACCAACTGGCGGTCAAATTCACAAAAATAGTTTTTATAAAAAGGTGTGATAACTTGCTTTTTATACGCCTCAAAACGGCTGGCTAAATGACTATATTGGCTATTTTCTTTGTCGTTCTTCTCACGGCACGGGAAGAACAATAAGATAGGGGCATCTTCTAAATCACCAGGGATCAATTGTCTGCCAGGTTGCAGATAAGCGAGCTGTGTCTGTGATTTTAGCTGCTTTAACGCTTGCGTGTAGAGGTTAGATAGCTGCTTAAGTGCTTGCTCATCAATATTTTCTTCACTATTGAATTGTTCAAGTTCAGTTAGAAATGGCCGCGCATATTCGCTGTACTCTGGCTTTTCAAGCAAGCTGAGCATTGACTCACTCCAGCTTGCATAATCTTGCTCAAGCATAGGTAAATCAATTAACCACTCTCCCGGATAATCAATCAATTCTAAATAGAGAGTACTTTGCGGTGACACATGCTGCTTTAATCCATGCTTGGTTTCGTATCGAATAGCAATCGTTAAAGTATTAATACGTTTTGTCGATTCAGGCCAACTGGGCTCAGAATTAAGTAAGCAATTAATAGCACTAGGGTAATCAAAAGTAGGAATATCTAACGCGGACTGCGGCACTTGTTTGGCTGCAATTAGGCGGTCATCCTTTACAACATCGAAAAAAGGCAAGTTCTGTTTGTTGGTTTGTGTGGTTAAATGTTTTACGAGCGCTGTTATAAATGCTGTCTTACCACTACCACTTAAACCAGTAACGGCCAGCTTTACATGCTGATCTAGGCTACGATGGAGGGTCTTTTGGGCTTTTTGTTTGAGTTTATCAAGATTCGCGTGGCTGAATAAATTCGGACTCATTATAACAGTGTCACTCCCTGTTAGAGAAAGCGTGCGGCCTTCACTAAAATCTCGCCGCACTCGCTTGATGATGATGGATATACCAATGTTACTGATTAAGTGTCCATTCTAACGACTAGATAGTCCTTTAACTTTTATTCGCCGCTATAAGCGAACAAACATTCAATACAATTGGTATTACAGCTTATTGATTTCACGTGACACAGTAAACTCACTTGATGTCACATAAGTTTCCATATTTTGAATACGACCGTCTAAACGGGTTAAGCGATCTTTTAAGTCGAATAGTGCCTGACGAGGTGGTTCACCCTTTTGCCATACTTTAAACTTCACTGAGATTGGATCAATCTCATCAAATTTGCCCGCATTTTGCGACATACTCGGCTCTTTTTTATCAAGGATAAACCAACAGGCTATATACACAACGACAAATAAAGGACCACCTGATAACAATACGGCTGTGATAAATAGTATGCGAACCAGCCACAATTCCATATTGAAGTAATCACTTAAGCCTGCACATACACCTGCTATTTTTCCACGTTTTGGATCTCGATATAGTTCTTTCTTTAGATTGTTCATAACTTACGTCTCCACTGTGGTGACTCCTGATCCAATAATGCTTCAAGGGTCTCAACGCGTTCAGCCATTTTCTCAGCTTTATTAGCCAGTTCTAACAGTTGGCGATGTTCGTGCTCGCTTAAACCTTGGCTTACTTGCTTCTTACTGCGATAGTGAAGAATGAGCCAAAGCGGGGCAACAATCACCATAAAAATAATAATCGGGGCAACTAAAACTTCTAAATCCATCATCAATACTCCTATAACTCAACCTGTTGTGTCTGTGCCTGCCTAGGCAGGCACTTATTAACTTTTATTCTTTGCTTGCTAACTTTTTCTTTAAAGCCGCTAGCTCGTCATCAACTTGCTCATTTTTTTGTAAATCAGCAATTTCATCCGATAGTGACTTTTTACCTAAATCATAAGCTTCTACTTGTGATTCTAGTCCATCGATCTTGCTTTCGTAGCGCTCGAAACGATTAAGTGCATCTTCAACTTTTGAGCTGTCTAATGCCTTTTTCACTTCTAAGCGAGACTCGGCTGAACGCTGACGCAGCACAATGGCTTTTTGTCTCGCTTTCGCATCAGCTAACTTATCTTGTAGTGTGGCAACTTCTTGCTGTAATTTCTCAATATGAGACTCTACATGCTCAAGTTCTTTTTCAACACTTGCTGCCGCATCTGATGACTTTTGTCTTTCAAGTAGTGCTGCACGTGCTAGGTCTTCGCGATCTTTAACCAATGCCAACTCTGCTTTTTCTTGCCATTGTTGTGCTTCTTGATTTAGTTGCTCAACACGACGTGCTAATTCTTTCTTCTCAGCCAGTGTTTTAGCTGAAGTAGAGCGAACCTCTACTAATGTGTCTTCCATTTCTTGAATGATGAGGCGAACCATTTTTTCTGGATCTTCTGCTTTATCAAGGATGGCATTGATATTTGAATTAACAATGTCTGCAAAACGTGAGAAAATTCCCATAATCTTTACCTCTTCGGTTACTCAATTAATTTAACTGAGTAAGTAGTATCAAATTGCTTGCCAACTTTCACAGCAAATAAAAACAATAAAAATCAGTAGCTTATTAAATTTCAAAAACTCCTTTTTTTCAAGCTTTTTTTAAAATACACTAATAGTTAGCAAAAATAACTAAGAGTTAGGCAATATGAGTCAGTTTCGCCAACAGGATAATTTACTTGGCCAATCAGACAGCTTTTTAGCTGTGCTAGACAAGGTTTCACAACTTGCTCCACTAGACAAACCCGTATTAATCATCGGTGAACGAGGAACAGGTAAAGAACTTATTGCGGCCCGCCTTCATTATCTATCTGAACGCTGGGACCAAAACTACGTTAAGTTAAACTGTGCGGCCCTTAATGAGAATTTACTTGAGAGTGAATTATTCGGTCATGAAAGCGGTGCCTTTACTGGCGCAAGTAAACGCCATGAAGGTCGATTCGAGCGCGCCAATGGCGGTACATTATTTTTAGATGAGCTCGCAAACACCTCTGCCATGGTACAAGAAAAGCTTCTACGTGTTATTGAATATGGTGAGTTTGAACGTGTCGGTGGTAAAAGTACCGTAAAAGTAGATACACGATTAGTGTGTGCAACTAATGAAGATTTACCCACTTTAGCTGATAATGGTGAATTTCGTCACGATTTACTCGACCGCCTCGCATTCGATGTCATCACGCTGCCACCTCTTCGCGCAAGAAGAGAAGATATCGTCTTACTGGCTGAGCAATTTGCCATCAATATGGCACGAGACCTTGATTGGGCACTGTTCAGTGGTTTTACAAAAAAAGCCATGGATAAACTATTAGATTATGACTGGCCGGGTAACATTCGTGAATTAAAAAATGTGGTTGAACGAAGCTTATACCGCCATGGTAGCGAGCAGCTGCCAGTTCACGAAATTATATTCGACCCATTTGAAAGCCCATATCGTCCTGCTCAACGAATTAAAGCACCTACAAATATTGAACGCGCACCCGAACTAATAACCCCAGCAGCGGCTGAAATCTCCGCTACTACAGTTATTGAGCAGACCAAACAAGCTGAAAATAATTTTTCATTTCCATGTGATTTAAAAACACTGTCAAACGACTATGAAATTGAACTCCTGAAAAAAGCGTTAGAACACAGTCAATTTAACCAAAAGAAAACTGCACAAATGCTCAGTTTAACGTATCATCAATTGAGAGGTTATCTGAAAAAATACAATCTGTTAGATCAGAAACAAGAGGCATAAATCGTGCAAAAACTGCTGCTGGGCACGCTGTGTACAATGCTACTAGGCTGCATTGATGAGCCTAATGTGAAGTTAAACGAAAAAAATCAAGGGTTGGTTTATTGCGCTGAAGCAAACCCTATGACCTTTAACCCACAAGTCACAACGACGGGCTCTACAATTGATTTGATTGCCAATCAATTGTACGACCGTTTAATCAGTATTGACCCTATTACAGCGGAGTTTAGACCTGAACTTGCTGAATCTTGGGGCGTGTCAGACGATGGTACTACTGTCACTTTTTACTTACGGAAAGGTGTGCAATTTCACAGAACAGATTACTTCACACCCAGTAGAGAAATGAATGCCGATGATGTGGTATTTTCATTTGACCGATTATTCAATGTTTATAATCCGTATCACTTTGTTGGTGATGCGACTTACCCCTATTTTCAGAGTGTAGGTGTAGATCAGTTGATTCAAGATATCATCAAAATCGATGATTACACTGTGCAATTTAAACTATTCAATGCTGAGAGCAGCTTTTTATCAAACTTAGCGACTGACTTTGCGGTTATTACCTCTAAAGAATACGCAGACATTCTGGCGGCGACCGATAATAAGTCCCAGTTTGATAACAAACCGATAGGCACAGGCCCTTATAAATATAAACAGTACCTACGAGATAATTTAGTTCGTTATCATAAGAATGAGTTTTATTGGAAGCACCCTGTTGCTATGTCGCAATTGGTGTTCGATATCACAACCAATAACACCAGTCGTATTGCAAAAATGTTGACTAAAGAATGTGATGTTACCGCTCACCCAAGCGCTTCTCAGTTGGCAGTGTTAAGTAAACGGGCTGATATAAAAGTAGATAAAGCTGAAAATCTGAATATTGGCTATTGGGCATTTAATACCGAAAAAGAGCCTTTTGATAACTCACTTGTTCGTAAGGCACTCGCTCACTCAGTTGATTTTAATAAAATTCTACAAGCTGTTTTTTATGGTAATGGCCAAGTTGCTAAGTCTTATTTACCACCGGCTTCTTGGGCATTTTCTGAACAGGATAATATGCCGACCTATAACCCAACCCTAGCAAGAAAATATCTAGATATGGCTGGCTATGAAGAAGGCTTTGAAATGACGATTTGGGCAATGCCAGTCTCGAGAATTTATAACCCCAATGCGCGAAAAATGGCAGAGCTTATTCAGAGTGATTTAAAACAAATTGGCGTCACAGCGAGAATCGTAGAGTACGAGTGGAATACATTTATTGAACGTATTGGCAAACATGAGCATGACAGTGTACTACTTGGCTGGGTTGCTGACACACCAGATCCCGATAACTTCTTTAGTCCTCTATTAAGTTGTACAGCCACTTTCAGTGATAAAAACCCGGCGAACTGGTGCAATCCAGAATTTGACTTACTGCTTACAAAAGCGCTCGACACAACAGATATTGAAGAAAGAAAAGCGTTTTATGCCCAAGCTCAAGCTATGATCGTCGATCAGCTCCCCCTAGTGCCAATTGCTCATGGCATGCGCTTTCAGGCCTCAAGCAAAGAAGTTAAAGGCATCGACTTGAAGCCATTTGGTGGGATCTCTCTAGCTAATGCAAGGAAACAGTAATGCGTGAGTATTTATTCAGACGACTTAGCCTTTTACTTTTCATGCTGCTTACTCTGACTGCATTTACATTTTCTTTGAACTATTTATTTCCTGGCGACGTGCTCACTAACCTCAGTGGCCAAGTAAATAGCAGTTATGCACAGTCACAAGTATTGGCCGATAAGTACCAGCTAGAAGAAAACATCATTGTGCAGTATGGTGCGTTTCTGGGTCGTATCTTTGATGGTGATTGGGGCTACTCTCTATCGTCTGGACAACCTGTTTTTGAACATATTTTATTGCTCTTCCCTGCCACCATTGAACTGTGTGTCTATGCCCTTGCTGTTGCAATTGTATTTGGTGTTCCAGCGGGGATCATTGCCGCAGTTTTTCACAAACGCTGGCCTGATAAAATCATTAACTCCCTCACTTTAATGGGCTTTTCTATTCCCATATTCTGGTTAGCTTTATTGTTGATTATGGTGTTTTGTTTAGGACTAGGTTTATTCCCCATGTCAGGACGGATTGGCCTGCTTTATGAAATTGAGCCTTATAGCCACTTTATTTTAATCGATATTATCGCACAGGGCTTTCCATATGGTGGTCTTGCATTCATTGATGCACTAAAGCACCTTGCACTACCCACCATAGTGCTAGCTATGTATCCAACCACAGTTTTAATCCGATTTACTCGCGACTCAATGCTTAATGTACTTGAACAAAACTACATTAAAACTGCACGCGCGAAAGGTCTTAACCGTCGTCAGTTGATTTTGCATCATGCGCTTAGAAATGCACTTTTGCCTGTGATTAAGCAAATCGGTCTGCAGTTTAGTACTTTGTTGACACTTGCTATGATCACCGAAGTTATTTTCTCTTGGCCAGGTGTGGGACGCTGGCTGATAGAAAGTATTTATCAGCGTGATTACCCAGCGATTCAAGGTGGCTTATTAGCGGTTTCTGTCTTTGTTATTTTCGCCAATATGTTTGCTGAATTTAGTCATACCTTGTTAAACCCTATTTCTCGGAATCAAGCGCATGGCAAAATTTAAATTATTTAGCGAAGAGTCGAACCGCTCGCCACTTTCTCGTTTATGGAAGAAGTTCAAGGCAAACCACCCTGCGCTTGTTGGTTTATGGGTTTTTATTGCTCTTACTCTATTGGCACTATTCGCACCGCTGATTTCACCTTATAGCATCAATCAGCAACACGCTGACGCGCTCTTACTACCTCCTTCATGGCATGAAGTAGGTGATGTAAGATTTATTCTCGGCACGGACGACCTTGGTAGAGATATACTTTCAAGACTGATGAATGGCGCGACATTTACGTTTGGTTTATCTATTATTGCAGCATTAATTACCACCGTTTTAGGCGTCATTATTGGCTCGCTAGCAGGTATGAGTAAGGGCATTCGCTCTAGCTTTTTTAACCATCTGCTCGACATCACCTTGTCTATTCCCTCTTTATTATTAGCCATTATCATCATTGCAATCTTGGGCCCTGGTTTACTCAATACCGTTTGGGCGATTATCTTGGCCTTGCTTCCTCAATATGTGCATTCAATCAGAAACTTAGTTGTAGAAGAGTTGGGTAAAGATTATATCAGTGCCTTTCGCTTAGACGGAGCCAGCAAATGGAAGATACTTATTCGCGGCGTATTTCCTAATATTTATGAGCATATTGTGGTTATTTTTACCATGGCCCTTTCAACCGCTATTCTAGATATTGCAGCACTTGGCTTCTTAAAATTAGGAGCTCAGCCACCAACCACTGAATGGGGCGCTATTTTGGCTGAAAACCTCAGTCTCATCTATCTTGCGCCTTGGACAGTAGGTTTACCCGGTGTGCTATTATTTATCGCTGTTTTGTCGACTAATCTTGTAGGTGATGGTTTGAGACAAGTATTGAAAGATCGTAAGGCTGACTGATGCATTTACTCGATATCAAAAACTTAACCATAGAGCTGCCTACCGAAAGTGGCATTATTCGCGCAGTAGATAAAGTGAACTTAAGCCTAAAAGAAGGCGAAGTGCATGCGCTGGTTGGTGAATCAGGTTCAGGAAAAAGCTTAATTGCAAAAGCCATCGTCGGGGTTTTAAATAAACGCTGGCGTGTCACTGCCGATAGAATGCATTGGCAAGGGGTCGACTTAATGCGATTACCGCCCGAAAAGCGTAGAAAACTGGTTAGCCAAGATATTGCTATGATCTATCAAGAGCCAAGTAGAAGCCTTGACCCTACTGCAAAAGTGTTTGAGCAAGTTTCTGAATCAATCCCAGAGGGATCATTAACTGGTAACTTTTTCATTCGCAGACAATTAAAGAAAAAACGAGTCAAAGCGTTACTTCACAAAGTTGGGATCCGAGATGATAAGCGTGTAGCTGACAGCTACCCTCATGAGCTCTCCGAGGGAATTTGTCAAAAAGTCATGATAGCCATGGCCATTGCCAGAAACCCTAAGCTGTTAATTGCCGATGAACCCACTACAGCGCTAGAAAGCACCACAAGGGCACAAGTTTTTAGACTATTAAAAAGCCTAAACCAGCTCAAGAATATGTCTGTATTGATGATTTCTCATGAATTAGAAGAGATAACGACCTGGTCACACGCTATGCATGTATTGTACTGTGGTCAGATGGTCGAGGCAGGGCCAACAGAAAAAGTATTTAATACCCCGCTACACCCTTATACACAAGCCTTAGTAAAAAGCTTACCTGATTATGCCCAAGGCCTTGACCATAAAGAGAGCTTTTATGCACTCAAAGGGACTATTCCGCCATTACAGCACTTACCCATTGGATGTCGCTTAGGGCCAAGATGCCCGCAAGCACAAAAGCAGTGCGTGGTTACCCCTAAGCAAAAAAAATCACATGGTCATACTTATGCTTGTCACTTCCCTTTGTTGAAGGAAGATAAAAAATGCAACCCATCTTAAAAGTTCAGTCTCTGCACAAGACCTATCGCGTAAGAGTCGGTTTATTGAAAAGAAAAAATGTACCAGTATTAACCGACATATCCTTTTGCTTAGGCAAAGGTGAAACCATAGCGGTTATAGGTGAAACTGGCGCAGGAAAAAGCACTTTGGCAAAACTATTAGCTGGTGCAGAGCAGGCCGAAACAGGGCAAATTCTACTAGATGGGATGACCATAGAAGACAACGGAGTTAGGCAAGATCACTGTCGCCATATTCGTATGATCTTCCAAGATCCAACTCGCTCGCTTAACCCTGGTCTTACAATCGGTGAAATACTCGATGATTGCTTGAGTTACAACACGGAATTAACTCACAAACAACGAGATAAAAAAATCGCCCACGTTTTGAACAGAGTCGGCTTACTTGAAGAGCACTACCATTACTATCCGCATATGTTTAGTGGTGGTCAATTGCAACGTGTGGCGCTCGCTAGAGCACTTATTTTAGATCCTAAAGTCCTTGTACTCGATGAGGCCTTATCGTCTCTCGACCCTTCTGTAAGGGCACAAACAGTCAACCTTTTGTTAGCATTGCAGAAAGAGACTGGCTTGAGCTATGTTTTGATCACGCATCATTTGAGCTTGGTAAAACATATGAGCGATAGTTTGCTGGTACTTAATAGAGGCAAAGTGGTTGAATTCGGAAAAACAGCTCAAGTGTTTGCTCAACCTAAATCTAAGGTAATGAAAAGGCTGCTTAACGTGTAAGCAGCCTTTTCGAAATTCATGTTGTTATGAAATAAACAGAGTTACATGATACGAGAAAATAGGCGTGATTTACGACCTTGACGTTGACGGCGCATGTTAGAACGGATCTGAGCACGCGTGCCAGCTAACCAGCTTTCACGATCAACTTTTGCATCTTCACCACGGCGAGATTCTTCTGTTGCTCTGAAACTACAAAATTCTGAGTATGCTTTAAGGTCGAGTGACATATCTTGCAAAACAAGTTCAATCATGATCGCATCATCAATATAACCTAAGCCAGGAATATGGTCAGGTACTACATCTTCCGGCTCACTGAAATAAGCCAATGATGCAATAATGTCTTTTCTTTCCTCTTCTGGGATCTGCCATTCTTTATCTTGAACCGCATCAATCAATGTCGCTAAAGACGCCATTCTTGTGCGAACAAATTCTGGCAGTTCACTCTTTTCCATCTCATCAACTAGCTGTTGCGCTTTGGTTAAGATTTCGCTTTCTGAATAGTGTGAAGTTTTACTGATAACTTTGTCCATCATGCTTTTAAAATGCGCTAAATCTGCATCTGATAGTTCAAAGTTGATTTCGATTGCCATGTTCCCAGCTCCCTGAGTTTTTATTGTATTTAGATATTACACTAACCATAGAGCAATGGTAATTTATGTCAATAATGAAGCGTACAAAAAGCCAGCAAACTTGCTATTGTTTTGTAAATTAAAATAAAAAAAGCGCCATAAAGGCGCTTTTTAGTTTATAAAAAATTTACTTTAATTTTCTTCAGCAACTTGTACAGTTGGGCGTACTACTTCTGCTTTCGACTCAAGAGCCGAAACAAATGCTAAATAGTTTTTATTAATTGCCGACATCGTAATGCCCTGTTTTTGCTGCGCATCAAGGTCAGCTGTAATTACAGGTGTTGTTACTGAATTCAGTTGAACCAGTGCAACATCACCATTATTCAACGTAACTAAGCTTTCAACCTTGCCACCCTCTGATGGGTGAGGCAGTGCAAATACATCTTTTACTATTGCTGGTGCAACTGTGTAAGATTGGCGCTGTAGAGAAGCTTCAGAGCTAACCTCAGTCGCTTCAGCAGTCGCAATCTCTTGTAAGCCTTTACCTGCTTTAAACTCAGTAAATAAGTTTTCAGAATAATCAGCTAGTAATGAAGATGCTTTTTCGTTTGTTAAAGTCGCTACAATTTGCTCTTTAACAGCTTCAAGCGGCTTAGTTGCAGCTGCAACATGCTCAGTCACTCGAACAACAACAAAATGTTCAGGTGCAACTTCTAACACTTCAGAATTTACCTTATCTTCAAGTAATTCTGGTGTAAAAATAGAAGCAATAACTGCAGGAGAGTTTAAAGGCGCAGGTAACATCATGCGGTTAACAAGCTCTGTTGTCTTCAACTCAACACCTGCAACGAGCGATGCATCTTCTAACGTATCAGAAACTTCAAATGCAAGCTCAGCCACTTCTGTTTGTTTTTGGTAGAAAAGATCAAGTTTTGCGTTCTTTTCTAGCTCAGCTCTAAGTTCAGCGGCAACCTCATCAAATGGCTTCTCAACTTGCGCTTGTAAATCAGTCAGTTTAATGATGTGGTATCCAAACTCTGTCGCAACTACATCAGTGAAGTCGCCAACATTTGCAAGTGCAAATGCCGCATCTTCAAATGCAGGCTCCATCACATCACGTTCAATCCAATCAAGATCACCACCAAGTTCAGCGCTAACGATGTCGTCTGATTTTTCTTCCGCTAAGGCAGCAAAATCAGCCCCTGCTTTAAGTTCTGCTAAGATTGCGTTCGCTTTTTCTTGTGCGGCAGCATCATCTTCACTGTTATCGATAAGAATATGTGCAACTCGACGTTTTTCTTCTTCTAGATACTGGGCTTTACTTTCTTCATAGTAAGCACGCACATCTTCATCAGTCACAGGCGTATCTAAAGTAATATCATCAGCTTTTAACTCTAGATACTGAACAGCAACTTGCTCTGGCGCCATGAATTGTTGCTGATTAAGCTGATAATAATCATTCACTTCCTCATCAGATACTGACACTTGAGACTTCATTTTCTCTTTTGTCAGAACCACATAGTCGATATTACGTGTTTGTTGTTGAAGCGCTGCCGTATTCTTTAGCTCGCTCGGTAGCACAAAATCAGAACCTGCAACGGCTGAGACTAGCTGAGTACGTGTCATTTCTTCACGTAAGAACTCTCTAAATGTGTCTGGTTGGAAGTTCATCTGACGAATGGCACGAAGGTAAGCGTCATTGTTAAACTGACCTGCAACTTGGAAATAAGGCATTTCAACAATCGCCTGCTTCACTTGCTCATCACTGACACGAAGACCTAACTGTAGCGCAAGTTGGTTTTGTAATTCTTGTTGTACCAAACGGTCAATCACGCCATTGCGGATCTGCGCCATATAATTGGGGTCAGCTGCGATTTGCGCAAAGTATTCACCAAACTGTTGCTCAAGACGTGCACGTTCATTTTCAAAAGCACGCGAGAACTCGGTTTGACTAATTTGAACCCCATTAACTTCTGCGACAGGTTGCTCTGTGGTTTGACCTAGGTAACCACCTATCCCTGCTAACGCAAAAGACAGGATAACTACGCCAAGGATAATTTTGGCTGCAAGGCCCTGTGAGCCTTCTCTGATCTTTTCTAGCATTGTTGTTTCTCTTATCTAAGCCAAAGCACGCACGCGCTTTGATTTTTAGCTATTGTAAAAAAAGCGTATCTTAACAGATACGCTTTTTTACTTGAAGCTACACGAGACTGACTTAACGTTATAAACGTGAATCAGTGTAAAGCCTCGTCACTAATTCAATTAGTTTACTGCGTCTTTCAGTGCTTTACCCGCTTTGAAAGAAGGAATATTCGCAGCAGCGATTTGGATAGTTTCACCAGTCTGTGGGTTACGGCCAGAACGTGCAGCACGTTCACGTACAGAAAAAGTACCGAAACCAACTAATGCTACAGAATCGCCATCTTTTAACGCACCAGTAACTGACTCGATGAATGAATCTAGCGCACGACCTGCCGCTGCTTTAGAAATGTCAGCATCAGCTGCGATTTGATCGATTAATTGAGATTTATTCACAATATCATCCTCTTACATTGTTATTATCAAAAGCGAGAGCATTTTTTGATAACTACCACTTTTTGTTATTACTACTAGAAAGTGAAGTACTTTCTAATTCTTAAAAATCTTTGTAAGCCTAAGCTATATAAGGCCTAGGCTTGAATCAGAGCTTAACTTATCACACCGATGTGATTTGAAAAGCCCTTTACAGCACTTTTTTAGCTATTTTCGACTTTTTTCTGAGTTTCAACAGAAAATGACTCGATTGGTTCAGCTAAAGCCAGTGATAACACTTCGTCAATCCAAGAGACAGGGTGAATTTCTAAGCCTTCAAGTACATTCTGAGGGATTTCTTTCAGGTCTCTTTCATTCACTTTAGGAATAACAACGGTTTTAATGCCACCACGGTGTGCTGCCAGCAGTTTCTCTTTTAAGCCACCAATTGGCAAAACTTCACCACGTAAAGTAATCTCACCAGTCATAGCTACATCAGAACGTACTGGATTGCCCGTTAAACTTGAAACTAATGCAGTCACCATCGCAATACCAGCACTTGGACCATCTTTTGGTGTCGCGCCTTCTGGTACGTGTACGTGAATATCACGCTTTTCATAGAAATCTTCATTAATGCGAAGTTTATCAGTGCGACTACGAACAACCGTCATAGCTGCCTGAATCGACTCCTGCATAACATCACCCAAAGAGCCAGTAAATGACAGCTTGCCTTTACCTGGCATTGACGCACATTCGATAGTCAGTAGGTCACCACCGACTTCTGTCCATGCCAAGCCAGTTACTTGACCTATTCTGTCGCCGTCTTCCGCTTTACCAAAGTCGTGACGATGTACACCTAAATAAGACTCTAAGTTGTCACCATTGATAACTATTTGTTTGTTATCTTTGTTTAGTAAGATGTCTTTAACCGCTTTGCGACACAGCTTTGAGATTTCACGCTCTAAGCTACGAACACCGGCTTCACGTGTGTAATAACGGATAATGCCAATAATAGCGCTATCTTCAATTTCAACTTCACCCTCTTTTAGACCATTGCGTTTGATTTGCTTTGGAATAAGGTGCTGCTTAGAGATGTTTAGCTTTTCATCTTCTGTATAACCTGAAAGTCGAATCACTTCCATACGATCAAGTAATGGACCAGGAATATTGAAACTGTTAGAGGTTGCTACAAACATTACATCTGACAAGTCGTAATCCACTTCTAAGTAGTGGTCAGCAAAAGTACTGTTTTGCTCTGGGTCCAATACTTCCAATAGTGCAGAAGCTGGATCACCACGCATGTCTGATGACATCTTATCTATTTCATCAAGCAAGAATAATGGATTCTTGACCCCTACTTTGCTCATGCTTTGAATGAGTTTACCCGGCATTGAACCAATATAAGTTCGACGATGACCACGGATCTCAGCTTCATCTCGAACGCCACCCAGTGCCATACGAATATATTTACGACCTGTTGAACGCGCGATTGACTGACCTAGGCTTGTTTTACCAACACCTGGAGGACCCACAAGACAAAGAATTGGGCCTTTCAATTTGTTGGTACGCTGTTGAACCGCTAGGTACTCAATAATACGTTCTTTCACTTTTTCGAGACCGTAGTGATCAGCGTTTAAGATTTTCTCTGCGCCGGCTAAGTCTTTCTTCACCTTAGAACGCTTCTTCCAAGGTACATTGATCATGGTATCAATATATGAACGCACTACTGTCGCCTCTGCAGACATAGGCGACATCATTTTTAACTTGTTCAGTTCAGCGGTGGCTTTTTCTTCTGCCTCTTTCGGCATTTGTGCTTCGCTGATGCGCTTTTTCAACGCTTCAAATTCATCAGGTACATCATCTAGCTCACCCAACTCTTTTTGAATCGCTTTCATTTGCTCGTTCAGATAGTACTCTCGTTGAGATTTTTCCATCTGCTTTTTAACGCGAGAGCGGATTTTTTTCTCTACTTGAAGTAGATCAATTTCACCTTCCATAAGCGCCATTAAGAACTCTAAACGCTCTGTGACGCTTTCCAATTCTAATACTTTTTGCTTTTCTGGCACTTTAATCGGCATATGGGCAGCCATGGTGTCAGCTAAGCGTGCAGCTTCATCAATACCAGACACTGACGATAGCACCTCTGGAGGGATCTTCTTATTAAGCTTTACGTAGCCTTCAAATTGGCTAATTGCACTGCGTACGAAAATGTCTTGCTCTTGCTCATCAACCTCTTTTGAGGCAACAAATTGCGCAGTCGCAGAAAAATATTCATCGGTTTCAATGAATGATTCGATACGCGCTCTTTGTGTACCTTCTACTAGCACCTTAACTGTGCCATCAGGTAATTTTAATAACTGTAATACAGTCGCAATTGTACCTGTTGTATAAATTTCATCTGTTGAAGGATCATCAACCGCAGCATCCATCTGCGCGGCTAGAAAAATCTGCTTGTCTTTTTCCATCGCCGCTTCAAGACATCTGATCGATTTCTCACGACCAACAAATAGCGGGATCACCATATGCGGATACACAACGACGTCGCGTAAGGCCAACACAGGAATTTCGACTCGATCAGTTCTCTCAAGTGTCATTATTTTCTCTTCGCATTTTGGTTATTCGTTAATAATGGCAATATGGGGATTAAACCGAGCCAAAGGCTCCTTTTTTATACCGAATCTTATTTATTCTGAAACAGCTTTATCTTGATTGCCGTTTTCATAAAGAAGAATTGGGTCTGATTCACCCTTGATGACTGTGTCATCAATCACAACTTTACTTACATCTTCTATAGAAGGTAAATCATACATTGTATCTAGCAACACACCTTCAACAATAGAACGAAGACCACGTGCACCCGTTTTACGCTCCATTGCTTTATGAGCTATTGCCTTAAGTGCATCTTCTCTAAACTCAAGTTCAACACCTTCCATTTTGAAAAGAGCTGCAAACTGTTTAGTTAAAGCGTTCTTAGGCTCACTGAGGATTTGTATCAGTGCCGCTTCATCCAATTCAGTCAGAGTAGCAACCACTGGAAGACGACCAATAAACTCAGGGATTAAGCCATACTTCACTAAATCTTCTGGTTCAACATCTTTAAATGTTTCACTTAAAGACCGCTCTGAATCTGACGCCTTTACATCTGCGCCAAAACCAATACCGGTATTCTTATGGCTACGCTGTTCAATCACTTTATCAAGGCCTGCAAATGCACCGCCACAGATAAACAAGATTTTAGACGTATCAACTTGTAAGAACTCTTGCTGAGGATGCTTACGACCGCCTTGTGGAGGTACCGATGCAATGGTGCCTTCAATTAGCTTAAGTAATGCCTGCTGAACGCCTTCGCCTGACACATCTCGGGTAATAGACGGGTTGTCTGACTTGCGAGAAATTTTATCTATCTCGTCAATATAAACGATACCACGTTGTGCTTTTTCTACATCGTAATCACATTTTTGTAGCAGCTTTTGAATGATGTTTTCAACGTCTTCACCAACATAACCTGCTTCAGTTAATGTTGTTGCATCAGCCATAGTAAATGGTACGTCAAGTAATCGCGCCAGTGTTTCAGCTAGTAATGTTTTACCACTACCCGTTGGACCGATAAGTAGAATATTACTCTTACCAAGTTCAACTTCAGACTTTACTGTTTGGTTCTTTAAACGCTTATAGTGATTATAAACAGCGACTGCCAATACTTTCTTTGCATGCTCTTGGCCAATTACATAGTCGTCTAAGTGATTACGGATCTCTTTAGGAACAGGTAGTTTGTCACCAGAATCATGTTTTGGTGCAATATCTTTTATTTCTTCCCTAATGATGTCGTTGCACAGATCGACGCATTCGTCACAAATATAAACAGAAGGTCCAGCAATCAGCTTTCGTACTTCATGTTGGCTCTTGCCACAAAATGAGCAATATAAAAGCTTTGTATTTTTGTCGCCGTCTGTTGGTGTATCTGACATTCAGCTACCTCATCGTTTTGCGTTATCTGCTCTAGATAACAATAATCATGTTGTTAACTATATCAAAGAATCTAAAAGTTAGCATAGTTAACATAGGGCAAATTAGCTTTGCCCTAATTTATACCAATAATCTTAAATAAGTGATCAATTTTGAGTCTTATTGATTGTTGGCTTTATAACTTATTTTAAATCTCTACGAGTATGTACCGCATCGATTAGACCATATTCTAATGCCTGCTCTGCAGTCATGAAGTTATCACGGTCTGTATCATGTGCTACTTTCTCGTATTCTTGTCCTGTGTGATCAGCCATTAAGCGGTTTAGCTTTTCTTTGATCGATAAAATCTCTTTTGCATGAATTTCAAAGTCAGATGCCTGACCTTGGAAACCACCTAATGGTTGGTGGATCATTACACGAGAATTAGGTAAGCAATAACGTTTACCTTTTGCACCGCCTGAAAGTAAGAATGCGCCCATGCTCGCTGCTTGGCCAACACAAACGGTACTTACATCAGGTTTGATGAAATTCATAGTGTCATAAATAGACATACCCGCAGTTACCGAACCGCCTGGCGAGTTAATATATAAATAAATATCTTTATCAGGACTTTCAGATTCTAAGAATAATAGTTGCGCCACAATAAGGTTTGCCATGTGGTCTTCAACTTGTCCAGTTAAGAAAATAATACGTTCTTTTAAAAGACGTGAATAAATGTCAAAAGAGCGTTCACCTTTCGCTGTTTGCTCAACAACCATAGGGACTAATGCATTAAGTGGATCAAACATACCATCATTCATTGTTATTCATTCCTTAGGAGCCGCCAAAATCTCTGGCGCTGCGTTTTGCGGATATTTTACCTACAGAAAGTAAAATGGCTCGGATCCTCAAAAAGAGTATCACGAGCCATTAAATCGTTAGCAAAGCTTTAAGTCAATGACTTATTAAGCACCTTGCTGTGGATTCATGATGTCGTCGAATGCTTTTTCAACGTCAGTCACTGCAGCTTTTGCAAGAATCGCTTCAACAGCTTGCTCTTCCATCGCTACGTTACGCATTTGCTGCATCATTTGATCGTTTGATTTGTAGTATGCAACTACTTCACTTGGATCTTCGTATGCAGAAGCAACTGATGCAATTAGCTCTTCAACTTTAGCGTCATCAACTTGGATGTCGTTTGACTTGATCACTTCACCTAGAAGAAGACCAGTCTTAACGCGAGTTACTGCTTGCTCATGGAAAAGCTCAGCTGGTAGCTCAGGCATGTTTTGAGCGTTGCCGCCAAAACGTTGTGCTGCTTGTTGACGAAGCGCATCGATTTCTTGGTCGATAAGTGACTTAGGCACTTCAACTTCGTTAGTCTCTAAAAGACCTTTAATAGCTTGGTCTTTAACGTTTGCTTTAACTGCTTGAGTTAGCTCACGAGACATGTTCTTTTTAACTTCTTCTTTAAGTGCATCAACGCCACCTTCAGCAACACCGAACTTAGTTGCGAATTCGTCGTTTAGCTCAGGAAGTTCTTGAACTTCTACTTTCTTCACTGTGATAGTGAATTGAGCAGGCTTACCTTTTAGGTTTTCAGCGTGGTACTCTTCAGGGAAAGTTACATCAGCAACAACTTCTTCGCCTGCTTTTTTACCAACGATACCGTCTTCGAAACCAGGGATCATGCGACCTTGACCTAGTTCTAGAGGGAAGTCTTCAGCTTTACCGCCTTCGAACTCTTCACCGTCAACTGTACCTAGGAAATCAACAGTTACACGGTCGTTTTCGCCAGCAGCTGTATCGCTTTCTGTCCAAGTAGCGTGTTGCTTACGAAGTGTTTCTAGCATGTTAGCTAAGTCTTCGTCAGTTACATCAACAACTGGCTTTTCAACAGCGATTTTTTCAAGGTCTTTTAATTCAACTTCTGGGTAAACTTCAAAAGTTGCTTCGAATACTAGCTCTTTGCCTTCTTCTAAAGACTTAGGTGCGAACGCAGGTGCGCCAGCTGGGTTTAGCTTTTCAGAAACAATTGCTTCGATGTAGTTGCGTTGCATGATATCGCCAGCAACTTCTTGACGTACAGCTGCACCGTAACGCTTAGCGATTACTTTTACTGGTACCTTACCTGGACGGAAACCATCGATACGCTGAGTTCTAGACAGTTGTTGTAAGCGTTTTTTAACTTCAGTCTCAACGTTCTCTGCAGGAACGGTGATAGTCAGACGGCGCTCAAGGCCTTGAGTCGTCTCAACAGAAACTTGCATGATTTACCTCAATCTTCATTTTTGGCGCCAATGCGCCTTCCTTAGAAACAAGTTGCACTAATTAGCTTAGTTAAAAACGCAATACGTGTATTTAACCCTATTAGACAATCTTGTTGCCTGCCCTACTGGGCGCTATGTTAAACAATAGACGCGGCATTATAACCGATTCATTGCTGTAGTCGAGCTATGAAGGTAAATAAATGGTGAATAACAGACTGAGTGATTAAAAGATGACTAAAAAAAGAGAAGATAAGATGGTCGGCGATGCAGGATTTGAACCTGCGACCCCTTGGACCCAAACCAAGTGCGCTACCAAACTGCGCTAATCGCCGACAATATGTATTTTTTTTGAAGTGGTCGGCGATGCAGGATTTGAACCTGCGACCCCTTGGACCCAAACCAAGTGCGCTACCAAACTGCGCTAATCGCCGATAAAAGAGTATGTAGATGGGGCGACTGATGGGGCTCGAACCCACGACAACCGGAATCACAATCCAGGGCTCTACCAACTGAGCTACAGCCGCCACTACATAGGGACTAAAATAAGAATGGCGCACCCTGAAGGATTCGAACCTTCGACCGACGCCTTAGAAGGGCGTTGCTCTATCCAGCTGAGCTAAGGGCGCAAACTCGAAGTAAACATCAACAATGCTACTTTTCTTATTTTAAAAGTGGTCGGCGATGCAGGATTTGAACCTGCGACCCCTTGGACCCAAACCAAGTGCGCTACCAAACTGCGCTAATCGCCGATACCTTTTGTTATCTCCGAGAGTCCTCGTTGACAACGGGGTGCATAATAGTGATTTGACCGATTGAGGTCAAACATTTTTTTTAGAAAATATTTCAACTGCCTATTTTTACTTCAAAATGATGAATAATTAGCAAGAAATGATGAAAAACAAACAGTTTTCAGTAATTTTTACTTTAGCTATTAAAGTATATATTACTATAAAGATGATTCTTACCTTGGCGAATTAAGGCATTTCTGAGAAAATACGCACTTAGTGTTGCAATCGATTGATTGTGACTAGATACAAAGTAACCCCTTAAATACACTTTGTATGATTCGTTCAAGTTTATAACCCCAATAAGGTCAATCATGACGGCAAACATAATTGATGGAAAGGCAATCGCCAAACAAGTTCGTACTAATGTTGCACAGCGCGTTGCTGAGCGAGTAGAACAAGGTTTAAGAGCGCCTGGTCTTGCAGTAGTTTTAGTAGGCCAAGATCCTGCTAGCCAAGTTTACGTAGGTTCAAAACGTAAAGCCTGTGAAGAAGTGGGTTTTGTCTCTAAATCTTATGATTTACCAGGCGACACCACAGAAACAGAGCTACTTGAATTAGTAGACACGCTAAATAATGATCCAGAAGTCGATGGCATTCTGGTGCAATTACCTCTGCCTGAAGGATTAGACGCAGAAAAAGTACTTGAACGTATTACACCGCATAAAGATGTAGATGGTTTCCATCCTTACAATGTTGGTCGCCTAGCGCAACGTATGCCTGCACTTCGCCCATGTACACCAAAAGGTATCATCACTTTGCTCGATTCAACGGGCGTAAGATATAAAGGTATGCATGCAGTCGTGGTTGGTGCTTCAAATATCGTTGGCCGCCCAATGTCATTAGAACTATTACTTGCAGGTTGTACTACGACGGTTTGCCACAAATTCACGCAAGATCTAGAAGCACATGTTCGTCGCGCAGACTTACTTGTTGTCGCAGTCGGTAAGCCTGAATTTATTCCAGGTGACTGGGTTAAAGAAGGTGCTATTGTGATCGATGTAGGTATTAACCGTTTAGAGTCAGGTAAATTAGTCGGTGATGTGCAATACGGCATCGCTGAAGAAAAAGCGAGCTTTATTACCCCTGTTCCAGGTGGTGTTGGTCCTATGACCGTCGCAAGCTTAATCGAAAATACCCTTGAAGCCTGCGAAAAATACAACAGCTAAAAACTGTTATACCAATACTCTTAATTAAGTAAGCTATTTTGAGGATTGGTATTAATAAAAAACGCCACTCTTTAGTGGCGTTTTTTGTTTTTGTAACTCTTAAACAGGTTTCTGAGCTGGAATAGGTCCATGCTCAAGATTGACATGCGGGTTTTGCCCTCGCTGTCTTAATAAATGATCCATTAAAGTAATGGCTAACATGGCTTCTGCAATTGGAATCGCACGAATGCCCACACACGGGTCGTGACGACCTTTAGTGATCATCTCTACTGACTCATTTTGTGTGTTAATGCTTTGGCCCGGTATGGTAATACTCGAGGTAGGCTTTAGGGCAATCGATGCCACAATATCTTGCCCTGTTGAAATACCAGCTAATACACCACCTGCATGATTGCTGGTAAAACCTTCCGGTGTTAACTCATCACGATGCTCAGAGCCCTTCTGCTCTATCACATCAAAACCATCGCCAATCTCTACGCCTTTAACCGCGTTAATACTCATCAATGAATGGGCAATTTCAGCATCGAGTCGGTCGAATACAGGCTCGCCTAACCCAACTGGCACATTCTTCGCGACTACAGTCACTTTCGCACCAATAGAGTCACCCTGCTTTTTCAGATCGCGCATATATTCATCTAGCGACTCTAATTTTGTGTCATCTGGAAAAAAGAATGGGTTTGTTTCTACCATTGACCAATCAAACTTTTCAGCTTTGATAGGACCCAGTTGTGACAAGCAAGCATTGATCTCAATACCATGAAATTGCTTTAGGTACTTTTTAGCAATGGCACCTGCTGCAACACGGATTGCTGTTTCACGTGCTGAAGAGCGACCGCCACCACGATAATCACGGTGACCATATTTGTGCCAATATGTGTAGTCACCATGGCCTGGACGAAACACCTCAGCAATTTTACTGTAGTCTTTCGAACGTTGATCGGTATTTTCAATTAACAGACCAATACTCGTTCCTGTCGTTTTACCTTCAAAAACGCCCGATAAAATTTTAATTTCATCACCTTCACGTCTTTGCGTTGTATAACGACTTTGACCTGGTTTACGACGATCTAGGTCAAACTGCATATCCGCTTCTGTTAATTCTAGTCCTGCGGGTACGCCGTCAACAACGCCCCCCAATGCGACCCCATGGCTCTCACCAAAGGTACTGACCTTAAAAAGTTGGCCAATGCTATTACCTGCCATTATTCACCCTCATTCCAAATGACATTTAAGAAACTGATTAACAATAAAATTTAATCAGCAAAATACTCGACGAGTTGTTGTTTTGAGATCATAAACACGCCTAATCCACCATGTTCAAACTCTAACCATGTAAATGGTGCGTTTGGATATAGTGCATCCATATGTACCATAGAGTTACCTACTTCAACAAATAACAAACCGTTATCAGTTAGATGTTCAGCCGCTTCTTGCAAGATAACACGAGTCACATCTAAACCATCTTCACCCGATGCTAAACCAAGCTCAGGTTCATGATGGAACTCTTGGGGTAAATCAGACATATCTTCAGCATCGACATACGGCGGGTTTGCAACAATTAGGTCATACTTTTGACCCGGTACACCACTAAATACATCAGATTGGATAGCAAACACCTGCTCTTGCATCATATGCTCGGTTATATTGATGTCCGCCACTTCTAGTGCATCAAAAGAAATATCAACCGCATCCACTTGCGCATGATCAAACGCTTTTGCCAAAGCAATCGCAATACATGCAGAGCCAGTACACATATCGAGAATACGCGTTACTTTTGCTGGCTCTGTAACCCAAGGTGCAAATTGCTTTTTGATCATTTCAGCAAATGGCGAACGTGGAACAAGCACTCGCTCATCTACATAAAAAGGCAAACCGCCAAACCAAGCCTGATTAGTCAGATATGGAACCGGCGTTCTGTCATTTACACGCGCTAAGATATAACCCATTAAATGTTGTTTTTCGCTGCTGGTTAAACGCGCATTTAATAACTCTTTTGGGGTATCTAGTGGCAAATTTAAAACAGGTAAAACAAGACTTACGGCTTCATCCCAGGCATTGTCGGTACCATGACCGTAAAACAGCCCATTATTCACAAACTGCGTCGTTGTCCAACGTAACCAGTCTTGAATCGTGAATAGTTCAGAACACGCTTCTTGCGCCAACTCATCTGTAATTTGTAACTCTGTCATACGGTACTCAATAATTTGACAATAATTCTGCTGCCATTGTAGCCGTTTTTCAGCTAGGTTTTTATGCTTTTTTTCTTTAGAATGCGCCAATGAACAAAGATAAATCACACATAAGCATGCAAGACGACGACATCGACCTATTTCGTCAGTCAATTTCTGGTGCCACAAAGATAAAACAAGATACCGTACAATTTAAACGTGATAACACCCCGTTTAAAGGCAAAATTGTTGCTGAACAAACCAAGCAGCACAAAGCGGAGTTTTATTTTTCTGACGAATATATCCCAGATATCGATACCCACGGCACAGTAAATTATGTGCGTGAAGGCGCTGATAAATTCTTAGCTAAACAATTACGACGTGGCGATATTGCGCCTGAGTTAATTTTAGATTTGCATGGCTTAAGTAAAGACAGCGCAAAAGAAGAGCTTGCAGCTTTGATCCATGCCTGTAAAAAACAACATCATTATTGTGCTTGCGTTGTGCATGGTATTGGTGAGCATATCCTCAGACACAAGGTTCCGCAATATTTGGTTCAACACCCAGATATTTTAGCGATGCACCAAGCACCACTGGAGTATGGTGGTAAAGGCGCAGTGTTGATTTTAATCGATATTCCCGAGTCTGATATTTACAGACGCTAATTTCCCCTTTAAAAACTCATTTCAAACTAGATAATAGGATGTTAATTGGTTACATTAATGTCCTTATTTTGGTTAATTGAAGTAGTACTAATCATGAATGAGCTTCTCAGTGCGGATCTTGCTATCCTGCTTGTTGAGCCCTCGGCCACACAAAGAAAAATTATTGCAAAAGAGCTAGAGTCAGAAGGTGTCACTAATATCGACTTTGCTGACACTGTTTCATCCGCTAAAAGTTTTTTAGAAAAACATAAGCCTGACTTAGTTATATCGAGCTTACACCTAAGTGATGGCAGTGCCCTTGATATTCAGCAATATATTTCTGAAATTCAGCCTGAACAGCCGATCCCTTTTATGCTTGTTTCAAGCGAAACACGCAAGACGCAGCTTGAAGCATTTAAGCAATCAGGCGTTGTGGCCATCTTGCCTAAGCCTTTCACTAAGGTACACCTAGGCCGTGCACTCAATGCAACACTAGATTTACTGTCGCCTCAAGAGCTTGAGCTTGAACTATACGATGTGCAAGATTTGCGTATTCTTATTGTTGATGACTCTCGACTGGCGAGAAATCATATTCGTCGTGTACTAACTAATCTGGGAGCGAACCGCTTTACTGAAGCTGAAGACGGCGAACAAGCGATCAACTTCTTAAATGAACAGATGTTTGATCTCATTGTTACTGACTTTAATATGCCAAATGTGAACGGCCAAGAGTTAGCTGAACATATTCGTAACTCAGGTGAACACTCTCATATTCCTATCTTAATGGTGACATCTGAAGCCAATGACACCCACCTTGCAAACGTTGCTCAGTCTGGTGTTAACGCATTATGCGATAAACCTTTTGAACCTGAAGTGGTAAAACAATTACTACATTCAATTTTAGAGCAAGATTAACTAATAATTAGTCTTTTTAGCCACTTTACATTGGTGAAAATAATTAATCATTATTTTCACCAATCTTCAAAAAATATTAAGTCAAATAAAAACAATAAATTAAAATATTTTTATCTATTGGCACAACCTTTGTAATAGTTATTGCGACTAACTATTCATACAAAGGAGAACGTCATGAACTCACTAGTTAAAGCAACTTTAATCAGCACCGTATTATTCACAGCTTCTTCAGTACAAGCTAATGAAAACCCGATTACAGCTGAAATTAGCAACCTGATCTCAAATGCAATTAGCGCAAGTATCAAAGAAGTTAAGAAAAATACACTTGAGACAGCATCAAAAGTATTGAAGTCAGAATCTGATAAGCATGCTAAGAAAGCGGTTAAAATCGACAAGGAAGAAAACAATGGCTAATGAATTAACGCTAGTGAGCCTTTTGGCAACCCCTGTGATCAGCCTGTTTGCCGTTTATTTAAGTATTGAGCTATTCAAACGCGTTGGTCAGTTAAATTTATGGGGGTAAGTATATGACTTGCAAGCTTTACTCCCAAAGAACACAATTTCACTATTTTTCGCAGGCACAAAAAAGCCCGCAACCGCGGGCTTTTAAAAACTAAAGGGCTAGATTATAGCTCGCCTTCGTTCTCAGCTAGGAACTTAGCAACACCTTCTGGGCTTGCGTCCATACCTGATTTACCTTCAGTCCAACCTGCTGGACATACTTCACCGTGCTCTTCGTGGAACGCTAGAGCGTCAACCATGCGAAGCATTTCGTCGATGTTACGACCTAGAGGAAGATCGTTAACTACTTGGTGACGTACGTTACCTTCAGCATCGATTAGGAATGAACCACGGAAAGCAACGCCAGCTTCTGGGTGCTCAACGTCGTATGCTTGACAGATTTCGTGCTTAACGTCAGCAACTAAGTCGTATTTAACTGGACCAATACCACCTTCGTTTACTGGCGTGTTACGCCATGCGTTGTGCGAGAACTGAGAATCGATAGAAACACCGATTACTTCAACACCACGCTTTTGGAACTCGTCGTAACGCTTGTCGAAAGCAATTAGCTCTGAAGGACAAACGAAAGTGAAGTCTAGAGGGTAAAAGAATACAACCGCTTTTTTACCTTTGATACGCTCGTGAAGGTTGTAACCCTCAACGATCTCACCGTTACCTAATACTGCTGCTGCTGTAAAGTCAGGTGCCTTGCGGCCTACTAATACACCCATGGTTTTCTCCAATTTGTTAGGGTTAAATCCAATGCAAAGTGACAATATCAATTTGCTTTGACATTTATTATTGAGGCGGCTTTCAAAAAAACAACCCCAATGTATCAATCAATATAAATTTAGAATACTGATAGGAAAATTTTCTCAAGTTTATGGGGACGTTAGGAAAATTGAAAATCAAATAAACCGATGACTCTAATCTATTTTTTTGATGAGTAAAACTTCAGGCATAAAAAAAGCCCATGCGGGCTTTTTTCAATCTATACAGTTTAGTCCATGATATCTGACGGCATATCACCACGGATCTGCTGCCAAATCTCACCACTTTGATGACCGTACTTTCTTAGTAAAGAAATGGAACCATCAAAATCGCCTTTTTCAGCCAGTGTAATTAGGTCTAAATAAAATTGTTTGGCCAGTGCGCGAGTACGTGGATCTGAGAAGTAATGACCACCAATCTTAGAATAAAGGCCTTTGAAACCATTAAGAACCAAAACATAAATTCGGTTGTTACCTGCTAACGCTAGCTGATGGTGAACTTGATAGTCGAAATCTGCAAATGCCTGAGCGTTATCTTCTAAGTCTTTGCTCTTTTCAAGCGTTTCGATAACAGCCTGTGGATTTACTTTAATTGCCGCACGCGTATAAATTGCACTGATGTTGGTACGAGCAGATAAAAGCTGGTCTGTCAGTTCTGGCATTTTATCTTCATCCAAACGCGCTAGCGTCTCAAGAATATTTAAGCCTGACGTTTCCCAGAAGTTATTTACGCGTGTCGGTTTACCGTGTTGAATCGTCAACCAGCCATCACGCGCTAAGCGCTGTAATACTTCACGTAACGTTGTGCGAGTTACGCCTATCAGCTCAGAGAGTTCTCTTTCAGCTGGTAAAATTGAACCTGGTGGAAATTCACCATTCCAAATTGATTCAACAATATATTCCTCAGCAAATCCCGCTGGGCTTTTAGCTTTAAAAATTCTCATCTAACACCGCTTTCATCTTGGCAACTGCAATTTAATCCACTGATTGTACCAGATGCTTTGCAACTAACAAGTAAAGAAGTCTCCCTGTTTTACTGGCGAGTGACATTTAAATTGAGATTTTACGGCAGGTTGAGAATTTAGCTCTATAACAACTAGAAATAAGACTTTTAAAAAATATAAAACAAGGAAGTAATTTAAGGTTCATTAGCCCTAGTGGATATATGAAAAGTAGCTTCAATTTATTCGCTTATAAGGAAAAACTCCTCTCTAATTGAAACAGAAACTGTAACTCATTTCTGCCCCAAAGTGAGTTAACTTAAAAACTCCAAGGTCGGCTTTGAGCGTTCAACGGACATTAGAAATTATTTTGTAGCACTGACTTTATGTCTAGTTGCTATGAGTTTCTCCTATATTCATAAAAACGACCCATTTGGTCGTTTTTATCCTTTTTTAATTTATAAAATGATATCTTTAGCAACAAGTTAGCTAGTATGATAAAACTGGTACAATAATAAAAATAGCCTATGGCTCGGTAGAAAAACGCCCCAATGCAATGGGTCGATATTAAATCGTTATATCCACATTTAGGAGAGAAAATTGAATTTTTTAAGAAAGGCTATCATTGCTTTAGTTTTGGTTGCTACATCTAATTTTACCTTTGCCGCTAAAAATGTCAGTTCTAGTGCAATAAATGATGTTTATCAATTAGATAGTGACGCAACTGTTTTTGAATTCAGTTCGTCTATTTCACATGGCTGTGGTTCAAATTTATACAGAGTCAAAAGCCCAAGCGAAGCTGTTGCTAATAGGAAGTTTTCTTTGGTCTTAACTGCTTTTACAACGAATGGTAAATTAGCTTTTCACGATAAAGAAATATGTGAAGGAAACCGTTCTGTCGTATCTTGGGTACGTTTAATAAAATAATTATATCAAGTTGCTAGAGCAAGACACGTAACAGTTAATAATATGGCACCGCTTGTCGAGGTAAAACAAATAAGAGTAAATAACAGCCCTGAGTTTACCTCAACATTACTTGAAACTTAAACGATGGAAAACAATATCAAACAGGGCATTATAAAACCTGGCAGCCCTTATCAAAATGGTTTTGTGGAAAGGTTTAACCGAAGTTACCGTGAATAGGTGCTAAATTCATACATGTTTGAGTCACTGCAAGAAGTACGAGAAATCACTGATAAGTGGTTAGATATTTATAATTATGAGCGGCCTCATGATTCACTTGGCGATATGACGCCAATTAGTAGTTATCTTGAGGCAGCCTAAAATTTTACAAAAGAGCACTATTAAAATGGGAGTTGTTACAGTAACAACTTAAATAAGTGACTGGCTATGAGCCAATTTTATACAACCGCCTTCATTTCTTTTATTATTTTGTATAAATGCCAATAAAGTTAGCACCACTGCACTCATTATTGGAATAGTTATGTATTCTAATCTTCTTACCACTCATTGCTGCAGCAAGTGCAATTGAAAATGCTTGGTTATAAGATTGCTCAGATTGGGATTTATTTGCAGGAAACTCAACTGAACCGTTAGCGCATGGGCCGGATCCTCCCTCTAACTTCACGTAAAAAACATCTTTGTTACTACTAGAACTAGCAACTTCAGTAATTACAGCATTCCGAACCAGTTCTCCTGCTTCACTACAGAATGGCAAAAAAAATAAAGTCGCACACAGTAAATTTTTCATCAATATTCCTTTCAAACTAACAACTTAATAGTTCATAAACCGTACGTTTTTCCAAATAGTCTATCTAGAACAATGCAAGGAAATTATTATAACGCATCTATTTATAACTCCATCCTAACTTTGAAAATTGATATTTAATCTATTTATATAACAACCTTTATCGCTGCAATCGAAGTTTATTGTTAATTTCTTTTGCATCGCACCTGCAGAAAGAGCAACAGATAAAAAGTTTTTTACTGCGTCTTTTGTTACACCATTTTTGCCTTCAACTACGTGATAGTATTTTGGGTTAGACGGGTTTTGACAGCTAGGATGATCATTATCAAATGTAATAATAAAACCACCACTTGATATAGGATAAACTGTTCTAACTTTTCCACTATGCCAAGTAGCAGCGGCTTGACTGCTAAAGCTCACAGTGCAAAAAAACAATAACATGAACTTTTTCATTTACTTCTCCTTGCAATATTTTTGGCCCTGAATTCTATACTCAACCCTTATCAAAATAAACATATGAATGTATTAAGTTTTTTAGTACCAATAAATAGAGAGGTTAGAAAAGACTTTGACTCTGATTGGGATGTATTGAGAAATCCAAAACTTTCTTTTGTTGACCAAAAATCACTGCATCAAAGCCGGTTTAAGTCAGCAGAATATTCAACTTAGAATCAGTAGAGGAATATGTAATAACAGGCCTGCTGCAAACTCCAATCACTTTCAGCAGCGAGTCCAAACAAAGTCAGCATCAGATCCAATATAAATTAGCTCCCCATTCCGACTCTATTCAGCAAGTTACTCAATACTGCCACATCTACTGGCGAAGATACTCCATGCTGACTAAAGTACCTTGATTGCATCTGTGAAGATTTATTTGAGTTAGCCATACCTGCAATAACGTGACAGCCATAATTAAATTATTAAAAAATGAGCAACCAATGCCAGCATATTGATATTTTTACGTCAAAAGCGACTCTGCGTACTATTTTTTAATTTACTCTGGATTTCGGTGTTATTTTAAAGAGGCTGAACATGGTTTTGCTTACCTTGTCAGCATTTTAGTGTTTAGGATTAAACCTTATTTTAACCCAACAGTTTCTCACAATGACTGATACCAGTTCGCCGTTTTGCTTCTAAATGAGTGTAGTAGCCATCAAGTTTATTAGGCCGCCCTACAGCCCCTTTGAAGACCTTGGTAAATTGCGTGGTGAGCTTTAGCCAGTTTTCAGGCGCTATCTTTAATCGCTCTAAGATAGGAAGGCTGCGTTGCTCTATATAACCGCGTTTGTCTGCTCGCATGCATCGCCCTGTTAGTTCAACTAGCTCTAAATATGACTTCAGCTCAAAGGGCAAACCTTTCGGCATGTGTTTTCTGGGGCTGCCTGCAAAACGGATGAGTTGCTTAGGTTGTTTTGCCTTTTCCGCCGCTTTAATTCGCTTTTGCACGCTAGTGTGGTTAGAGTCTTCTGGTGTCTTTGCCATTTTTGCTCTAATCGGGTTTAAGTCTACATAAGCCATGCATGCAGCCACTGCCGCTTCATCTAACAGCGCTTGAGATTTAAAGCGCCCTTCCCAAAACCGACCTGTGCAGTTATCTTCTTTGTTCGCTTTTCTGGCTATATCTTCATTCAGTACCCGCATAAACCAACTGATATCCGCCAATCATTCACGATAATCGGCAATGGTACGATTTAGAAAGAACTGTTGAGCCTTATCTAGCTTGTCGCCTTGTAAATATTTTTGTGTAAGTAACGTGCCTTTAAACAACTTGTGCCAACGAATAAGAATCGCTTTATCATTCAATCTATTGGCTTTTGCATCATCCACATACAATACAACATGGGTATGATTACTCATAACGGCATATGCACACACATCAATACAAAATACTTGAGCCAATTCAAGTAGCTTATCTTCTACCCATTGTCTGCGATGCTCATAGCTTTTGCCGGTAACATTATCATCACCACACAAAAATGCGCGGCGAACACACCGTGAAATACAGTGATAGTATTTGGTATCAACCAAGCTGACTTGTCTCTTACGTGCTGTTGCCATGAAGTCTGCCTACCTTTTGAACAGATAAATAAAAGATAGGCAATGAATGAAAAACACACAAATAAAAGTGGGTGTCTTGTTTATTGTCTGAACAAAAATATGTTCATAGGCCAACTTGGCTTGTTTTTGCAAGCGTGCACTTCGGATTTTCGCTCTTTGTTGAATTTCAGCATCTAACGCATTCATCAAACGTTCTTCTATTGCCATGCCTTGGCAGTTAATCGACTTAGACTGCCTAGCTAATTCAGCTGCGCCAGCTTTGCAGTTAAGCTGCTCCAGCAAAGCGCTAATATTATTAATGGTCATAACGGTGCTCCTCATTATTATGTGGATTCCGTATGTGCAAATGATTTGCGTGTGAGATGTCAAACTCTTGCTCGTAGGCTTTAGTATTGATGATCTCTTCAATGCTGTCTGGCGAATAAAGCTTGCGAGATAGGCCAAAATAACAGGCTTTATTGAAACTATCATGACCAACGTTTTTACATAAAGCTTGGAGCACTAAGCATTGTTTGCCCGCACGTCGGGCATGCTCACTTTGAAATGGTGCATATTGCTTACGTACTATTTTTTCTGCATCCTCACCTACGTCCTTTGCCCACGCTAAGAATGAGGGAAGTGATTTTCTTTGCTCAGCCAAGTGCTCAGGCTTCATATGCTCAGGCAACCGAGTGAAACTACCTTGCTTCTCATTGAGGGTATGACGTGCGATTTCCTTACCGTCATGAAACACGATTAATTCATCTATCGTCACGCGGAGTGTCACTTGCTTGTGCGCGAACGCATGCGGTACAGAGTATTCATGGCCTTTATAAGGAATTAAATAAGTTGAAGGGACTTTAAGCTCTTTATGCGCCATAACGGGTTCATAAGGGACTGATGGTAATGGCTTTAGCTTAGGTTGCTCAATAATAAACAGCTCGTTTCTGGTCGTGTGCAACTTTTGAAACGGTCGCGTATTGATGTTGTCTTCCACCGCTTTACGTAAGTAGTCGTTGACTTCGGATATAGAAAAAAATATCAAATCTGCACGCATTTGCACCAATATTGCGTTAACAATTTTTACGGCATTTTCTGCAACGGCATTATCCGTGGGTGTACCAACGCGTGACGTATCGCAAAAAAAGTGGTAATAAAGAGAGAGCAGCTGTACATTTTGGTGAAACAAAGCTAACCGTCCAGACTGCTTCACCATTGCCTTTGCATTGTCAAACTGAATTGTATCTGGCACGCCACCAAAGTAGTCGAGTGCCTTCACTAACGCATGTACCCAACTTTCAGATTTCATATTAGGCGTTGCAAACGCAAAAATTTTTTTCGAATACCCTAAACAAGCCACAAAAACATTGAGGTTACGCGTTTGACCATTCTCATTATATTTAAGCTTGGTACCTGCGTAATCAATACACATAATTTCAGCGGGTAAGTAATGCTGTTTCATTACAACATGCTGCGATTTTAAATACGTTCTCACCTTTTCATAAAATATGGTTTTACCATAAGCGTGACTGCCAAACCTGAGCTGATATTCTTTAAATAACATCGCCAAGGTTTTCCGATGTTTTTTCGGTAAATTGAATTGCTGTGATATCGCTTGGTAGTCAGGATCAACCTTGTCATTATGATGAGATTTGCCCGTGTGATAAAGAAGCGCTTTGAGTTCACTGTCTTTCTTTTCAGTCACCTCATCCCATGAAAGGTTCACTCTCCGTAATATTTGGCGCAGTTTCGCAACAGTTGGATGACTGCAATTTGCAGCCAGAGCAATCATGCGATTAGATTGCTCCTTACAATGATACAAAAGCCAAAGTAGATACCGTAAGTTATGTGGTTTTAGCATAGTTCTTCTCCGTTTTTGACAAAACAAAGGCGCAGCCGTGAAATAAGCCAAGCGACTAACTTGACAGTTTCACTTCTGAGAACCATAGTTAATGGGTCGATAGCAACGACAAATTAACTACAGAGTCTCGGATAAGGTGGTCGCCTTTCCGAGATTTTTTCATTTAAGCTGCTTGTTGTTACGTCATGTTGTTACTCGTCTGACCGATACTTTTGTTTCGCAAGCCACGCTGCCACATCAAATGTCAGCGCAAACTTACCCTTACGATTCGCAATACTAAATACAGCCAAGGGAAGTGTGTCTCTTCGTACAGCCTGACGAAAGGCACTCGCACTGGTATAGCCCAAAGTAGAATAAAGCGCTTTTCCGCCAATCATTGGACCATGCTTTTCAAAAAGCACATCCTCTAAACGCTGACGCAATGCCTCCATGTCACGTTGTTCACTTTTAGTCACCATAATCTCTCTTCTGTTTAACTGAGAATCGCCTTTATCACAGTAGTAGAGGGAAAATGTCACGTCTATGAGTAAGATTTTAGGCTATTATTTACTCTAAACGCTTATTGGCATGAAATGACGTGTGGTCACAGCTAGTCGTCACTTTTGATGGTCAGAAACAGTTAAAGGGGGGGGAGTAGTGAAACAGAGCGACACCAAGCTTCCCATTGAGTTAGATAAATTAAAAGCCGCCGCTTATATGTCGTATATTTGTGAGGTTACTAATGGCAAGCCTTCTGGCTACCATGTAGAGCGCTTTTTTGAACTGGATAAAATCGTTAATAAACTGAATGGTACAAAGCAAAGAAGCTGTAAATATGACCGTCACTCGAAGGCCGTGCATAGGCCAAGTAAGAAAACACTTGCTAGGCTCTATAAGGCATCACCCCAATTAATAAAGTACGATGAGTTTGAGCCTTTTATATTTCGGGCGCTAAATTGCATTAACAGCCCCACAAGTGATTGGTATTCGATTTACCAACAAGCGCCATTAAAGATACTGACCCCATTATGTGACTTAGAGCACTTAAATGGATTGACGTGTGACTATTCAACGCTGCAACTTGAGACACTTAAAGCGTTATTACAACTAAAAAATGACCACATGTTTGCTCTTCTTGTAATTTTGCACCTTGATGACAATATTCAAATGAGCACAATCGTTCGATGGGAACTAATCACGAGCATTGTTGATTACGCGAATAATCCGCCAGAAACATCACTGTTTACCAAAGTATCAGCCAAGCTTTTTAACTATTTGCAAAACCTGTTCGTCCCTAAAAACATCATCATTAATCCGAGTGCAAGGATGAAGCTGACCTCATATTTCGCTTTAAGCAATGACCGTGACTTCGACATATTAGAGCATGCACAGCAAGACAAAAACGCTTGTGCAAATATCCTGTATTACCTAATAAAAAACCAACAAATAGGTTTTGAAGCGTTGGGTTCTCGGCTTGGCCGCGCAATGTACCTTTTAATATACAAGCAACTGGCAAGTCGAAACCCTAAAAGATATTTAAGGCTGCTTCCTCATTAGCTATGACAGCAAAAGACCTACTTTTCGTAAGTCTAGAGTTAATCTCTTAGCGTGAAAACGGATACAATGGCTGTACGTCACATTCCATATTTTCATACATGTACACGTCATATTGCCGTTGAAGCTCTAACCACGTTCCAATATCAATTCCCGTCGCTTTCGCTAATCTCACTGCAAAAGATGGATCAACGCTTACCTTTTCATTCAGGAAGTTTGACAGGTGTGATGATGTAATACCTAATCGAACTGCCACTTCTTGATCAGTAAGATTATCTACACGAACTAAACAATTGCGTTTAAAAAAGTCTGACGGATGTTTCCGAAAGCCGCCATCAGGACGTTTTTTGAGTTCAAGTTCAGAGAAAGGTTTGTCAGCTGCTTTTTCAATAAAGTTGACGTTTATTTTGTTTGTCATATCAGCCTCCGCAAGGTCATTGATATGACTCTAGCTGAATACTCGTTTTACGCCAACCTTGGGATCTAGATAAAAGCAAAAGGCAACCGCCTCATTATACAAAGGTGCCCAAAATATGCTGAGTGTTATCACAGGTACCTTAATGCACATTGAGCTATCAAGTGGTAACATTTTATCGGAAAGGTGGTAAATGGATTTTGTATCAACTGGTAATGTTTAACCAAACCACTGTTAAGAAAACACGGAATATACAGTATGTATATTCCGCACCTAAGTTACCACTCTGATGCTTTAAAATTACCATGCGTTCGAGAAAAACTTTCCACCTGTCCGACAAAAGTTTACCAGTAAGATTTTTCACGGCATACGTTTTGGGTTGGTTTTAGAATCAAGTAGGTTGGAATATTAAGCGAAAGTAAGCGTGTTACTTGATGGTGGAAGCTTTTCTTTTTAGGTATTCATCATACAAAGAGGGGCTTGCGTTTTTGCAAAGTTCTGCAACTTGATCAAGCCAAACAAAGTACTCTGTTAGTCGCTCATTTGACCAACCACAAGGAATGGCTGTAGCGTTTGAGCAAATATCAGCAAGCTTAATACGCTGGACTGAGGTAGCTTTAGTGGGCAGCTGTTCGAGCATACTAGCCCTACGTGCTGTTAATGATAGTGTTTTATCATCTGTTAGCGCTTGCACCATTTCAAGTACACAAATACCAAGTTCATTTGCAATTTGTTCCTTGGTAATTTCTGTATCTTCTAGGCTGTCATGAAGAGCGGCAGCGCACAACTCATTTTCATCTTGAACATGAGCGATATTAACAAGCATATCGACAACTTCGATTAAATGGTTAATGTAGGGTGAGCCATCTGATTTACGCTGTTGTTGAGCGTGGTATTGGGCAGCCAACCGAAGTGATTTAGCCAAAAGCGCAAAATGATTCATCATGGCAACCTCAAAGTTTTAGACGAAAAATTAAGCGTAGACCGTGTTGATGTATTATGTCACGTTAAAGTGCTGCTATGGTAAATCACATGCAAGCATCAAGCTATTTGAGCCAGCGCCACTAGGAAGTGGCACTAACACATTTTGCACAGTGCTCGCTGCAAATGAGCTGATTTACAGTACGCTCTTGATAGCTTTTTGCTCGGCAATAAAACAGGTAGAAGGAAATGCCCCATTATGCACAACTAAAATATTTACTTCTTTAAAGTTCAATATCCGTTTTTGAGGTTAAAAAGAATAATTGAATTAGTTATATACTAAACATTATAGTTAAGATTTATACCAAGCTATAAACCCCTCAGGCACGTTATTCCAATTAAGAACAGTATTGACCTTCTCTAATAGCATTGAACTGTTCATCTTATAGACATTATCAATTTGATCACAGTTTAGCTCAAAAATGACAACCCATTCATTTAATAAAGGTAGTAACTCATTAAGCATTTGTTTTAAAGGTAGTTGTGACTCTTCCGGTGTTTGCTTATTAATGTTTTTTTCCCAAGATTCGAGCTCATTACCTTCTAATGATAGATAGTTCCACTCCGTAACATTTATCTCAGACGGTATATAAGTCAAAATATGGTCAGGTATAACTTGACATTTAAACTTTACTTCCTCTTTCCACATGTACCTTGGGGGATCTTGCTTATAGCTTTCCCCCCCAAAAGAGGCAAGCTCTTCCTGCAAAGGAAAAGAATCTCCAAAGCATGCCTTAGGTATCATTAAATCAAAACACACCTGCATCTCAAACTTTCCTCTTGCTATTCTGCTCTAAAAGGCAAACCATTGCCCCCCTCACGAATCCAACCTGTACCATCAAACTTAAATTGATGTTGATGAGGACTTAAATGGTCTCCGCGCCCGTGATTACTCCAATGAACTTCACTCATTGGAACATCTTTACCATTTACTTTCGGCCACGTATTACTTGGAAACTGAGCTGACTGACGATAAATATTCCCATCACTCCCTACTCTCATACCAAGTACAGTATGCGCTCTTCCTTCTGCCTCAGTTAATGGTAGCGGTATATCTTGGCCATTTTCTTTCTGCTTAGCCAGTGTATAATCTGGTATATAATGGCCCTTTGTAACATATTTAGGAAGTCCCGTCAGCAAAGATTTCAGCATAGAAGCCACACTAAAACCGCCTGCAACTGCGGACATAGTTGAATTTAAATTTTCAAGCCCTTCATCCATTTGAGCAATAGTTCTAGTATCAATATTAGGCATTATTCCCGTTCTACAAGCACCTCCATAACACCAATTTGCTGACCCCTCAGCTGTTGTTATGCTTGTCGATTGAGATAACGTTGCTGGAGAACCAATATCTGTAGCTGAACTAGATACAGCTGTCATTGTTTTACCATTCATAACAGCAGATGTAGACGATGTAACAGCACCGTTTTCAAAGTTTGTTGACGTAACAGCAACATTTGAACCAATAACGGTTTGTGTAGATCTATTAGTTACCTGACCTGCGTCATTCGTTGTAGTAACCGTTGTTTTTTCCCCTACGGTACGCTTAATCCTCGAACCTGTTACTGAAACCTTAATTTTCTCTTTTTCAATTTCTGCTGCGTACCCAGTAGGATCGGTTCCAGACAGCGGATTATTCATTATGTAAGAATAAGGGTTAATACTTTGACTATTCGTTGGGCTTTGAATAACAGGGTCTACCGACATAAACCGCCCAAGGTTATAATCGTACACCCGACCGTTCATATGAATTAACTCCATATCGTCTAGGTGCTCGTGATCTGTGAAACCTCTATACGTTTTTGCTGTATCAAGGTCACCTAGTTTGCTATCAAGCTTAAGATCACCACTTGCCTCTCGGGGTTTACCAAATGGGTCATAGTTACGCTGGGCTTCAACATTACCATTTCGGTCTGTAAACAAACGAGCACTGCCTAACCTGTCTCTGTGGGTGTAGCGGATTTTTGCTGAACCGTTATCTGATTTACTAATTAAAGCGATATCACCAATATATGCTCGCCAAGTTGTTTTTCCATTCCTGACTTCTTCCTCATACAGCTTGTCCGCATAATATATTGTTGCACCCGAACTTTTCGTTTGCTTAAAACGCATATGATCAGGGCCGTATACAAATGTATTAGTTAAACCATTTTTTGTTAAGCTGGTGGGTTTATCCATAGCATTGTAAACCGCAGCGGTTAACCCATCGCCTTTAATCATGTTACCACGTGCATCGTAGCTAAACCCAACCCAATTTCCATCGGTTTTACGGACTTTTTTGACCGCATTATCACCGCCACCGCTGTGACCACTTGCATGGTTATCATAGTCATATAGCGTGGCATAATCAGATTTAGATGTAATATTACCCACACTGTCATATGTATAAGATATGGTCGTAATACCCACAATTTGATTAGAGGTTAAACGGTGAAGATGATCGTACTCAAAACTCTCTGTGAAGGTATGTTGGTCGCCTATTGGCCCAGTGCTTACAGAGAGCCCTTTAAGATTGCCAAAGCCGTCATAGGCACTGTAGTTTATATTTAAAATCTGGCCTTGGCTGGTTTTATTGACAATTTTATTAGCCATTTGACCAGACGCCGCATAGAACAAATTCGACTCTGTTAGACCATTACCCAAGGTGCTTGCAGCAATATTTCCAAACTTGTCCACTTCAGTGATGTTTTGATAAACATAACCACTGGCAGCATTTTTTATATGTGTTAAATAACCTCGGGCGTTGTATTCATATTTTACTGTAAGATTATTTGGATAGCGCAGACCTTTAACACGACCAAAGTTAGCGTCGTACAAAGTAGAAATTGTATATGACTTACTACTACCTGCTATGGTGGTAGTGGTTGGGCGGCCGAAACTGTCAAAGGCATATGTACGTGTTACACCGTTGCCACTTTCAGATCCTAACTGACCATAACCATTACTCGCTGTGTCATAATTATAAGTTAGATCTGTCTCACCAGTGGCTTGCCTTTTTGTGACGCGACCTAATGCATCAACCGCATACCTTACAATTGTATGAGCTGAAGTACTTGTTGAGGTCTGCTTACGTTCCTCTGCTTGCAACTCACCAAACCCATTGTATGTGAATTGCGTGAAACCTTGGTTTGGATCGTTTACCGAGGTCTTTCGACCAAAGCTATCATAGCTTGCAACAATACTATCGCCATTGGCGTCTTGAATAACTTTGGGTAAACCTAGGCTGTTGTAGCTATAAGTTGTTGTGCCCCCTATGGCGTCTACCGTCGACATCAACTGTTTTTGACTGTTATAAGTACGAAACATCTTTGGCAAAGTCAGGCTGTTGCAAGTCTCTTCAACGTCTATCTCGGTAGTAAAACCTTTGTAGGTATATTTTGCCGTCATTGTGCCATCAACAAGATTAGCGCAACTTTGCGAGGTTACTTTGTACTCTGGTCGACCTAGTACATCAAATTCAGAGTAACTTACTCCTAACGTTGTGGGTGAATTTATATCTGTGAAAGGGACTGATTCGAAAGTTACTTGCCCTTTGTTGTTGTAATGCACATCGTTGTAAATCCAACTGTTATTCGCAAACCCCTCAACCGCAGTTCGTAATGTTCTACCTAACTTGTCTTTGTACTCTTTAGTTGTCGGTGTACCTGTTGATTTAGTGACAATTTGCATCACCGCATTTGCTGGCGCGTTATCGTCGGGCGTTTGAACCGCAGTATAGCGAATAGGTTGTCCATCAGTTTGCACACTGTAAATGCGATTGAAATCGTCGTAACCATACACAGTATCTAAGTAAGCAGACGCACCGATTTGTTTGCGTACTTTCGTTGGCTGTCCTGTAGCAGGGTTTGTGTGCGTTGTTACCGTGTGACCTTTTGCATTAATGACTTCAAGCGGGAAATACCCGTCGGCTGACACTGAGGTACCATTTTTGGTATAGCTTATCGATGTAGTTCGGCTGCTTCGTTGTTTAGCCCCATTGATTTTATAAGTATCGGCTGATTCCGTGATAGACGTCGGTAAACCATAGTCATTTAAAACCCTCGTGGTTGTTTTTAGCTCTGTGTCAATTTCATCTACAGAACCTTCTTTTAACACTATAGTTTCAGGCTGTCGACTTTCATGATAATTACTTAAAACGGTTGAAATAGTTTTAGTATCACCTGAGGAAGTTTTTGTTACTTTGCTTGATGTAAGCCTGTTAATAAACCATATATTTGCATCATTATCATAAGCACGCACTGTATTGGTTTCATACCTAGTTAAGCCTTCATCATCAATGATTACAGTTGAATCAGTAATATTACCAAATTCATCAATATCATTATTTCGCGTTGTATTAGTTGTAAGCAACCCACCATTTTCTAAATCATAAACATTCTTAACAATTTGTGATGGGTAAACATGATAAATACCGCTTAAGCCATGACTTGGATTTTCAGCCCAAGTATATGTAGTTAAGTTTATCGCACCTGACACGTTGTCGCCCAATGGGTTGCCACCACTGGTATAGTTTTCTGATTTAAAGGTGGCTTGCCTTTGTATTTTTCCTTGATAAGGAAAGTCTTGATGAAAGTCTGTTTGTGTTATCAGGGCTTTTTCAACATCTTCTTCAACGATGGATTTAAAGCCCATAAAACCTCTACCTTGGGTTTGGTAAACTCCATCGATATAATGGTACTGTTTATTTACTACTCCACCCAAACCGTCAGGCTGAATAAACCCAGAAACTACTTTTTGGGCAGAACCTAACTTTCTCAGAGAGACATCGTTCAAAGGTTCATTATTTACACTATAAATACCTGAGGTAAGGTTTGCATCACGACCAAGTTGTTTATATTCATACTCAGCCACCAATCCAAAGTCATTATCAACCCGTCTTAAAGTACGGCTAGCACCACCTTTTAACGAGTAGGCATAAATGCCAGCATCTGGCGCTAGATTTGGATAACAGTAAAAGCGCCCTCTCGAATAAGGTAACTGATTTCCACATTGTACGTTTGAAGAATGCTGTCTAAACCCTAGGGCAGTTACAATTTCCTGCCAGCCATCACCATTTAGATCTGCAATACTTGTTGTTCCTAACCCTCCTAATAGATTTTCTCCATCTACATGAAGAACTTCTTCTTCAAATGCTAAACCACTTACATCGGGCTTTAAGATTCGCCAAGACCATACATCATATTTATGAAAATAATTAAACTCTCTGGTATCTTCATCTCTAATTAAGCAAACTTGTCTGTTAGTAGCATCCCAACAGTCGTAAGCATATTCTCTTTTGTAAGGGGCTAAAATATCCATTCGCCCATCGTTATCATAGTCGAATACTTGAACAAAGTTATTTAAAATCGCCTCTTCACGCGTATTCACCCGAGCATCTGCCCAAACATTAAACTCAGGAAGTCCAGTATTTGAACCTGATGAAAACTGTCCCCCACCCAAGTTAAAATGAATAAACCAAAACGGCTTTTTTGCGGTTCCAACTTCCTTTAATGTCATTACATCGAGTAAATTGTCTCCATTAACATCTAGCCATATTGTGTTTTTATTTCTTCGTGAAAGATAATGATAATAATTAATGTCCAGATCATGACGTTCACTTATTAACTCATCACCATCAATACTCAACTCTACCCAATTACCATTATCCTGATAGTAAATATCGGCTGTACCATCCCCATTTATATCAGAAAGCCCAAATTTATATATAAGTAACGATACACTCCCAATTAGCTTAAACCCTTGGGTTGGTTCACCTGAGGCGTTCGTATTTCTAAGATATATTTTGATAGAGTTACTTTCTCTGTCTTGAATAACAAAATCAGAGAAACCATCTTTATTAATGTCATGAGCAAAACTATGACAGGGCTCACTCATGGGGTGGTATTCATCATCTGGCGGCAACATATCACAAGATGCTGGAATATCAGTTGAAAATACGTCTTCATAACCCCCAGTCTTGGGATTAAGCTCAACAATAGATAGCTTTAAATTAGAATCTAGATAAACAAAGTCCGCTATACCATTCAAGTTATAGTCTATATAACCACTTATTTTATGGACATTAACAGCACCATTATTAACCTGATAATAATCAGGAAAATTACTAATGTTGAAAGTACTTTGGTTGCCAGCTATCTCTTTTACCTGTTCAAGCATTTTTATGTCGTTTAATCCATCACCGGTGTAATCACTACTTGTGTCGTAAAATGAGCCTGAAGCTAAAACCATATCTGTAGCCTCTATCTCGTCATTAGCATATGGATGCTCTTCACTCAGGCCAAAAGACAACTCTTCTTTATTCCAAGAAAAAGAAGTGCTGGCCAATTTATTCTCAGAACCACAAATAGATGATTTGCATAGTTCAACACTATTTAAATAATATTGGTCATAAATAAGGTGATAACTTTTTTCCACATTTTTTGTAATATCATTTGGAATGACATCAACTCTGACAAGATTTTGCGTATTTTCGTGTTTCCCCCCCCATACATAACCAAAGGTAGGTTTATAGCTTTGTTGATATACAAATTTAACTAACCTGTCACCTGTATCACTAATTTCAGAACTATTTTTAGTATAATAAATGCTAGTTAAAAGCTTCTCTCCGAGACCAAAAACCGCATATTCATAGTTTATAAAGTTTTTGCCTGTAGCATCATGCTCATATTCAATCAGCCATGCGTTAGTTTCTGTTCTCCCTTCGTGGATTACACGACTTTCATCAGACTCACCGAATACAGCAGTACGGCCATTTTTATACTCAACAGTAAATGAAGTATCTGAGCCATTTATTCCACCCGCTTGAGTAACCCTAGCAAAACTATCTATTTCAGTACGATAAATAGCACCACTAGCGCCATACGTACCACCTTCAGCAATAATTAGCCTTTGGCCATCTAAGCAGAGCTTATCATTATCATTATATTGCGGGTTTTGAGTAAACCCATCTTGTGCGAAAGTGGCTGAACATCGAGTAATGCTAGAACCAGCCGACAGTGACCATCCGATACCTGCAATACCATTTCCAGCTTTTGAAGAGTAGTTAAGAGATACATTAGGTTGCATACCAGCGCGGCCCGGTGGTAACTCTATAGGGATATTGAAAACAGCCGCACCACCTTGAACACTAGCTCGCCCCTTAACAACTCCTATTTTCGCTACCAAAGGAGCCTCTTCACCCTGTGGTAACGATTCATCGTCTATAACTGTATCTAAACTAATTGCAGAGTAATCATTCTCTATATCAACCAAAAATAATTCAGACTCTTCTGACCAACCACTGCAGCTATCATATGTACATGCTCTAACTTTCACATTGTAGGTTGTATTAAGCGCTATTTCATTGAAAGTAAATACACTAGATGAAGTCCTTTTAAATACCTCATTTCCAGTTTCTAAATTTAGAATGCTGATTTCATAAAAATCTGCCAGATTGTTAAGGTAACCGCTTACGTTTAACCCCTCTGAAGACTTATTTAAAAGAGGTGCGCTTGGTGTTGCAAGGTTTTGGATGTTACTTAAAACATTCAATGATGGACTCCAATCAGAAAAACCTTCACAGCTCTCACCTACATTCGATTGGTTATAGGTATAGCGACACTCCTGCACTTTAAATTGATAAGTACTACCATATGCGGCTCTTATAAATTTGTATGTTGAATTGCTCTTCAGCAACTCTGTTGCAATCACCCCATCTTTTTTATAAGAAACTTTAAAGAATATGTCAGATGAATTCGGTAATGGTGAAACAAAATCTTCTTCACAAGGGCCCACAGGAGCTGGGCCCGCAACATTATTACTTTCCCACTGGAAAAGAAGGTAACTGTTTGCATTCGATATTTTTAGATTATAAGGGATGTTTCCACATCCAAGACAAAATGGCGGTTGAAAATTGAAATCAGACTGCGTATTCCAGCCACTTGCTGCAGCTACAATTCCTTCTTGCTCATAAGTTTTGCTGTTCGCTTCACAGAAGGCTGATGTAGACACAGGTTCACTCGGCTGACCTGTTCCTTGGCAAGTGTTGTAATTACATGCCTGAACCCTTACAGCTTGATAACCTTTATAGGCTAAATCTAAAATTGCCTCGTTGCCAGAAACAACTTTTACATCAACCCAGGTCCCATCATTATTTTGACCTTGGATAAGATACTTGCTTGCATGCTGAACATCGTCCCATTTTATGGTAACAATGCCACTTTGCGATGTTTTTTGAACATTGGTTGGCGCTGCAAACAAGCCATTAGGTATTAATGGAATGACAAATGTAACTCCACCATTATTAATCGGGATCCATGTAGTCTTTGCTACAGATCCCCCCACCCAGAATAGGCAGGTGATAGATAAAATGGAAAGTATTTTTCTAAAATAAATACTCAACTTATGATTTCCTTTTAAAGTATTAATGGGCTGAAATCAGCATTCCTTTTTATAAAAGTTAATAGCTAACCCTGCGCATTAATGTAAAAACTTATTTATGAACTAACTCTTAGGCACAAAACATATTTTACTTAATTAAATCTAGTGTCTTAGAGTTATGTATACAGCCGTTTTACAATCATTGCTTTTATAGTTATGTACTCTTACTTTTGAGCCTGTACTAAAAGCAGTTAACGCCATAGAAAACGCTCTATCGTGAACGGATTTAGACTTTGCACTTGCGTGAGGGAATTGAATGGTTTTATTAGCGCAAGGCCCAACACCACCTTGTACTATAATTTCAAAAATATCTTCATTAGCAGAGGTATTTCTCACTTCGATTATTCTTGCGTTCTCAACTATATCGCCAGCCATCGAAAAGAAAGGGGTTAAAATGAGAGGTAAAAGTAAAAACTTCAAAATAAATCCTTTATGAAATTTAATAAGAATGAACAGAAATAGTTTTTGTTATTAGAAATCTACTTCCAGCTTAGTTATCTTCTGTCGCCCATATAAACAGTCATTCGAGCCTGTCGTCACCCAAATTGTGACAGATTTAGATGGTGAAGCAGCAGTTAATAAAGCAGAATAAATTTGATTGTAAGACACTGAACTTTCGTGAATTGCGTAAAAATCTGATGTACCGCAAGTGCTATTTTTCTTTTGAATTGGAGTGCTTGGCTTTACGTAGGTAACTCCTGTAGATGAACTAATTCTTATTGAATCAACTGTAAACTTACTCACAACTACATCGTTTGAAAAAGCAAATGTAGACAAACTTAATAAAAATAATACTATTATTTTTTTCATTTTAATCCTTAAAATAGAGTCAACTTTACGAACGCTTTATTTTAAATCTTATAATTTGTCGTCCGTAAATTAGCAGCATTGGTAATAAAATTAGGTATCTATCACTGCAATTAAAACCTTCTATTACTAAAAGTACACTTAACTATTTTGCTAAGTAACTAGCATACGCAGTATTAACAGTTTGCCCCCAAGGACTGCTACTACATTTATTAGACCAGAAACCTACTTTTCACCTGTTGTGTATGCAGTTAAAGCCATGCTGTACTTCTCTTTAAAGCCAGCGGAGTCTTTATCAAGTGCTAAAACTCATGACGAGTGTGGATAAGAGACTTAATATCTAGGTTTAAATAGAATTGTGACTAGTGCACCTAAAAGCAAAAAAAACTTACTTTTTATTTACTTAAAGAATTTTAAACTACATAACGTCTATGAGGAAGGGCTTTGTTTAACAAATAGAGTGAGTTACAACATAAATTTATTAATAAACTAATAAAGATTAGCCTCAGATAGTTCACCTTTTATATTCATTGCAACCCACTGGCTACATCATCACTTTAAGTTTATAAACTTAATAGTGAAAATGTTGTCTCCCTACTTAATTAGTAATCCATAAATCTCGAATCACTGGAAATGTATGATTTGGTCCCCAGAAGTAATTTGTGCCACATCCGCTAGACCAATATCCAACTTTTTTACCTTGAGCATGAGCAGCCATAACCGTAGCAGCCATTTCTTTGAAATGAGTCAAACTACTCTTAATATGCACTTTCGTCGTCACATTACAATTTCCAGGGTTCTGCGGTATGGGTTCAGATAACCAAACAATCATTCCACCATTACTTCCTAGAAATTGATATTTGTCTATACCAGTACCTGTACCAAGTGGATTTAGGTACCCTTTTGCATGTGCACTTGATGCATACACGAAGACTAGGATTAATGCTAATAGCGTGTTTTTTTTAAGCATATGTATCAGATTTCCTTTTGAGATATTTAACGATTCAATTTAAACTTTACCTAGTTAACTATTAGTTATACAAAGGCTAGTAACTTCCTATACAAACACTTAAAGTAACAACTGGCTAAATTATCTTTGAACTTTAGCTATTGTAACGACCTGAACATTAAAGATAAACACACTAAGTAACCATTTAGTTTATAAACTTAATGCAAAAGTTGAGATTAGAAGAATTAATAGCTCGTATTACTGTACCCCCATCCCATTAAGTCCTACTACCTAATTGAATTTTAACATTCACCTAAGTACTTCCTTAAATGTTTTTGAAAACTTACCTAGTATCAATATCGCTAATGAGATAATGAGATAATGAGATAATGCTAAACTTAGATTTGTCTTTTAGGATTTGGGCATTACAAAATGTTGAAAATTGGTGCTAATGCAATCAAGAAAGTTACAGTACAAAAAACTCTAACTATTGACTCCGTTAAGGATGTCTATGTCGTTGGTGATTTGGATGGAAGTTTATCAGGACTCCAAAAAGCATTAATTAGAAAAGGCTTTGTTGAGCATGTTGACCACCTCATATGCCTAGGCGATATGATTGACCGCGGAAGTGAATCAGTCCAATTGATTCAATATCTTTCAGATATTAATGCAGATTTTGTATTAGGTAATCACGAACACCTTATGCTCGAATCAATTATCTCTCAGGATGAAACAGCTATGCATCTTTGGTCTTCAAATGGTGGAGCATGGCATCATGATGTTGATAAGGCAAAATTAGACTCAGTCTGTAACCTATTTTTAAACAGTTCGCTCTCTATACGACTGGAATACAGAGGTATAGAGATTGGCTTGTCACATACATTACCACCTAGTTGGAACTGGTCATCCCCACCTGAAAAATCAGAGGGTACTGTAGAGTCTTTACTTTGGAGCCGTGAATTATTTAAATCTCAGAAGCAATCTAGCAATATTGGGGTTAATTTTTCGATTCATGGACATAACTCAACGCAAATACCTATTTGGATAGGTAACACATATCATATTGATACCAATTATTATGGTAGACCGACTGTTGTAAACCTCGGAAATTTGATCGATGAAAGAGAAAACTCGAAGGTTTAACCATCTCTCAGCTAGGCCAAACCAGTCAAATATTTATATTTTTCAATTCCTTGCATTAGTTATGAGAAACCTATAATAGGTTTCTCATAATCACTTACAATGTCCAATTTAGTGCTAAATTAATTAAGCCAAATCCACATTAGAGACCTTCTCTCTATAATTGCAAAACCAAATCATTAAAACCTATAAATGATGTAACAATAAAACTTAGAGTATGAAGCAACCAAAGTTGCATTTGCACAGTTATCGTAGCGCGGATTTATTCACGAAGTAACTAAAGGTTTGGGCATGCGGGCGGCATATGCTCTAAAGGCAATCTTTCTAATAGCAGCAAAACCAATTCGCGCTGAAAGTATCGATAACTGTCTTCGATTTCGAGATTAGCCATTTTGTGAAGGTATGTATCATCACCAGTATATTCCCTAATCCGTTCAATGTGCATTTGTTCAAACACATAGTTTCATCTGCCCATTTCAGCATCTCTTCAGTACAAAGAGTTGAGCCAGATTTTTCTACATATTTTTTGCTGTGTCCTGCTGAGCGATAAACATTTGATTTATCTGCGACACTAAACAACTCTTCAGCGGTTTTGCTACGTTGGATATTAGCAGTGCATAAAAAAGGATATTCATACAGTCCCTTTAACTAATGAGGAAGTAAAATTAACAAATACCGTTAATTCTTGCAGCTTGTAACCTCTGTCAGCATAATACCAACAACATAATTCAGTTTCGCAGCATTTAAGTTCACTTAACCTGAAAAATTGAACCTATTTGTAATGCAAGTTATCTGATAGCTAACTTAATATAACAATAAGAGAATCTTATGAACTGGTTGAACACCCTTCCTACTTCCAGAAAAGCGTGGGGCCTGTTGGCACTGACAGCATTTTTACTTGAAGTCACGGCTTTATATTTTCAATACGCAATGGGCTTAGAGCCTTGTATCATGTGTATTTATCAAAGAACGGCTGTGTTAGGCGTGCTTGCCGCAGGTCTTATTGGTTTTATTTCCCCAAGTAACGGGATTTTCCGTGGTATTGGTGCTGCAACATGGGGGGTGAGCAGTATTTGGGGTTACATGCTGGCAAAAGAGCATTTAAATATGCAAACCACAACTGATCCATTTGCGTTTACATGCGATATTGTTCCTAACTTCCCTGAGTTTATGCCACTACATGAGTGGATCCCGGCATTCTTTGCCGCAACTGGTGATTGTGGCAGCATAGATTGGGAATTTATTGGCTTGAGTATGCCTGGCTGGATGGAAGTCATTTTCGCGCTTTATGCGATAAGTTTTTTAATTGTTGTACCTTTTATTCTTTGGTCTTTAGTAAAAAAGTAAACTTAAATGCATTTTAATCTTCGCAACATTGAGTTGTTAAAACCGTACAAGCTTCGTGATAAACAACAAATCATCGCTATTGCTTTGAGTCACTTAGAAGCACCTGAAAAAGTCCTATTAGGTTGCTGTAAGCTCGCAATCCTGATGCCATTTTTTATTTCTCTAGCTTACTTTGAAGGATGGTATTTACTGCCACCGTTATTGTTGGCAGGTATCCTGTATCCCCTTCTTACTACGCCGCTGGAAATTGCATTTACCAAAAACAAACTGAATGATGCAGTTGCAGAGTTCGAGAAGCAGAACCAAAACTAAGAAAGGGCGAAATCGCCCTTTTTTATTTTTCTCATCTAAGAATTTAAAGTTTAAAACTTCACCTTCCCTTCTAACTTCGCGACAATGCTTCTACCAACCCCTTTAACAGCCATTAAGGAGTCAAGGTTGTCAAAAGGCCCATTTTGCTCTCGGAAACTAACAATGGCCCTCGCCTTGCCTTTTCCGATACCTGGGAGTTTTACAAGCTCTTCAAGAGAAGCTTCATTGATATTAATTGCTGACTGAGTTTGAGGTTGAGTTTCTGGTGAAGTTTGCTGCTGTGGAAATTCAGCTAGTACAGTTGGCGCAGTAAAAAGACTAGTAGCTAAAAGTAGTGCTTTGATCATATTTCCCTCCTGGAAAATCCTTGAAATGTAATTAATCACGGGTAAAACTCCTTACCCAGATCACTCATACGAGCAATATTAAATAAAGATGACAATAGTGTGAATGTCAAACTTAATACTTACACATATAACTAAAGTATGAATATTGATCGAATAACTTGCAAAATAAGCCTCAAAAGATTACTGTATAAAAAAACAGTGCAATTGGGAGTGTATCATGGCTGTTGTTGTTAAGTATGTGGTAGAAAGAAATGGAGTCGAGCGCATGACCTTTACCAGCAAAAAAGAGGCTGATGCTTACGACAAAATGCTTGATGTTGCTGAGTCTCTAGAAGAGATGTTGGGTAAAGTAGATGTGCCGCTTAGTGAGCAACAAGTCGAGTCATTGGCATTAGAAATGGCGAAACAAAAGGATGACTTTATTAACGTGCTAAAAGGCTCAAAGCCAAGTGCGCCAAAGAAATCAAAGAAAGAAGCCGATACTGATGAAGGTGACAACGACGATGAAAAAATCACACCTATTAAACAGGCTTAATTGCGCTCATTATGAATAAAAAAAGCCGCTCCAAGAGCGGCTTTTCTGTTATTTAAGAGACATATATTTTTTAGCGGCCTTATTTGCGGCTTCCCATGCTTCACTATTTTTTAATTCTTGCAGTAAGTAATATGCGTCTTGTTCACTAATATCGACCCTTTGCTTAGCGATATCATATGGGTATAAACCTTTTTCAAACTGTTTATAATCAACACCATCCTCAAGTAGTAACCAAATAATGGCTGAACCTGAATCATAAAACATTTCGAATGCGAAATAGTCTATTACCGCTTGTTTATTTTTAAGCTTAATAAAGCCATGTTGCTCTTCATTTAGCTTCGTAGGCTCAAAAACATTAAATCTTTTTTCTTTGTGGAGAGGTAATACATCTCGTGACATGAGTGTATCAACCATCATAGCGCTGCCTTCATATAACTCTTGCCCTAAAGCATGCTTATAAATATAACCGCTTTTAAAGTCATCCACCTTACTTGTGTCAATCCGAAGCATTTCATCAACCAATACAACATACTCTTTAAGCTGTTGCTTCACTTGCTCTTTATCTAAGTTGACTATTGGCAGCGATTTGAACCGCTCAAGTACCATAAGCTTAAGCGTTAACATTTCCTCATTGATAGGATACTCATTGAATTTATCAAAGGCTAACTGTTGATAATACTCAGGCCTTTGAAAGTGTTTTTCTTGGTATAAATGGAACGCTTCGTGATAAGCAAGCGTAACAGAAGGTGTTGAGAGTATATGGTCGATATCTACTTGATGCGATGTATAAGATTGCAAATAATAATTGTCTCCATACAAGCCATATTTAAACTCAAATAAACCATTTCCACTTTTTAGCTTATCAAGTGCGGCAACCGCACCATCGTTATATTGATGTATTGCAAGACCATTACTTTCTTTATCACTCACAGGCCTAGAGCCTGAGTGGAGTTTTGTCGGATTGAAAATGTAGGCTTCTTGAGCTTGGTTTTCTTTACTGTGTACAAAATATAAGGGCACACTTTTAAAAGCATATCCGCGCCAAGGAGTTACATGTTCACCAGCTAATTTAATTTGGCTGAAGAGCTTCCTATCTAACTCAGTTGTATTTGCAACTTGCGTTCCATTAGTTCCTGAACCACTTGTTGGCTTAGAGCTACCTTTATTTGAGTCACCACAACCACTTAATAATGTTACTGCTAATGCACTGAGTGCATAAAAGACTTTTCTCATTCCGTTACTTCTTAATTGTTTATCTTTAACTGCGATGCTAACAATTAACTCATTGATAAGTCTGTTATTATATGTAACTCACTTGTGTATTTTTGTACCAATAGCGCATAAACCTGTATTGCCTTATCTGAAGCTAGATAGTTTGGGCACTGTGTTTAAAATTTCCCTCTTAAAAGATAACTGAAAAAAGAAGGTTGATATGCGTAAAAAACCTGAGTTCAGCCAACCTTCATGACTATTCTGACTTCAATGCAGTTATAAAGTCATTAAAATAAAAAAGCATGGTATCTTCATACCATGCTTTTTGACATTAACTTTTGTCTGCTAAATAGAAATCTGTATTTATTTGAATACTTTATCTATATCTAACACTTCAATGTTTTTCGCAGGAATGTTCAGCTTATAGCTTTCAATTTGCTTATCTTCATTGATAAGTGCTGCAGGCTTATCTGAGTTGTATTTCAGTGGTGAAACCGTTTCTTTTGCAAGACGTTTTTGCATATCTTTACCGTCACCTGTGATAAACACATAATGCACATCATCAGTTTGTAGGTTTTCACGAATAACGCGGTTCACATCTTCCACTGTCAGTGAAGCAAGTTGTTTACGAACGTACTCAACAAAACTTTCAGTGTTGTAGAATTCGCTATCAAGTGCATAACCTAGCTGACGATCTTGGCTTGCTACTAACTGAGGCACAAAGTTGCTCAAGAAATTACGTGTTGCATTAAAGTCAGCTTCAGTCATGCCATCTTTAATTAGCTTGTCTAATTCAAACAAAGCAACGCGCGTTGCGAAATGCGCATCATTGTTTGAACGAAGTGGACGTAACCACACTTGGAAGATTTGCTCAGAACGACCTAGGTTCGAATCTGGCTTAGTTTGGAACATACCGCGAGGGAAGTACTCAATATACGCATAATCACCATAGTTCATACCACGTACCTGACGAATGCGCTGATACAAGAAACTGTTTGAGCTTCTGTGCTCACCAAAATAAGAGCGAACTAACCAAAGTGCAGTCCAATCTTTAGAGCTACGGATTGTGTCGATTGGGAAACCAAATGATACTGCAGTAGATTTAGCATTTTTCTCAACAATCGTCGCATGACGGCCCGCTAGTTTAGGCGCATCAGGAATGCTTAGACGCGCTTCATCACCTTTTGGTAAGCTAGCTAAATCATTTAGCATCTGTGTTTTCACGTCATTGTCTAAATCACCCGTAATACCTACGTTTAACTTAGCTTGGGTGAATTGTGCTGCATAGAATGCTTTCACGTCATCTAGCGTTAGCGCTTCAAGGTCCGACAAATCACCTAAGTTATAACTTTCATAAGGGTGACCTTCATATAGCTTATGATAAAGCACTTCTTTACCCAGCTCTTCGTCATTTGAAGATTTCAAGCCCGCTTTAATGCCGTCAATTAGCTCTTTCTTAAGACGTTTAAAGTCATCTTCTCTGAAACCTGGGTTTAACAATTGATCACTAACAAGTGCATACCACTGCTCAGCATTATCTTTGTGTACACGGCCACGTAAAGAAATCATTTCTTTATCTAACTGATAGCCAAAGCTACCTGCAATTGGATAAAGTGCTTTTTGAATTTCTTTGTAGCTCTTAGTTTGTGAACCACCACGTGCGATCATAGCTGCAGTTAATGCCGCTACACCCTTTTTGCCTACCGGATCAGCTGCTGCACCAGTGTAAAATAATAAGTTCACATCAACCAATGGTGAACTATTGGTTTTATCTAATACCTTGAAGTGACGCTCAACAGGCTGGTTCGCTTGTTTAGCAAGTGCTGATACAGACACTTCTTTATCGAAACCAGAAACAGTCTCAAGAGCAGACATGGTCACTGTCGTACGGCCATTATCAACAAAGTATTTGTTTGCAATGTCACGAATGTCTTCAGCTGTAATGGCATCTGCTGACGCATATAATTGGTTGATCACTTCTGGGTCACGCTCAAAGTGCATATAACTTGCAAGCGTTGATGCAATGGCTTGTGATGAATCTAGGCCATTGATAAAGCTGTACTTAAGGTTTGACTTCAGTGCAGCTAACTTATCTGCATCCACCAGCTCAGTGCGTGCTTTAGCGTACGTTTTTGCAATTGCATCGCGTACTGCGGCTAAATCTTCTTCTTTTTCAACTTTAACAAAGACATGTAATAAACCTGGGTCTTTTGTCTCTGCATTATAAGTAAACATTTGGCTAGCAAGCTGTTTGTCTACTACGAGCTCTTGATATAACTCTGAATTCGAAGAGAAATAAAGCTGTGAGATCAGATCAAGTGCTGCGCGATCTTTTTTAGTCGGCTGCCAAGCAGTGCCTTTGTATGATACGAGTAACCAGTGACCCGGCATGCCTTCGAACTGTTCATGCACATATTTAGGCGCTTGTTGTTTTGGCTCTACCGGAATATCCGCTTGATAGTCACCTTTTTTCCAATTACCCCAGTGCTTCTTAACCATATTCATGGTCTCTTGCGGATCAACATCACCCACAATCACAAGTGAAACATACTCTGGCTTATAAAAGCGCTCAAAGAACGTCTGCCCATACGCCATTTGATCTGGCATGGCTTCAATATCTTCGAAAAAGCCCATTGTGGTGTGCTTATAAGTGTGCTTTTCAAATGCTTCTTTGCGCACTGCCGCAAGTAGTTTACGGATTGGGCTAGCATTATTTTTTAAATACTCACCTTTAACCGTCAGTGCTTCAGTACGAAACTGCTCTTCTGAATACTTTAAGTTTTGGAAAATGTCCGCTTTGATTTCAAGTACTTTGTCTAAATGTTCTTTAGAGAAATTTAAGTGGTAGTTTGTATAGTCGTTTGTCGTGTAAGCGCGGTTATCTACCCCAGAGTTTTTCAGAATATCTGCATACACATCTTGTGGGAATTTTTCAGAGCCTTTAAACATCATGTGTTCAAAGAAGTGAGCGAAACCGGTTTTCCCTGCTTCGATTTCATTTCGAGAGCCTACAGATACCGGAATTTGTAGCGATACAACATCAGGATAATCAGTTTTAACAACCATCACACGAAGACCATTTTCTAGTTCTTCTAACACATAGTCTTGTGCAAATACTTTATTCTCAACAGACGCTGATGCAACAGTGGCATTCGCTGTATTGCTTGTCTGTGCATTATTACTCATACAACCTGACAGTGCTAAAGTCACTGCAAGGCTAGTTGCCAAAAGTTTAAATTTCATGTGATTTCCAAATTCAGTTTTTATTTTGTCATACCATTCCTCTAAATTAAGCAATCTATTTTGAGGTAAGGAAAACTTGTCGATAACAAGGCGGAAATTTTGCTATTTAGTTGTTCTAAATGAGAAATTCCCAACGAAGTTAACGTCAGTTTTAGTCTCTCAAAATAATTGAGTATTATTGAGGATTGGTATCACATATGACACCGCTTCAATTATGCAATAAATTACTGTGACTCGCTCATTTCACAGCAAAATTTATGTAAATAAATATATCTGAGCTGCGGAATTATCCCTTGCGCCTCAAAATAAACATGAGAAAAATTCATAGTATTTGAATAAGTTTCATGAAAAAAATCTATCTAGACGTCTAAATGGCTGCTATATTTACCTCATCAGCACAACCAATGGGAATGAGGACCATGGCTTTATCATTACAAGAGAAAATTTTGGACCCTAATCAAGGCGTATATTTAATTGGTACTACTCCGCCAAAGATGGGAACTGATGAAGCACAAGTCAAAACCATTGCACAAAAGCTACTTGGCCGTTTACATGAAATTGAATATGACGGTGTCGTTATTTACGACATTCAAGATGAAAGTAGTCGAACTCAAGTACCGCGCCCTTTTCCGTTTAAGCACACTGTAGATCCATGTGAGTATAGCCAGCTCGTTAAAGAGCTATCACAACTTGATGTCATCACCTATAAAAGTGTGGCGCAGCGTGAAGCAAACGAATTTCATCAGTGGCTAGATAATACAAAGAGCAAGCACGGCTTGAATAACTTGGTTTTAGTAGGCAGCCCTTCTTCAAACGGCGACGTAAAATTAAGTCTACCTAAAGCGTATGAAACTATCGAAGCGCACCCGGATGACTTTTTCTTAGGTGGTGTAACGATTGCTGAGCGTCATGCAAATAAGCGAAATGAACATGAGCGTTTATTAGAGAAAACAGCACAAGGGTGTGAATTCTTTATTTCTCAAGCTGTTTACAACGCGCAAGCAACAATTGATTTAATCACCAGCTACGCACGCAGTTGCCGTCAACAAGGGCTAGAGCCAAAGCGTATTATTCTTACGTTTACGCCATGTGGTGGCGAAAAGACGCTGCAGTTTATGGAATGGTTAGGTATTTCAGTTCCTGAAGCAACTAAATGGCGCATGCTTGACTCGCAAAACCCGTTAAGCGAATCAATCCGCATCTGTCGTGAGAATTTAGACCTGATCATTCAAAGCTGTGCGCATCTGAATGTACCACTTGGTTTGAATATTGAAAGCCTGACCAATCGTAAAGAAGAAATTGACGCATCAATTAATTTATATCGCTTATTAAAAGCAACGATGGAACTTAATCTTGCAGAAAAACAAATAGCCTAATTAGACTAAAGAACAACTAAATAACATCAATTCTCAGTCGCATTATCATTGATAGTGCGACCTGTCTGTGTATAATCTGTCCCTCTTTTTACAATCAACTATACATGGAGTGAGTAGTGCTATTCGTTTTATTAATGTTAATAGCAACTGGGGTATTTTTTATATACGCGTCTAATCGGCATCAGTTGGCTTTAAGCAACCCCCTATCTAAAAAGTGTAAACTACTCGGTTATTTACTTTTAATCATCTCTGTTGTGATCCCTCCTTTGATCTTCAGTGGTGCGGCAAACATCTTTATGTGGCTCATGCTTGTTATGCTTGGTCTGATCATCGTGCCTATTTCTAGTTTTTGGTTAAGGAGATTACGATGAGTCAAGTTACCCAAAAAATTCAGCCTCAATGGTGGGGAAAAACAGCTGTCGGAGTTTTTCTGGGCTTAGCGTTAAGTTATGGCATTGTGGCGTTAATCGTGTGGTTTGGCCCTGACGGCATTAATGGCCAGCTCAGCGATCAACGGCTTTTCTGGAAAACACAATTTAACATGTGGATTGTCACTCCTATTTGGATGCTTATCGTCAGCTTTATTTACATGTTCAAGACAACCAAACAGGCGTTTATTTCTCTGCTATCAGCAAATGTAATCATCTATACCGTATTTTTTGGCTTAAGGAGTATGCTATGAAAATAAGAGCTGATATTGTTCGTACCTACCAAACACTTCATACATGGACGGGGATCACAACCGGACTCTTGTTATTTATAGGTTTCTTCGCGGGTGCATTAGTGATGTTTACTGATACCATAGATCAGTGGAGTACCCCTCCCTATAAGCAGTTTTCTCAAGTCAGTGATGGACAGCATCAAGAACTGTTAGATCATGTACTTGCGAACGAAGAAAAAGCCATCAATGCCGTTACTCTTCACTATTCAGAAAATCACTCTCCCATCACTTGGTATGAAGAAGGCAATGGCCGCGGTGTTAATGTTAACGAACAAGTCTGGCATGCAGGCTTCAATGAACATGGTGAAATAAATAAAGAACTCAGTCAGGTCAATCACCTTTCTGGCCTACTCGACTATTTGCACCAAACAGGCGGTATTTTTGGCGAAATAGGTCACCACTTATTTGGTGGTTATATTCTTGGCATAGCATCCTTTTTGTATTTTATTGCTTTAATTTCAGGGTTAATCTTTTTGTTGCCTACCCTGGTAAAAAGCTTCTTTGCACTGAGAAAAGACAAATCGGCAAGCCGATTTTGGCTCGATAGTCATAATTTAATTGGCGTGAGCAGCTTACCTTTTCATATCGTGATTGCTTTTACTGTATTTGTTTTTGCATTCCATGACTTTTTATATGGTGGGCTGTTTGGCGTATATGGAGAGAAAAAACTATTTCCAGAACAGCAAAAGTCTGAATACCAATACAATGTAAAAGAACTGCCTAAGCTAAATGAAATCACAGAAAAAATAGAGGCGTATGCTCCAGGCTATCAAATTGAGCGTATTACATTATCTCGACTAAATACCACCAGACCAAGCGCTTCCGTGAATATTACGCACCCAAGAGAGATGATGCGTGGACCGACGACTGATTTTATTTTTATGCATCCTTATACACTAGAAATCAATGCCAGTAGTATACAAGGTGGCGACCAAGGAGTTTGGGTAAGTATTGTCTCTTCGATGTTTGCTCTGCACTTCGGTAGTTATGGCGGCACACTTGGACAATGGGCTTATTTTGTTATGGGCTTACTCGGTGCACTGTTGTTTTATACCGGCAATTTGCTATGGATTGAAAAACGCAGAAGACAAAAGCAAGCGACACAATCTAAATCAAATCTTGTACTGGCCAAATTAACTGTAGGTATCGCACTGGGCTGTATTTGTGCTATCTCACTTGCATTTGCAACCACAAAATGGATTAGCTTAACATCACTAAACGTGAATATTGCCTATCTTTGGCTGTACTACCTGACTTTCTTTGCAGTGGTCATAGCAGCTTTTATCAAGGGCCCTTCTATTACAGCCATTTATACGCTAAAAATCAGCGCAATATTGTGTCTAATCGTACCACTTAACTCTTTGATTGCGCTTTTACTACCTAGCCTTGGGCTTTGGTATGCGGATAGTTTTGGTGAAATCATGTTGGAAGTGATGACACTTCCCTTTGCTTGGTTCTTCTATGTATGCGCAAGCAAAGTTACCAAAAGAGCTTATAACGGAGAAAAAAATAGTGTTTGGTATGTGTCAGAGAAAACAACACATGCAACGAACGAAGAATTAGTCGTTAATAGCTAAAAACAGGGCGTTTAATCATCATATTAAAAACAAAAAAGCCATTCAAAATTGAATGGCTTTTTTGTTTTTTAGGGCGTGTTTATCTTTGAGGTATGAATTTTATTCAAATCAAAGGCTTTCAATACGCGAAATGAGTTACGAAGCAAAGGTCAACACGCCCTAGTTATTAAGCGAACATACTCTTCACATCTTCAAGTGTTGATAGATACTCATCACTGGTAAACATCTCTAAAGAGTTAATTACACTCTTATCCTCATACATTTTTAATGACGCAGCTTTGTCAGAAACTTGTAAAATACCCTCAGCAATTGCACCAACGCGAATAAAGTCTACATAACACACATGCTCAGGCTTATAATTTGGGTTTGACCAGCTTTCTGCAACCTCAACAAACTCATCAGTAAAGCCCCATTCACGCATAATAGAACCACCTATTTTACCTGCTAATTTTTGAATGGCATGCGCTAAGAAGCTTGGGTTTGCAAACACTTCAGGGTGACGTTCTGCTTCAGTTAAGATAGGTAAAACACCAATATTAAATACTAGAGATGCAAGAGTGATGGTGTCTTTATTTAGTGATGTATGTTTATTGAGACGCAAATAAAAGTCCATACAGGTTATTGCTTGGCAAGCTACTTTTAATGTTTTCTGCCAAGCTTTATCCATATAGGTTTTTATCAACTTGTTATTCGAAACAAACAGCTGCTCCATTGCCATAGCTGTTGCTATATTTTTGATTTGTCTAAGACCTATTCGGGTCACAGCCTGATTTAGCGTATTTACTTTTACAGAACGCCCCATAAACGCACTGTTTGCCACCTTAATCATGCGTGCAGCAAGCGCAGGATCTTGTGAAATCACATCAGCCATTTGCATCAAGTTTACATCGGGGTCATCAGCAGCTTGTCTCACCTTAACTGCAATTTCTGGTAATGTTGGTAACACCAAGGTGTCGTTATTAATCCTATCTATTAGGATCGTCAATAATGCATTTTCTGTAGACATAAGCTAAAGTCCCTCGAGTAACGTATGATACGCGCAAACGTATTGTTTTTTTATACCCTTATTATTTACTTAGCTGGGTATATGACTAACAAATCTATATCAATAAATTGTTATGCTTTAAAGAAAATATAGTCACATAAGAGGACCTTTAGCAACTTTTATCTCGCAACAATAAAAAATTTCACACATCAAGAAACAGAGCATAATCATGAAACTAGTGAAAGTTAGTTGCAATTAACCTACTCATCCCTAATCTGTTGTTTGTTTAATGAAAGTAGTTACCAACTCGACTTACATTCATCACATTTAAAGCGCTTACATCCATTACATAAGCCCACCTTTACTAAGTAAAGCACCTTACAAAACATAGCAAATTTTACGTCTAAAAAAGCGTTCGACTTACTTAGTTTTTAAATTTCTGAGTCAGATATTGTTTTGCTATTTTTGACCCTTGTCCAGCCTTTTCAACTGTCGCCAAGCTATCAAAGTCTGTGACATCCACATCTTTTCTGTATTCTCTAAAAAAATTGATTATCTTTTCAGGAAAAAGAAAGTAACCACGATAACGACACTTTTTTTCAATCAAAATAACAAAAGTACGGATTGATACATACGCCACCCAGACCAATATTGGCGCAAAGAAAACCGGCAGGAGTTTAATTAGCCAGATTGACAAGCCTAAGCAGACTAAGCACTTCGCTTTTATTTTCCACTCACCGGGAAAACCATAAAACTCAAAATAGTCGAGTCGATTTAAATACCACTTGCCGATTTTAGTGCCGGTTTCATTTTGATATTTATACTCACGACTCATACTTTTACTTCCTATAGATTTAATTAGAAGCTAGAACACCTTCTTCAGCTCAGCAATTTGCTCGTCGGTATAAGGCTTAGCTGGGTGGAGACCCCACACAGGTTTTGGCCAAGCAACATCATTTGTAAAGCGAGCGATATGATGAACATGTAGCTGAGGGACCATATTACCTAGCGCTCCGACATTGAGCTTATCTGGGCTAAATACCGCTTGTAATGTGCGGCTTAGCTGGGCCGACTCTTGCCAAAACTGCGCTTGCAGTTTGTCATCTAAATCAATGATTTCACGGCAGCCTTCAACACGGGGAACGAGAATAAACCAAGGGTACTGACTGTCGTTCATTAAGAGTACTTTACACAGTGACCAATCAGCCAGTTCAATGCAATCTCGTTGTAATTCAGGCGCTAATTCAAATGCCATAATAAAAATCCTCTTTCAATTATGTTGTTCACTTTATCCTAATACATTGCCAATGCCCATGCTTGCCGTTACCATCGCTCTACTTTTAATAACTAACAAGGTGATTTTGTGCGCATTACATTCAAATCAATGGCGCTAAGCTTACCGTTAATGGCCGCTGCAACCACAGCCGTTGCTCAACCATTAACCCTTGAGCGTATTTTTGATGATCCAGGTTTGGCTGGTAAAGCCCCTGTGCAACTTAAGTTTTCTCCTGACGGCAGTCGTGTTACTTATCTACAAGGTAAAGTGGATGACTACAACCGTTATGATTTATGGGAATACAACTTAAAAGACAACACAAATCGCCTATTAGTTGACTCTCAAGCACTTTTCTCAGGTCCTGAAACCTTGTCTGACGAAGAGAAAGCTCGTCGTGAACGTCAGCGTATTTTTGGTCGTGGTATTTTAGAATACAAATGGTCAGCGGATGGTAAAGCATTACTTTTTCCACTTAATGGCGACTTGTACTACTACCAAATCGCATCTGGCAAAAGCCGTAAGCTAACTAATACTGAAGCGTTTGAGACCGATGCCCGTTTCTCGCCAAAAGGTAACTTTGTTTCGTTCATTCGTGAGCAAAACCTATATGCCTTAGAGTTGAGTTCAGGTAAAGAAATTCAATTGAGCAAAGACGGTGGCGGCACCATTAAAAATGGTATGGCTGAGTTCGTAGCGCAAGAAGAAATGAGCCGTATGACGGGTTACTGGTGGTCAGGTGATGAGAGCAAAATTGCTTTCACCCGTATCGACGAAAGCCCAGTACAAGAAGCCATTCGTAATGAAATCTACGCTGACGAAGTAAAGCTATTCAACCAACGTTACCCGTTCACGGGCACACCAAACGTAGAAATTGAACTGGGTGTGGTAAAGCTGAACGATCAAAAAGTGGATTGGATTGACCTTGGCGAAGACAAAGATATTTATATTGCCCGCGCAAAATGGCTAAAAGACAATAAAACACTGTCTTACCAATGGCAGAACCGCTCTCAGCAGAAACTTGAATTACGTTTCTACGACAGCAAGCGCAAAACACAAAAAGTGGCACTGACTGAAACCAGCGATACGTGGATTAACTTGCACTTTGACCTTCACTTCTTAAAAGACAAAAAGCATTTTGTTTGGGCCTCAGAGCGCGATGGCTTTAAGCACCTTTACTTATATCGCACAGACGGCACGCTTATTCGCCAAATCACAAAAGGTGATTGGATTGTTGAAAGCATCAAGGCAATCGATGAGAAAAAAGGCATTGTTTACTTCTCTGGTCGTAAAGATACGCCATTAGAAAGCCACCTTTACAGCGTACCGCTATTCAAAAAAGGTCATATCACTCGCATCACTCAACCAGGTAGCTTCCACCGTGTAGTTGTAGCAAAAGACGCGAAAACCTTTATCGATAAGAGCTCATCAGTAAACAAACCAAGTTCTGTCGCTTTACGTAAAGTGAACGGTGATTTCATCACTTGGTTAGAAGAAAACAAGCTAGATGACAAGCACCCTCTTACACCTTACCTAAGTAACTTAGTTGAGCCAGAATACGGTACGCTTAAAGCTGAAGATGGTCAGCTAATGCACTACCGTATCTTCAAACCTGCGAACATGGAAAAAGGTAAGAAGCACCCTGTTATGGTTAACGTTTACGGCGGTCCACACGCACAACGTGTAACTAATAGCTGGCGTAGCAAAAACTTATACTTCCAATACATGGCGCAACAAGGTTATGTGATCTTCCAATTAGATAACCGTGGTTCGTACAACCGTGGTAAAAAGTTTGAAGATCCTATCTACAAGTATCTAGGCGAAGTTGAAGTACAAGATCAGATCCGCGGCGTTGAGTTCTTACGCACACTAGATTATGTCGATGCAAACCGCATTGGTATCTATGGTCACAGTTACGGTGGTTACATGGCGCTTATGACCATGTTCAAAGCTGGCGACTACTTCCAAGCAGGTGTTTCTGGTGCACCAGTAACTGATTGGGCGCTGTATGACACACACTACACTGAGCGTTATTTAGGCCACCCTGCGACAAATGCAAAAGGCTACGAAATGAGTGCGGTATTCCCGTATGCTGATGGCCTAAAAGGTCCACTGATGATCTATCACGGTATGGCCGATGACAACGTATTATTTACACACGCAACTAAGCTATTTAAGCAACTGCAAGACGATGCTAAGCCATTTGAAATGATGACTTATCCAGGGTCTAAGCACAGCTTGCGTGGTAAAAAAGTACAAACACACTTACACCAGACGATCACAAACTTCTTTAATCGTCACTTCAACATGTAAAAGTTGTGCTAAGCCGTGACCTTTCAGGTTGCGGCTTTTTCATCTTTCTCAGAAAATACCCAAAACTTGCTAAAAGTATAATTCCCTAGCATAGCTATTGTCGTGCCCACCGCAAAAGCCAAAAAGAGTGGCACAATCAAACTAAGGCAATAAAACACACTGATATTTACCATACCAAACAAGTGGCTCACCGATAGATGCCGAATAAGTTGTTTAAACCACCCAGAGTCATAGGTTGCAAAAGTAAAAAGACGATTGCCCAACCAAGTCACTATTGTGGCGCACCAAAAAGCACATACCCGCGCAAGCAAACTCTCTATATTCATAAAAACCAGAAGATAAAATATCACTAGGTCGGCCACAAAACCGAGGACCCCCACCATGGCAAATTTAATAAACTGCTGACCCAAACACCTATCTCCAAAATGACAAACACCGTTAAAAACTACAAAAAGGCAGGTCTAAAAAATGTCTACAACTGAGCGACATTTTTTCGACATTCTCCTGTTTAAACTGTGCGTATTGAACAACTCGGAGTAGTCAAAATGACACCACTTTCATTGGTTAAGCTGAGCCCTTCTAGTGATACACAATCTCAAAAAGCAGTATCCATTGAACAGCAAAAAGAAGGCACTCAAAACAAGCCAGTTATTAGCCTCATTGTGCCTGTATTTAACGAGCAAGAGGTGCTCAGAGCATTTCACCATAGAGTATGTTCGGTGAGCGCAGGCATTAAACAATGTCATTTCGAACTTGTATATATCGATGACGGCAGTCATGACGACTCATGGCAAATTCTGCAAAGCCTGACTCATCAATTCTGTGATGTTCGATGCTTACAACTGAGCCGTAACTTTGGCAAAGAAGCTGCCGTTACGGCAGGCCTCGAACATGCAACTGGTGATGCAGTGGTGCTACTTGATGCCGATTTACAAGACCCTCCTGAATTGCTCCCTGAAATGATACAAGCTTGGCAACAAGGTGCTGACGTGGTCAATATGAAACGCGCAAGTCGTCAAGGCGAATCTTGGTTCAAAATAGCCAGTGCGCATGCCTATTACCGCCTTCTAAATTGGGTATCAGACAGCCCTGTTGCTGAAGATGTCGGAGACTTCAGATTATTATCTCGCAATGTCGTTGAGGCAATTAAACAACTCCCAGAGCGAAATCGCTACATGAAAGGTTTAATGAGCTGGCCCGGCTTTAAACAAATAACATTAGAATTTGAACGCCCCGAACGCGCAGCTGGCACCACCAAGTGGAACTACTTTCAACTTATCAAACTCGCATTGTCAGGGATCACCTCGTTTAGTGTCAAACCGCTGCGTTTTGCAACTTGGATGGGGGCATTAGTGTCTTTATATGCCTTCATTTTTGCCGCTTGGGTGGTGATAAAGACGCTTGTATTTGGCGAAGTCGTACAAGGTTACCCGAGTATGATGCTCACTATGCTCGCCTTGGGTGGAGTGCAATTACTGGCGATTGGCATTCTAGGGGAATATATAGCAAGGCTGTTTACCGAAGCAAAACAACGACCTATCTACTTAGTCATGACAGAGCATTATAAACCTTGTCACACTGCGGAGCAGCGCCATGAGGTTTAGTCATTGCTTGTTGGTCATTACTGCCCTACTGCTATTAATCAGATTATTCACATTGGGCATGTATCCGCTGTACGATACAACAGAGGCAAGATATGCAGAGATAGCCAGATTAATGGTGCAAAGCCAAGATTGGATCACCCCTTGGTTTGATATCAATGTGCCGTTTTGGGGCAAGCCTCCTGCCCATACTTGGATCACCGCTCTCAGCTTTGAGATATTTGGTATCAATGAATGGAGCGCGCGCTTTGCACATTGGTTAATGGGCGCGGCAACAGTTGCATTACTTTTCGCTTTTACCAAACGTATTCTAGGTCACACTCTTGCCATATATAGCAGTTTTATTTTGGTCACGTGTCTGGGCTTTTTTGTCGCCACCAGCATGGTGATGACCGATCCGGCACTCCTTTTTGCAAGTACTTTAGCCATGACCAGCTTTTGGCTCTGCTATACAGAAAAAAACCGCCTAGCAGGCCTTGTTTTCTTCTTCGCATGTGGACTAGGTATGCTTATAAAAGGTCCTGTTGCCGTTGTTATCATAGGGATTGCCCTTGTCGTTTGGGCTATTTGGCAAAACCAGCTATTCAATGCCATCAAATCGTTACCTTGGGTGTTAGGGCTCACCGTCTTTATCGTAACTTTTGCACCATGGTATTTACTTGCTGAGCAAAAGACGCCGGGCTTTATAAATTACTTCATTATTGGCGAGCATATTCAACGCTTTTTAGAACCTGGTTGGCAAGGTGACTTATATGGCAGTGCTCATTTAGAAACGAAAGGCACTATCTGGCTATTCTGGCTAGGTGTGGCTTTTCCGTGGTCGTTTACCTTAATCTTTAAATTACTCACCGCACCGAAACAACTAAAAGCTTTATGCAAAATAGACCTGAATCGTTACCTGATTGCTTGGGCCATTGCACCAATGCTGTTGTTTACACTGGCGAGTAATATTTTATCTGCCTACGTGCTCCCAGGCTTACCTGCATTTGCACTATTGATGGCCATCGTGTTTTCACATGAAAAACTGCTAGCTGTATCAAATAGGCCTGTATTACAAACAAAGGCTGATAAGCCGTTTTTGACAATAGGTCTAGTGTGTTTAGCACTATATAGTTTAATCATCACAGCTGTCATTAAAGGCTGGCACAGTAAATACTCTGAAATCGAACTACTCGAAGTGATTGCGAAGCCTTGCCCTTCGGTGCCTGTTTTCTATATAGAAAAACGACCATTTTCAGCACGCTTCTACAGTTGTGGCAAAGCACAATTAATTGAGCAAGTTGCTGAACTATCAGACATACTTAATACTCAGAAACAAAGCTATTTGGTGCTGACACATACACAAAAAAAGATACTCACTTTACCCAGCACGCATACCTGCTTAACTATTAACACGAGTCAAAAAGGGGTTCTACTGACGTGCACACAGAAAAGTCGTTGAGCATTTTATTGGTCGAAGATTCTCAGCAAGTCGCTGAGACCATCTTCGACTACTTTGAAGAAGAACAGTACGAATTAGACTATGCAGCCAATGGCATTATGGGATTGCAATTGGCCTGCGCTAATCGCTATGACTGTATTATTTTAGACATCATGCTGCCTGGTCTCGACGGCATCGAAATTTGTAAACGCTTACGCGCACATGGAAACAATACCCCAATCATCATGCTTACAGCCCGAGATACCCAGCAAGACATGCTAGGTGGCTTAAATTGTGGTGCGGATGACTACATCATTAAACCCTTCGACCTTATGCTCTTGGAAGCCAGGATCAAAGCGGTTATCAGACGCACCCAAGGCATTGGTTTTAAAACACAATTAATTGTGGGTTCATTAATGATTGATTTAAATACTCGAGAAGTCAGCCGAGCAGGTCAGTCAATCAAGCTTAATCCCAGTGGCTATAAAATTTTACTGGCACTAGCGAAACAAAGCCCGAACCCAGTGACTCGAGAGGCAATTGAACACGCACTTTGGCCCGATGACGTGCCCGACCAAGATCTATTACGCCGACATATTTACCAATTGCGTAAAGCGCTTGATAAACCTTTCGAGCAAGATATGTTAATAACCATGCCTAAATTTGGCTATAAGTTGATCGCAGATGAAAACTCTTAAACAGCAACTTTTTAGAGCAACGTGGCTCGGCGCAATTATGCTTATCTCTATTTATACATTGGTATTGAGCTCTGCCATTATGTATACCGAAAATAGAAGTAGTGAACAGAGACTCAGTATTATTGCCCCCCATCATTTTAAACAGTTTGCAACGACCGAAACACCTGAGATAGAGATAAACCCACTCCTAACACTCTACAAAGATTACTCGTCTTTACCCCAAAAGATACAAGCGGCTATCTCAGAGGGTTGGACAGGTGTGCAAACTTTCCAGTTTGATGATGACAGTGAATTTAGTGTATATGCAGCCGCTTTAGATGGTCAGACACACACCTATTATGCCGTAGAGGATGTGAACCCAATTGAGTGGAGTGATGCTGATTTATTAAAAGTTGAGGTTATTTTTGCCGGTGCTGGTGGTTTACTTTTTTTACTGGCAACTTATCTGATCCGTGTTCAAGCGGGCCGTTTAGCAAAACCGCTTCAGGATTTAGTGCATCATATCAGCGATAAAAACAAAGATGATTTAGATACAGACATTGTCAATGAGAAAAGTTGCGCGGAGATCTATCACATCGAAACGGCTGTGAACCATTATCGCCAACGGATGAAACAAATGCTCCATAGAGAGCAAACCTTTACTCGCTATGTCAGCCATGAATTGCGAACACCTATGATGGCCATTAAGGGGAATGTGTCTGTGTTACAAAAGCGACATGGCGACAATAAACAATTGAAAGGAATTAATAAAGCCTTAGATAACGTGAATGAATTAATTCACACCTTTTTGTGTTTGGCCAGAGAGTCAGAGCTAGCGCCTACTCCAATTACACTCGATAATAGGTGGGTTGAAATGCTCATTGCACCTCTACAAAGTAAATGCCAGGCGAATCAAGTCACTTTAAATTGGCAATTACAAGAACCTTTTGAGATAAACTGTGAAGCAATCCTGTTGCAGACACTTGTATATAATCTATTAGACAATGCCATAAACTGTACCTTTGATGGCGAAGTTGATTTATTCGTCAGTCAATCAGGTGTCGTCGTGATAGATTCAGGTATAGGACTTGATGAAAAGCCCAGAGGCTATGAAGGGTTTGGTGTGGGTTTACAAATTGTTGAAGATATTTGTGCAAAATACCATTGGCAATTCTCACTACAAAGTAACCCTGAACAAGGTTGTCGAGCCGAAGTAACATTTGTATAAACAAGGAGAGCGCCATGCGCGAACAAGCCCTGATAGAAGCCAAGCAGCTACTCACCAACGCTAAGATTGCGGTGCTCTCTACTCATTCAAATACTTTGCCAGGCTTCCCGTTTGGTTCAACAGTACAGTTTTTTGCTAATACCAAGGGACAAGTCTATCTATTCATTAGCGATATAGCTCAGCACGCTAAAAACTTGTCTCATGACAACAAATTATCTCTAACGGTATTTGAGCAACAAGACTGTGATGACCCACAAATGTCGCGCTTAACTCTCGTCGCTGAGGCCACTAAATTTGCTAGAGATGACAGTGAAGGTTTAATTGCCCAATTTGTAGAACACTTCCCAAGTAGCGAGCAATATAAAGATCTAACCGATTTTCATATTTGGGAATTGAATATGGTAAGAGCCCGCTTTATCGCAGGCTTTGGCAAAATTTTTTGGTTAGAACAAGATGAATGGGCGTATGGAGAATTATGAGCGTTAGGTAATATCTTCTCCAGCTTCATCCATTTCTACCCATTCAGTTTCTTCGAGGGCTGCTTTGATCCACTTTTGCAAAGCGGGGCAATCCTGTACTTGCTGCATATAGGCAGTTGCCAACTCATTAAGCTCAATGCCATAAGTCTGAAAACGTAACACCACTGGCGCATACATGGCATCCACGATAGACCACTCACCAAATAACCAGCCTCGATGTTGCTCATATTGCTCCGTGAATATTTGCTCAATACGTTGAATATCACGCTTTGCTTGTTCGCTTAAGACAAGTTTACGCTTCGCTCGGATATTCATCGGCATTTCGTTACGTAAAGCGTTAAACCCTGCATGCATTTCAGAGGCAAGCGCTCTTGCTTTTGCCCTTTGACTGATTTCACTCGGCCAACCTTTCCCTAATAAATAAGTTTCACTTATATACTCACAAATTGCAAGGGACTCCCACACAAGGCTATCACCATCTACCAAACACGGGACTTTCGCTGTAGGCGTGATATTTTTAAGCGTGCTAAAAAATTCAGGTGTTTCTAAATTGAGCTTAGTCTCTTCAAAATTAACACCTGATTTTTCGAGCATAAGCCAGGCTCTTAATGACCAAGTCGAGTAGTTTTTATTGGCGATATATAGCTGCATAAATGATTTCCTTGTTAACGGCTTTGTTCTGTTTGAACGTCAATGTAAGTATTTTTATAAACCTTGACTAACTGATTATTCTTATACAACCTATAAGAAATTCGAATAGGTACTCATAATGGATATTGACGCGCTGCGCAGCTTTTTAGCTTTTATAGAAACAGGCAGTTTTACTCGCGCTGCAAAACAGGTGCATCGGACCCAAGCTGCAGTGAGTATGCAGATGAAAAAGCTTGAAGAAGATGTCGGTAAATGCCTATTTGAAAAACAAGGTCGATTATTAACCCTAAGCCAAGATGGTCGCCAGTTTAGTCACTATGCTAAGCAGCTATTGCAGCTCCATGATGAAACTTTGCAGACGATGCGTCACAGCGCGAGCAATACGCTGCTCAGACTGGGTTGCCCAGATGATTATGCCGACAACCTTTTACCTGAGCTGATTAAGCTCTTGCATGCGCAATTCTATAATTTGGACTTAAGAATAACTTGTTTGCCAAGTTTTAAAATCAAACAATTATTGGATGCGGGCGATTTAGACCTTGGGCTTATTACCCGCTCTCCCGACTCTGAAGAAGGCCAGCTCATTTACCAAGACAAAGGGGTGTGGGTGTATAACCCTGAGCACACGGCTCACCTTAAATCACCTTTGCCAATTGCAGTATTTCAACCAGATTGTCGCTTTCACCAAGGTGCCATTGAAGGACTCATGAAAGCAAAAATTCCTTTTCAAGTCGTCGCAAGTTGTAGCAGCCTTGCGGCTTTACTGGGTTTGGTAAAACAAGGTGTCGCCATCGGTGCAATCGCAAATATATCTACAGCAGACTATAGCGTGTTAAGTAACGCTGAGTTACCCACTTTACCCGGTGCTAATGTAGCTTTGATCCGCAGTCAAAGTCTGCGTAACCCTATTTCCCACGAGATTTATGAGCAACTCAGTCAGACTATGAGAACTTTTTCAGTAAACTGGCCATAAATATAAAAAATTGAAATATCTACACATCTTATCTGACACTTTTTCACATTCTCATACATTCCGCCTACAACCGCTGACATTCCTCCAACAGACTCTAACAAGCTTGCGCTCTACTATGAGCACATCAAAACCAAACAGGAATGTTCATAATGAAAACTCGCGCACTATTATTAATGGCTTTACTATCATCAACAACTCTAATGGGCCAAGCTCAGGCTTCTGAAGAAAAACACAAAGTTGGTATTCAACTTTCTGGTGGTGGTGCAGAATACAAAGGCTCAAGTAAAGACGGTGACGGTGTTGGTCAAGCGTATCTTTACTATAACTACCAGTTTTCACCAATGTTGGCTTTAGAAGTCGGTTTAAATGGCGGCAGTGAAGCTGATGACTGGGAATGTACTGAAGAGAACGATAATAAATTCACCTGTAAGAATAACGATAAGCCGCTGTTTAATTTAGATGCAAATAAATTAGAGTACAGTAACTTAGTGTTTGCAGGTAAAGGTGAATACTACCTAACAAAAAACAATAGCCTTTATGCTAAGTTAGGTGCGAACTTTTACGATTACGACATTAAACAAAACAGCAAAGTGCTAAATTCTGATGATGGCGTAGGCTTGTTTGCTGAGCTAGGTTGGGAGTATGATTTTAATAATGGTCTCGGCATCAATGCATCTTACCAGTACATGGATATGGGTGACCTAGATACCTATACACTGGGTGTAGGTTTAAGCTACCGTTTTTAATTCAGCTCATCAACGAAAGTAAAAACAAAAAAGGTTAACACCAGTGTTAACCTTTTTTAGATAAATGGATTTATTAATCCAAGCTATGTGTTTTTAGAACATCAAGCGGTATGTAGTCCAGAACTTTCTCATGGGTTGCATGAAGTTTTACCGGTGGCGCAACGCCTGCTTCATATGCTTCTTTCCAGCGTAATGCACATAAACACCAGCCATCACCAGGTTTTAACCCTGGAAAACCATACTCAGGTATCGGCGTGCTTAGGTCATTGCCTCTTGAACGTGTAAACGTTAAAAACGCTTCTGTCACAACTGCACACACAACGTGAGTACCGATATCAAGATGATTTGTGTTGCAAAACCCGTCCCTCATAAACCCGGTTAACGGATCACTACAACACAGCTGTAATTCACTGCCCAATACATTCAGAGCTTTCTTCTCTGTCATGACCTTTTCACTCTTTTAAAGTGTTAAAACGTAGAATTACTAAGCATCGATCAATTGCTGCTGTAATTGGTGGATTTCATCACGTAACTTGGCCGCTTTTTCAAACTCTAGCTCTCTAGCATGATGCATCATTTGTGTTTCAAGTGCGCTGATCTGCTCTGCAATTTGTTTCGGATCTAGATACCCCGCTTTAGGCTCTGCCACTTTTGCAGATACCGGTGAGCTTGATGACTCATCGACACTTTCACCAACATCCATAACATCCGTGATTTTCTTATTCAATGCCGTTGGCACTATGCCGTGTTTTTCATTATAAGCTTCTTGTATTGAGCGACGGCGTTCTGTTTCTTCAATGGCTTTTTTCATCGACTTGGTGATCACATCACCATATAAAATTGCTTTACCATTTAAGTGACGTGCCGCCCGACCAATTGTCTGTATTAAAGAGCGTGCAGAGCGTAAGAAGCCTTCTTTGTCTGCATCAAGAATTGCGACAAGAGATACTTCTGGCATATCCAGACCTTCCCGAAGTAAGTTAATGCCCACTAGCACATCAAATACGCCTTTACGTAAATCGCGGATAATTTCCATACGCTCAACGGTATCAATGTCCGAGTGTAAATAACGCACCTTCACATCATGGTCATTAAGATAATCAGTTAAGTCTTCAGCCATACGCTTGGTTAATGTGGTCACCAAGACGCGCTCTTTCTTCTCTACACGTTTATAAATTTCAGAGAGTAAGTCGTCCACTTGTGACCCAACTGGGCGTACTTCTAATTCAGGATCAAGTAAGCCCGTCGGACGAATAACCTGCTCTGCTACATCGCCATTTGATTTCTCTAATTCGTAATCACCTGGTGTCGCTGATACATAAATCGTCTGTGGTGAAATTGCTTCAAACTCATCGAATTTTAGCGGTCGGTTGTCCATAGCCGATGGCAAACGGAACCCGTATTCCACTAAGTTTTCTTTGCGGCTTCTATCCCCTTTATACATGGCGCCCACTTGAGAGACGGTCACATGAGACTCATCAATGATCATTAACGCATCATCAGGCAAATAATCGAGTAAAGTTGGAGGCGGCTCGCCTGACGCACGGCCAGAAAGGTAGCGGCTGTAGTTTTCGATGCCAGAGCAATAACCAAGCTCGGTCATCATTTCAATATCATACTGTGTACGCTGAGCAACACGTTGCTCTTCAACTAAGCGATTGTCATCGAGAAGGCGCTTTCTTCTATCTCTTAGCTCATCTTTTATTTTTTCAATGGCATCTAGGATTTTCTCACGGGGAGTAACATAGTGGGTTTTCGGATAGATAGTTGCACGAACGATGTGCTTTTCAATGGCACCCGTCAGCGGATCAAATAAGCTCAAACGTTCGATTTCATCATCGAACATTTCAACACGCACACCAATATCGTCCGATTCTGCAGGGAAGATATCGATCACCTCTCCTCTTACGCGATAAGTACCCCGACTAAAATCAATGTCGTTACGAGTGTATTGCAGCTCAGCTAACTTACGAAGGATGTCACGCTGATCAACTGTGTCACCGACTTTCAGCAGTAACATCATTTGCATGTAAGAATCAGGATCACCAAGACCATAAATGGCCGACACAGACGCAACAATAATGGTGTCTCGTCTTTCTAATAACGCTTTGGTTGCCGATAAACGCATTTGCTCAATGTGTTCATTTATCGACGCATCTTTTTCTATAAAGGTATCACTTGCCACCACATACGCTTCAGGCTGATAGTAGTCATAATATGAGACAAAGTACTCGACTGCATTTTCAGGAAAGAACTCTTTCATCTCACCATAGAGCTGTGCCGCCAAAGTTTTATTGTGTGCAAGAATAATGGTCGGGCGATTCAGATTACTGATTATATTCGCCATGGTAAAAGTTTTACCCGTACCCGTTGCACCCAGTAAAGTTTGGTGTGCAAGGCCCGCTTCTAAGCCATCGCACAATTGCGCGATAGCCGTTGGCTGATCCCCATTTGGTGAAAATTCAGAGTGAAGTTTAAATACATCAGTCATGTTTTAATTCCTGCTCAGGCACAGATTGCATTCGGTTTAAACTTGCGCAGAACCAATTATACGCCACAATGGCTGTGACCAAATTACCGATTGCAGCACCAATAAATAACCCTTTCAGACCAGCTAAATGCGATCCTAAATAAGCGAATGGTACGAAAAACACAAACAACCTGATCACGCTCAGTAACAATGCATTCATTGGTTTGTGAAGGGCATTAAATGACGAATTGCTTAAGATGATCACCCCTTGAAAACCGTAGCTCAATGGCATGATATAAATAAACAGCTCAATGATACGCTGAACTTCTTTTTCAGCACCAAAGGTTTGACTAATTAAGCCTGAGCAAAGAAGTAATACGATATAAATAGCAAACTGCCAAACCATTACGAACTTTAATGTAGTTTTATAGGCTTCTGTCACACGCTGGTAATTTTGCGCCCCATAATTTTGACTGACAAAAGGCGGCAATGTCATCGACAATGCAAGCACTACTAAACTCGCGATAGATTCAATACGGCTACCTACACCAAAAGCCGCAACCGCTTCAGGTCCGTAAGTTGCGACAATCGCTGTCATAACAGCCATGGCAATAGGTGTCAGCATATTCGCGCCTGCAGCAGGAAAACCAATTTTTAGGATTTTCTTCACTGCCTGCATAACACCCTGCTCTCCAGGGCTAACACTGAGTAGGCGCTTTTTCACTGCGAGTAAATAAAAGATAATGCCTACAGCCACAGACCAAGCAATCACGCTAGCAATCGCTGCACCTTTAACACCTAGCTCAGGGAATGGGCCTATACCGAAAATAAGTAAAGGGTCGAGGATTGCATTTATCAAACCTGCTGCGCCCATAATAATACTTGGCGTTTTAGTATCGCCACTGGCACGTAGTACTGAATTACCAATCATAGGCGTGATTAAGAATACGCTGCCCAAGAACCAAATAGACATATAGTCATATATATGTGGCATGACTTCAGCGTGAGCACCCAGTAGTTTGAAAATCGGCTCTATCATCAAAAAGCCAAATAAAGACAACAAGAACACCATCACTGCTGATAATAAAAGTGCAATGGTGGCATCAAACTTGGCCTCTTCTACTTTATTAGCACCCAACGCTTTGGCAATCACCGCTGACGTACCTATGCCCAAACCTATTGCTAGACTGATGACCGTAAAAGTAACAGGGAAAGTAAAACTAACGGCAGCAAGCTCTTCAGTCCCTAACATACTAATAAAAAAAGTATCGACTAAATTGAACATCATCAGCGTGATCATGCCAAATATCATGGGAATGGTCATACGTTTAAGTGTGGACGGGATGTCCCCTTCTAGGATGTCATTGGAGACTTGAGACTGCTGCGCTGATGCCATATTAAATAGAAACCTTAAGATAAGCCCGACCAGTGGATTGAGCATTCTAGATCATCATGAAAACTAAACCCAGAGGATCGTGATCATTTATCAACAATAAATAATAAAACAACTCTGAGATCTTAGCCCTAATACAATTTAGAGCTTATTTTGCACCAAAAAAGTACAAAAACATCTTTTATAAGCACTTACTAACCTGTCGCTTTAGTAGCCACTGAGATTTTTTTGCACAAGTATGACGCTTATTTGACTATAAAAAATACTGTACTGAGCAAAAACCACCCAAACCAGAACAAAAAACAGCAAACCATTGATTCTATTAAAATAAAAAAATTTAACAAAAAGTATTGCAAAGCCCCTACAGCCCGACACATATGGCTTTGCAATACTTTTTAAAGATTAATAAACAATGTTATCCACAGATTCTGTGGGTAACTGTCACAAAGCTAATAAAATAAAGACTTATAGGGCGATCAAAAGATCAGTAAAGCACCAAGAGAAAAGGATCTTTACTTCATAAATGTGACAAGAAATGATCATTTTGTTCGTCTGTTGATAACTTTACTGTTATAAACAGACGTTCTACAAGCGATTTAAGTTATTGAATCTTTATGTAACCCCTTATTTTAAAAGACCAAATAAACACATATCATAAATTTTATGCTATCAAACAATTTTATATGTCTATTTTCTGCACAAAACGAATAAATGTAACAAACAATATACTTTGCATTTTTGCGATCCAGATCCCATAGAACAAATAAAAGTAAGATCAAGTTAAAAAGTTAAAATTTAAGCCTTTAAGACTAAATCTCACTTTAGATGTTCAAAAAAAGCATTTTTGTTCATTTTAACTACAACAAAAAAAGGCTTTCAGGATTTTTCTTTATTTCAATGGTCGAACTTCCACTAAAAAATCGACAAATCGGATATAAAACCAGCGGATAAACGGATTTTTTAACTTTCTCTCATTTTATTTGTTGACACCTTGCCAAGGGGTCATTAATATTTCGCCCCGTTGAGAGACACGCTTCCCCCTTAGCTCAGTTGGTTAGAGCGACGGACTGTTAATCCGCAGGTCCCCCGTTCGAGTCGGGGAGGGGGAGCCAAGTTTCTTAATAATAACGATTCCCCCTTAGCTCAGTTGGTTAGAGCGACGGACTGTTAATCCGCAGGTCCCCCGTTCGAGTCGGGGAGGGGGAGCCAATCGTTATAGTGTATTTCCCCCTTAGCTCAGTTGGTTAGAGCGACGGACTGTTAATCCGCAGGTCCCCCGTTCGAGTCGGGGAGGGGGAGCCAACACTACCATCTCTTTTATATTGTTCCCCCTTAGCTCAGTTGGTTAGAGCGACGGACTGTTAATCCGCAGGTCCCCCGTTCGAGTCGGGGAGGGGGAGCCAATATTCAGATTCTAATAGACTTTTCACACACATTGCACTACCCTACTACTGTTAAATTTTTCCTTTAAAATCGCTAGTTCGGCTTAATTGAATCATTAAAATTTTGCTCATTTTGCGATGATTGTTCCTCAATTTTTATATTGGCCTGACGATAAGGTACCGTATTATCTTGGCTAAAATTATGCGCTCAAAAAATTTAGGTTCTCAAAATCGCGCCTAAATGATTTGCAGATTGGAATAAAACTAAAAAGAACTGAAAGACACAATAATGGCAGGCTTTAAAAAACTTATATTTGTGCAGTTGATCTCTTGGCTTCTGTTTTCACTTGTTGGAATATTTTTCTTTGCGACTAGCTTTGACTCTGCAGTGTCAAAAGCTCAGCAAAGTGCGCAGGTTATGGTGACTCAATATATTAAAGAAAAAACCATGGCTGAGGTCACGCCTCAACATATTCGACAAGCACTCGCGAACGGCAACGTCTTTTCAACCTTCATTGTTAGAGACTTTAATGGTGATACGGTTTTAAATGTGAATACACATAATCCCCTGCCCTTTATTGCTGAAATCATCGAATCTAATATTAATGCCATTCGTCCGCAATTTGCAGTAAATGTGACCAAAGACATCAAAATTGAATTTATTATAAATGCGCAAAGTCAAGCTCAGCTTCTGCAACAAGCCGTTATTATGATGTTTATTATTACAGCTCTACTCGCTTTTATCCCTGTCTTCTATATGAAAGCCATTTACAAACGTTTAAATCGAAACGTAAGTATGACTGTTGCCGATGCGGTAGATATGTATATCACTCAAAATCAAGTTACAGAAAGCATCGAAAATGATTTTAATGCAAGCAAAGTTCAAGCTCTTGGCGCTGAGTTGGCCCCCTCATTTAACCGTTTAGCCCACTTCTTAAAGAGTAAACAAGAAGATATTCAAAGCGCCGCACAAAGTATCAAACAAGAAGCATATAAAGATGTTGTAACTGGTCTAGGCAACCGTAACATGTTCGTGGAATATTACGAGCACCATATTGAATCAAGTAGTAAAAAATCTTTCGGTACCCTTGCCATGATCCGTTGTAGTGAACTACAAGTGATCAACCAAACTCGCGGTTACCAAAAAGGTGACGAGTACATAAAGTCCGTGTCTGAGATTATTACTCATGTTTGTGGTACCTACACTGGCGGGCAAACATTCCGACTAAATAGTTCTGATTTTGCGGTTATTTTGCCAAACATTCCGGCAAAAGAAGCCGAACATTTTGGTGAGACATTACAAGCTAGATTCACTCAATATCAGCAAAACCAAGAACTCAGCTCTGTAGCAAATACGGGGATTGTCCCATACGAAACCGGTAAGCCATTAGGCGAGATATTATCTGTGGTCGATAACGCCATGAGTATGGCCCAGAGTAAACAAGCAAATGCGTGGCATATACAACGTGAGTCTGATCTCATCAATAATGTTGGTGCAGGCTTTGGTAATCAAAACTGGCGTAAGGTGATCCATGATGTGATCGAATCTAAGCGTGTCAGTTTAATGATGCAAAACATTATGCCGATTGGTAAAAATGTTAAAGCCTACGCAGAAATTCAAGCCCGCTTTAAAACTGAAGATAATCAAATGCTGCCAACAGCGTCTTTCTTAGCCATGGCAGAAAAACTTGAGATGGCCATTGAAATTGATAAGTTGATCATAGATACGTCACTCGAACTAATAAAAACCCGTAACTTCACTGAAAAGTTTTTTGGCATCAATGTTACCGCGTCAAGCGCTCACTCAGATCAATTTGTGATCTGGCTAGAACGTCGTTTGTTAAAAGATGCCAACATTGCTTCGAAATTGATTTTTGAAGTGAGCGAGTTTGGTTTACAGCAAAATATTAAAGCCAGCAAACGCTTTATCGATATGGTTCACCGCGTTGGTGCGCGTATCACCGTTGAGCGTTTTGGTGTTGGTTTAACCTCATTTAAGTTCTTCAGAGATTTAAAACCTGATTTCATCAAGATGGATGCAAGTTATACCCGTGGTCTAGAAGAAGATAAAAATAACCAATACTTCATGCGTTTGATGGTTGATCTTGCTCACCGAATTGGTGTGAGTGTGTTTGCTGAAGGGGTCGAAAACCAAGAAGAAAAACACGTAGTCGAAACACTCTGCCTCGACGGTGTTCAGGGTTACTACATAGAGAAACCCAAAGAAATATAGCAGCAAAAACCAGGCCCTTTCAGGGCCTTTTTTGATTTCGCTGCGTATATCCGTAAATCTTTACAAAAATACCCATTTATCAAAACATTTCTGCCGTTTTTGTTGTGATATTCAGCGCCAAACTTGGTAAAATTAACAATCGCTAGGCACTCAATAAAAAGGCGTCAACGTTAGGGGCTATAATGACTGAATATATTCTGTTGCTGATCGGCACAGTATTAGTAAACAATTTCGTGTTAGTACAATTCTTAGGCTTATGTCCTTTCATGGGCGTATCAGGCAAGTTAGACACTGCCGTTGGTATGTCAATGGCCACCACTTTTGTGCTCACGCTAGCCTCAGTAACGAGTTACCTTGTTAACGAGTATATATTGCAACCTCTCGAATTAGAGTTTTTACGCACCATGAGCTTCATACTTGTTATTGCTGTGGTGGTTCAATTTACAGAAATGGTGGTTAAAAAAACCAGCCCTACACTTTATCGTCTACTAGGTATTTTCTTACCGCTTATCACAACTAACTGTGCAGTATTAGGTGTTGCCCTTCTAAACATTAAAAATGAGCATACCTTTATGAGTTCAGCCGTGTTCGGTTTTGGTGCCGCGGTCGGTTTTTCTATGGTGCTGGTTTTATTTGCAGCACTGCGTGAACGTCTTGCTGTTGCTGATGTACCAACCCCGTTCAAAGGTGCGTCAATCGCCATGATCACCGCTGGCTTAATGTCTCTTGCCTTTATGGGCTTTTCTGGATTAGTGAAGTTTTAACCATGACCTTGTTTTATGCACTCATTGCGCTAGGTTCACTGGCGCTGATTTTTGGCCTTATTTTAGGTTATGCCGCGGTAAAATATCGCGTCGAAAGTAGCCCTGTTGTCGACCAAGTCGATGCCATTTTACCGCAAACACAATGTGGCCAATGTGGTTACCCTGGCTGCCGCCCTTATGCTGAAGCCATTGCCAATGGCGACGAAATTAATAAATGTCCACCGGGTGGTGATGCCACCATTAAAAAGTTAGCCGATTTAATGGGCGTTGAGCCTAAACCTTTAGCTGGCGGCGAAGAAGCTGAACCTGTTAAAACTGTGGCATATATTCGTGAAGATGAATGTATCGGCTGTACTAAATGCATTCAAGCTTGTCCGGTTGACGCCATTGTTGGTGCCACAAGACAAATGCATACCGTATTAAAAGATGAATGTACCGGCTGTGATTTATGTGTTGAGCCATGTCCAGTTGATTGTATTGATATGATCCCTGTTGCTGAAACTAAGCAAACATGGAAATGGCAGTTAAACGCCATTAACGTCACTCAGATTGATTAGAGGTTGCCGTGGAATCGTTATTTGAACAAATTGAACGTGGAGCACTGTGGCAATTTCCTGGTGGTATTCACCCACCTGAACAAAAAACATTGTCGAACCAACTCCCAATTCGCCAGTTACCCTTACCTGATAAATTGGTTATTCCGTTAAAGCAGCATATTGGTGCCAACGGTCAACTGCTTGTCCATGTGGGCGATCATGTTTTAAAGGGCCAGGCATTGACAAAACCCGCTGGCAATTGGTCTTTACCTATCCATGCCGCTACTTCAGGCACCATCACCGCCATTGAGCATAGACCATCTGCACACCCTTCAGCTTTGCCAGAGCCGAGCATCGTACTTGAGCCTGATGGTCAAGACACTTGGTGTGCGCTTGAACCACTTGAACAATATGCAGAGGTTTCTAAGCAACAACTGGTCGATAAAATTCATGATGCAGGCATTGCCGGTATGGGTGGCGCAGGCTTTCCAACCTATGTGAAAGCCAGCAGCCAAGCAGAAATTGACTTTTTTGTTGTCAATGGCGTTGAATGTGAACCTTATATCACAGCCGATGACATGTTAATGCGTGAGCATGCTGAGCAAATCGTGCAAGGCATTGAGATCATGCAGCACCTACTCTCTCCAAAATATGTGTTAGTTGGTATTGAAGACAACAAACCTGAAGCCATTGCTGCGATGCAAAAAGCCTCAGCACATAACGATAAAATCTTAGTTCGCTCGGTGCCAACCAAATACCCTTCTGGTGGTGAAAAACAGCTGATTAAAGTACTGACTTCTCGCGAGGTGCCCAGTGCAGGCATTCCTGCAGACATTGGCGTATTAGTGCAAAACGTCGGTACATTATTTGCGATAAGTGACGCTGTGCTTCGTGGCAAACCGCTCATTGAGCGTGTTGTTACGGTAACCGGTAACACCATCAAACAAGCACAAAATGTTTGGGCACTGATGGGCACTGAGATTAAGCATCTACTCGATAGCCAAGGGTTCGAACCAGTTACTGCGCAGCGTGTCATCATGGGTGGGCCAATGATGGGCTTCACCTTACCAACAGTGCGCATTCCTGTAGTCAAAACCACCAACTGTATTTTGGCACCTGACAATCAAGAACTGGCTGAGCCAAACGATGAAAAAGCTTGTATTCGCTGTAGTGCGTGTGCCGATGCTTGCCCGCAAACTTTACTACCACAGCAATTACAATGGTTTGCTAAAGGCAAAGAGTATCAAAAGCTTGAAGAATACAACCTGTTTGATTGTATTGAATGCGGTGCGTGTTCGTACGTGTGCCCGAGTGAAATTCCACTGGTGCAATATTACCGGGTTGCTAAAGCTGAGATCCGAGAACAAAAACTAGAACAAATCAAAGCTGAGCGAGCAAAAGAGCGTTTCGAAGCCCGTAAAGAACGTTTAGAGCGAGAACAAGAAGAACGTCAAAACCGTCATAAACGTTCAGCTAGCCGTTCTACTCAATCAGCGCAAAGTAAAGAAAAAGTGGCTGAAGCACTTGAGCGTGTTAAAAACAAGAAAACACCAGAAAAGTCAGCAGTTGAAGCTGCAATTGCCCGAGCTAAAGCGAAAAAAGCGGCTGATGGTTCACTCGAACCAGATAATAGTGCTGTTGCATTAGAACGCGCTAAGCGTAAAGAGCAAGCTCGCCAATACAAGGCTGAGAAAGCCACTGATGACAGTGCCGATAAGCCTAAAGATAATAAGGCTGCTGTTGCCGCTGCCATTGCGCGTGCGAAAGCGAAAAAGGCCGCACAACAAACCGGTGCTGATGATGTAAAATCAGAACAGCAAACAACTCAGACTGATACATCGACCGATCCGCGTAAAGCCGCTGTTGCTGCCGCCATTGCCCGTGCAAAAGCAAAGAAAGCGGCACAAAACGCAGAACAAGATGAAGCGCCAGCTGAAACTGAAAGCACAGAAGATCCGCGTAAAGCCGCTGTTGCTGCCGCCATTGCCCGTGCAAAAGCCAAAAAGGCAGCTAAAGAAGCTGAGCAAAGCGAAGAGACTGTAGCTGATAGCGAACCGGAAGATCCACGCAAAGCCGCTGTTGCAGCAGCTATCGCTAGAGCAAAAGCGAAAAAGGCAGCTAAAGAGGCTGAACAAAGCGATGAGACTGTAGCTGATAGCGAACCGGAAGATCCACGTAAAGCCGCGGTTGCAGCTGCCATTGCTCGAGCGAAAGCAAAAAAGGCAGCTAAAGAAGCTGAACAAAGCGATGAAACAGTAGCTGATAGTGAGCCAGAAGATCCACGCAAAGCCGCAGTTGCAGCGGCCATTGCACGTGCTAAAGCAAAGAAAGCAGCTAAAGAAGCTGAACAAAGCGATGCAACTGTAGTTGATAGCGAGCCGGAAGATCCACGCAAGGCTGCAGTAGCAGCAGCCATTGCCCGTGCTAAAGCAAAGAAAGCGGCCAAAGAAGCAGAACTAGCGGCTAGCGAAGACAATGTCGAAGCTGATACTCAAACTGAGCAATCAGAACAAAGCAGCGAGCCAGAAGATCCGCGTAAAGCGGCTGTTGCTGCAGCCATCGCCCGAGCTAAAGCGAAAAAGGCTGCAAAAGAAGCTGAACTAGCAGCTAGCGAAGAAAGAGATGAGACGGATACTCAAACTGAGCAAGCAGAACAAAGTAGCGAGCCAGAAGATCCGCGTAAAGCAGCTGTTGCAGCCGCTATTGCACGTGCCAAAGCAAAGAAAGCAGCCAAAGAAGCACAATTAAAGCAAGAATCAGAAGAAGGAAATGAACCGTCATGAAATTAACCATGGCTTCATCGCCCCACAATCATAGCCATAAAGCACTGAATAAATTAATGATGACAGTGATCGCTGCGTGTGTGCCCGGGATCATCGCTCAGTGTTACTTTTTTGGCTCTGCTGTTTTAATTCAAATACTCATCGCACTCATTTCTGTCAGTGCGTTTGAAGCAGCTATCATGAAGATCCGTAATAAAGCTATTTGGCCATCATTAAGTGATGGCTCTGCTTGGCTAACTGGTGTACTGCTGGCAATCAGTATCCCGCCTCTCGCACCTTGGTGGGTCATCGTCATCGGCTGCCTGTTTGCCATTGTGATCGTGAAACAGCTTTATGGTGGTTTAGGCTTTAATTTATTCAACCCGGCAATGGCAGGTTATGTCTTACTGCTTATTTCATTCCCGGTGCAAATGACAGCTTGGTCGCCAGTGTCTGAACTGTTAGTGACACCAGTGAGTTTTATTGATCAACTTGCTTTAATTTTCACGCAAACCACAACGTCAGGTTTAACCCTAGAGCAAGTCAGAGCAGGTATTGATGGTGTTACTATGGCAACACCACTCGATACAGTAAAAACAGCTGTTTCTCAGGGCTATACAGTTACTGAGGCGATGCAAAGCGCCGTGTTTGCCGATTACGCCGGTAAAGGCTGGATGTGGGTTAACCTAGCTTATCTGGCCGGTGGTCTTTTCTTACTTTGGCGCAGCATTATTAACTGGCATATCCCAGTCGCCTTCATTTTTGCATTGGCATTTTGTAGTGCTGTGGGTTACATCATTGCCCCAGGTAGCCATGCAGGCCTTATTTTCCACCTACTCAGTGGTGCAACTATGTTAGGGGCATTCTTCATTGCCACCGATCCGGTTTCTGCTTGTACCACAGATAGAGGCCGATTAATTTTTGGTGCAGCCATTGGCGTACTGGTTTATATCATCCGTACTTACGGCGGCTATCCAGATGCTGTGGCCTTCTCTGTGTTACTCATGAATATGGCAGTGCCATTGATTGATCACTACAGTCGACCGCGCACATTTGGTCATGGAGGTGCACAATGATAGCCAAATCTATGTATAAAAATGGCGCCATATTGTGTGCTTTTGCATTGGCAACCACAGGCAGTGTAGCTGTGGTTCAGAGCCTGACTGAAACACGGATCGCAGAGCAAGAAAAAGCACAACTGATGTCTTTGCTGTCTCAAGTTATTCCAAGTGAGCGTTACGACAACCAACTCTACCTTGACTGCGTAGAAAGTGATGCGCCTGAGCTTGGCCCAGCAGGCCCGCATATTATTTATCGTGCAAGATTAAACGGCGAGCCCGCGGCTTTGCTTGTTCGTCACATCACTCCAAAAGGGTATAGCGGTAATATCGATATCTTAACTGCAGTTACAAAACGTGGCGAAATCACAGGTGTACGTGTTACCCGTCATGAAGAAACACCCGGCCTTGGTGATAAGGTGGAGCTTTCTAGATCTGATTGGATCACCACATTTAATGGCATGCAAATCAATAGCGCAAATGATGCCCGTTTCGCAGTTAAGAAAGATGGTGGCGAGTTTGACCAATTTACTGGCGCGACCATCACGCCTAGAGCAGTGACTGGTTCAGTGGGAGAAGCCGCTTGGTACGCAACAACTCACTTTGATGCTTTATTTGCCAAAGACAACCTGTGCGCAGGAGAAACACAATGAGCGAATATAAAACCCTCATAAAAGATGGCATGTGGGCCAACAACCCAGCCATTGTTCAACTACTTGGTTTATGCCCACTGCTTGCTGTAACCAGCACCATTACCAATGCTATGGGCTTGGGGATCGCAACCCTTCTGGTACTGGTTGGCTCGAATGTCACCGTATCATTGGTACGTAATTTTGTACCAAAAGACATTCGCATTCCTGTATTTGTCATGATCATTGCCGCGTTTGTAACCATCGTACAGTTATTAATGAACGCTTATACCTTCGGCTTATATCAAGCGCTGGGGATCTTCATTCCATTAATCGTAACCAACTGTGCCATTATTGGTCGTGCCGAAGCCTACGCTTCTAAAAATACCCCGCTATTATCTGCATTCGATGGCATCATGATGGGCCTAGGGTTTATGGTGGTGCTGGTGCTACTAGGCGCAATGCGAGAGTTAATTGGCCAAGGTACCTTGTTTGATGGTGCAAACTTACTATTAGGCGATTGGGCGACGGTTCTGCGTATTGAAGTTTTCCAATTTGATAACCAATTCTTAGTGGCCATTTTACCGCCCGGTGCCTTCTTAGGTTTGGGTTTATTAATTGCCGCTAAAAATGTCATTGATGCGCAAATTAAAGCTAAAGCACAACCTACACAAGAAGCTGAAAAAGCACCCAGAGCACGTGTTACTAGCTTAACTTAAACGGGTTACGAACAATGAACAAAACCAAAAGACTTGAGATCTTAACCCGTTTACGTGATGACAATCCAAACCCAGAAACAGAGTTGGATTTCACCACCCCTTTTGAGTTGCTTGTTGCTGTCACCTTGTCAGCACAAGCCACCGATGTGAGTGTGAATAAAGCGACGGCCAAACTATTTCCAAAAGCAAATACCCCACAAGGTATTTTAGATATTGGCTTAGAATCGCTCAGAGATCACATTAAAACCATTGGTTTATATAATTCTAAAGCCAATAACGTCTATAAGATGTGTCAGATCCTCATCGATAAACACGGTGGTGAAGTACCTGAAAACCGTGAAGCATTAGAAGCCCTACCAGGCGTTGGTCGAAAAACTGCAAATGTGGTTTTAAACTGCGCGTTTGGCTGGCCAACCATTGCAGTCGACACCCATATTTATCGCGTTTCAAATCGCACCAAGTTTGCCATGGGTAAAGACGTGGTTGCCGTTGAAGAAAAGCTTGAAAAAGTAGTACCAAAAGAATTTAAAGTCGACGTACACCACTGGCTGATTTTACATGGTCGCTATGTCTGTGTTGCCCGTAAACCAAAGTGCGGCTCATGTATTATTGAAGATTTGTGTGAATTTAAAGAAAAAACAGATTAGATGAGTAGAGCCATGGAGTTTGGCTCTAATCAAGAAAACGTTTTAAAGGCGCACATGACTTTTAATGATAAGTTCTATGTATATCCCCTGAGCGATTTGCCTTATCACTTATCATTACTCGACCTTGCTTCACATCATAACTTGAAAAGGCATTTACCTTCATTTTTGTTAAGCTTTTCTCAGTATTAATAGACACTTTATGTAAGTATTCACTCTCACCTTCTGCATTCATATAATAAAGGTGTTGGTTATCTATTTTGGCCCAGTAGAACTCATTAGGTAAAGTCAAAGGGGTCGGCTCAATTTGATGGCCATCACTAGCGGTATTTAACCTCACTTGATACAAGCGGTGACTTCCTTGCTCAATGAGGTAAGCATTTCCCATTTGCGTATTATCAGATAAGCCATAAGCCCACTCCCCTTGCGGTAAATCGATGCGCTCTCCTACTAGATTGCGAATATGCAGATTAGGTTTGGCATGTTTAACCGCTGTGATTGCAACCATATTATTTGAAAGCCAATCTACGGCGATCACAGGTACATCACTGGTAAAAATAGCTTTTTCATCTGAAAGAACATCGAGCGGTTGTTGAGACTTCAGCTTATGGAGTGGGAGCGCGAAGACATCGTTGTCGATGACGAGTAAAACTTGTTTATCATCGGGTGAAATCGCCATATTACTCAGGGCATAAGATGACGTAAACTGGGTTAATATTTTTGATTGTGCTCGATGACTGTCTACAAAGTAGATCTGCATTTCACCACTGCGATTTGAAGCAAATAAGTAATCATCACTTTGATGAAACAAGGCTGGGTATGAATCAAACACAGCCGAATTATAGAGCGAACGTGTTTCTTCATCTAATAGTAACCTCAAATTATAGTCATCTGGCTCAGTGCTAAACAGTAGAGAATGCCCATCAGCTATACGGTTTAATCGCTTAGAAAGTCGCTCTGAAACATTAACCACAACTCGACTGTTGTCACCATCAAAGTCACTTTGCATAATCTTCTGCATAGACGAAGACGAATAATAAAAGATTTGCTCAGAGTCATGTGCCCAAATGGCTTCATAAACAGGCCTATCAAATTGCTTGCCAGCTGTGACTTGGTGATTTATCAAGTTGAATGACAACAGTTGAGTTTTATGGTCACTCCCTGTGCTCATAACCAATAGTTTCTCGCCATCTGGTGACACATCTAAGTGGTGATATCCCCACCCTTTTGGTGCAGGTTGATTCAGTAGAGCATGTTCGTTTTTATTAAGGTCATAAGCATATATATGGTTAGGCCAGAAGTTTTCAGGCTGAGCAGTATAATAAATGACGTTTTTCTGGACGTGATAAGCGATGTCTTTGACTCTTTTATCCTGGCAGTTAAATAACATCGTTTCATCAGCGACACTAAAACCCTTACTTTGCTGATAATTCAAGCGGGCTTTATAAACATCACACCGTCCCTTACCTTTATCTAAATAAATTAAGTCACTCCGCGTATCTTGCTCAGTAACAGCAATAATTTCGCTGATAGGATGAGGCAGAGATGCTCGATTTACAGACGCGGTATTTATATTTTTTACCCATAGTTCAACATCATCAGACACATTACGCGTTCTTAAATAAAACAAGTGGTTTTGATCTGGGTGCATACGTGGAGAAAATTCTATCCCCTGCTCTCTCGTTAATGCCATTGAATAAGCAAGCTTGTCATTGTCACTTTGCTCAAACACAAACCAAACAGCAGTAAGTAGAAACAAACCCAGAAAGATAACTAGGCGCTGACGATACAGATTAAAGTTAGCGGCTTCATTACCTTGCCTATCATTAACCGTTGACTCTTCATTAACAGGCGAAGTTTTATACTCAGAAATAGTGCAAATAAATCGGTACCCTCGCTTTGGTACCGTTTGTATATATTTAGGCTGTTTTGGGTCGTCATTAAGGGCTTTGCGCAGATTGCCAACTAATTTATTAATCGCATTATCTGTCACTAAGGTATTAGCCCATACCGTTTCTAGCAGCGTTTGTCTTGAAATTAACTGTTCTGGATGGGTGAGAAAAAACTCTAAAAGCGCAATGAGTTTGGGCTCGATTTCTACTTGCGTGTTTTGTGTTGTGAGCAAACGTTGCTGCTGACTGTCAAAAATAAAATCGCCAAACTTAAGCATAAACAATTGTAATCAATAGATAAAAATTTATATTTCAGCACTTTATCACAGTATCTAACAGGTACAAAAAACAAACGTCCGAACAATCATCGAGCAAAAACTGATTGCATTGCAACGATTTATCCTTTTTTCATCCCTTTTTTTCCTGCAAATTTCATTACTTTCGGCGGTTTTCCTAGCAACTTAAACACAGGTTAATTAGTACAACTAAAGGAATTAAAATGAAGAAAGTTATCGTCTTTATATTTACTCTATGTTTTATATTTAATTTAAGTGCTTATGCATCCGAACGGGGCACCACGATAGAAGATGGGATCTATTCCTCTATTTTATCTGAGCATCGCGGTCTATTAATTCACTTACCCAATGCTTATCACCTAAATAAGTCGCAAACTTACCCAGTTTTATATTTGACGGATGGGTTAAGAAACTTTAAACATGCCGCTGGTACTTTAGATCTACTAACTCAGTCTGATCATGCTAAAGAAATGATCATCGTCGCCATTAAAAATACGCACAGAACACGCGATTTCACGCCAACTTACGATGAAAGCTATAACCAGTGGGGTGTATCTGGCGGGGCTGATAACTTCTTGGACTTTATAGAAAAAGAGCTTATTCCTCATATCAATAAACGCTACCGTAGCAATGGCTTTAAGGTGTTATCAGGCCACTCGCTCGGTGGACTGCTATCAATCTATGCATTACAAACCCGACCTCAGTTATTCCAAGCGCATTTTGCTTTTAGCCCAAGCCTTTGGTGGCACAAAGGGAAAGTGTTAAAACAAGCTCACACTTTTTACAAACAAAAGAAAAATCTAAATAACTATTTATATTTAAACCTCGCTGATGAAACTGGCCATATGTTGAGTTCTTTTGAGCAATATCGTGAATTACTAGGTAATCAAACACGTCTAGGCTTTGATTATGATTTAGAGTTCATAAAAAATGAGAATCACAGTACATCAGCAATGGTGGGACAAAACAGAGCCTATGTTGAGTTGTTTGAACAATTCAAATGCTCTCCTGATTTTGCTGCGCTGGGCTTAACAGGTATTGATGCATGCTATGCTCAACTCTCTACGCAGTATGGGGTCAATTTAAAACCTGATTATCTGGCTTACAGATACGCTGCCGAAAAGGCCATTACAGACAAACGCTACGCCGAAGCCATTGACATATACACACAACTTATCAGTACTTACCCTACTCGCACTGATGCTTATTTCAGACTCGCCTATTTGTATGAAGGTAAAGGAGACAACACCCTGGCTATAAAGACCCTAGACAAGGCGCTCAAAATTAGCTTGAAAGAAAATGTTGAGAACAACAAGATTAAGACTTTCCGAGCCCATATTATGGCAAAGCTGCCAGAACAAACGTGCGAAACAGCAAAAGTTTATGTGGAAAACGGCAAAACAAAATGCGCTTTGTAGATTAGAGGGAGCTTGCTCCCTCTAATTATTTTCTAAGAATGATTTACGATATACCGAGGGGCTTTGGCCAACTATTTTTTTAAAAGCCGTATTGAATGTCGACTTAGAATTAAAGCCGACTTCGAAGGCTATAATTGTGACTTGCTTTGTGGTTTCGGTCAGCGCCGTTTTTGCAGCTTCAATCCTGAAACCATTCACAAACTGAAAGAAATTTGTATTTAAATGCTGTGAGAAAGTTTCTGATATATGATTTTCAGACTCGCGTATTTCTTCTGATAAACGTTTTAAAGAAAGTGACTCATCTAAAAATAGCTGTTCACTTTGCATAGCATGCCTGAGCTTATTCGCAATACTTTGCATTTTATCCTCACTCAACAAAGCCGTCCGTGTGCCTTGTGTTTTAGGTACGCCTTTGTCGACATGACTGAGTACTTTTTGGCTTAACGCTTTTTGTATAAATATGGCTAAAGCAACGACCTCTAAAGCTGGCAGCAATCTACCTGTGCCAAACCAACGCCAACCTAATGCATTAAGCGTAAATTCTATCGCAAACATGCACCATACTGCTCCCCAAATCACCAGTATAGGTTTAAACCAATCTACAGAACGCTGTTCAATGTCAGAAAAACGCTCCATAAGTTGCTGGTTATGGGCTCTATGAAGCTGAAAAGCCAGCAATAAAAAATACGCAGTGTAAATGATAAACAGAGTCGTCACGATCGAGCAGGTTAATATTGAAATTCGCCATAACTCAGGGTCTCGTGTGGCTGGGTTTGCCAAAGCGAGCTTTTCAGCAGGCGTAATCATGAATAAGAATGGCAGCATAACGATGACTACGAGTGCAGGGCCCGATAAAGCCATCAGCCAATACTTTTTATCTATTTTCTTATCAGCAGACATTGTCGCGTGAGCGTAAAAGAACAGCGCTGGGCCCATTAAGATTCTAAAGGGAAACTGTAACCCTGCTAATTCAGGGGCGTACACATAGGCACCCGAATAAATAAACAGCTCACCGGCTAAGTGGATAACAAGGAGTAGAAGTAAGCCTTTTAAAAATAAATTTTGCCTTTCTTTGCCACGATTAAACAAGTCTAATAAGGCAATAAAAGCCATCCCTATCATGCAAGAGTACAAAACTGTCGGAAATACATTAACCATTCACGTATTCAATAAATTATTAAAATAAGCGACCTAACTATATATCTAACTCTTCTTACAGTCCAACACCTATCCACCTGATACTATTGCTAATTTTATTTTACATCTCGAAACTTTTATATCTTTTTTAAGTAAAAATAACCCGTTATCAAACTATTTTTCACTCAAAAAGAATGCATTAATTTCTATTATTTCGTTCAAATAGGCCCATCAAGGCGCACAACTTTTACTTTTTCGGCAATCTTGTTCGCATCAAAAATAACTAATTAAAGCGACCTATGAAAATCTTTGAATGGCATGAAAAAAGACAGCACTTATTATCTTTGTTATGGATATTTATCACCGTCAATTACATTTACTGTGATGTTTTTACTCTACATCTTGCACCTTACTTGGAAGCTTTTTTAGCTGGGCAAGTTGGCAGTATAAGCATCACAGAAGAGTTCTTATTGATATTTGCCTTCATTATGCAAATTCCCATGATCATGATTGTACTATCAAGGGTGCTGGCTTTTCCGTTAAATAAATACGCTAACCTTATTGCCGGAATAATTACAACATCAATACAAGCTTTTACCGTCACCATGGGTGGCAGTCTTCACTACCTATTTTTTAGTTTCTTTGAGATATGCACCGGAATTTTCATTATCTATCTCGCTGCAACTTGGAAGAAAAACGAACTTGCCTCTTTAAAAAGGAACGCAGAATGAATACACAACATAAAAATCAGCAATTTTACGCCCGAGTAGCAGGCCTTTCCTACATTATTTTCACCCTTGCCGGCATTTTAGATAATTTTATTTTAAGCTCGACGCTCGCTTCTAGTGAACAATTCTTAAGTCATGGCGTGTTTGCCAACGAGCAACATTTTCGCTGGGGTGTACTCGCAGAAATAGTGATGTTTACAGCGGTAACAACCGCATCAATGGGTTTTTACCTTGCTTTAAAACCCATCAATAAACCACTTATGCAAACTGCGCTTTGTTTTCGGTTAGTTGAAATTATTATAGGTAGTTTTGTCGTCACTGTGAGTATGTCTATGTTGGCTCTGTCTAATAAAACTTATTTACTGAATGTATTCGACGCTGAACAAATACGTCATATCATCGTCATTGCTTCAAGCTTTAGACAGCCTGCTAGTGAATATAGCTGGATATTTATGGGCGTGGCCGGGATCATGACCTTCTATCTATTTTTTAAAACCAATTACATCCCAAAAGCTTGGTCAGTGTGGGGCATGTTCACTTACAGCAGTTTAATCATTTACCCTGTTGCCAAGCTATTGATTGCCGATTTGCCAAGAGAAGCCATGTTTGTGATGTTTCCAGGTGCATTATTTGAATTAGGTGTTGGCTGTTGGTTACTTATAAAAGGATTAGACTTTTCAGCCTATAAACATGAGCTACCATTCAAAACTGAGTTATCAATTTCTGCAGAGGCATAAATAGAGGAATACAAGAAGAGGCTGATTTAAACTTGCTCAGCCTCTCCATTAAGGTGAGTTATCGTATAAATTTATTAATAAACTGATCAACCAATGCAGACTGTGCATTGAGTGACTCTTGTGTCTTTGACATGGTTGAGATTGTTCTATCAGAGCTTTGCATAGAGTCATTCGCAAGTTGCGAGATATGTACTGCATTGTTATTTAGCTCATTAGATACACCTGACATTTCTTCAGTTGCCGTAGCTATTTGATAGTTTAAACCTGAAATATCGTTCACTATAGCATTAATGCTCTCTAAACTAGCCTGTGTGCCCTCGGCTTGAGATACACATTCGGTTGATTTATTTACACCATTTTGAATAGCTTGAACTGCTTGCTCAGCTCGGCTTCGTAAATTTGCAATAATGGTATCGATCTCTTTAGTCGAATCTTGAGTTCGCTGTGCAAGTGCTCTTACTTCATCTGCTACAACAGCAAACCCCCTTCCTTGTTCACCTGCACGTGCCGCTTCAATCGCAGCATTAAGTGCCAGTAAGTTCGTTTGCTCTGAGATCCCTCTAATCACATCAACCACACTGCCTATATTAACCGTCTGGGCATTTAACTCTTCTATGTCTGTTTGTGTTTGTGATAACTCTTCTGCCAATGCATAGTTGTTTTGCATATTTTCATTAACGGCTTTATTACCAATTTTCACCGACTCTAAAGCAGCTTCAGAGCGCTCAGCAGCGTTAGTGGTGTTGCTTGCAACTTCTGATATTGTCGCTGTCATTTCATTTATGGCAGTTGCAAGTGCATCTGTCTGCGCTTGCTGGCTATTTAGTAACTCTGCACTGCGATTACATTCGCTCACTGTATCATTAGCCTGCTCAGTAACCGTTGCACTGGCATCTTTTACTCGCCCTAATACAGCCCTTAGTTCAGACTCTCTAGCTAAAAGTGCTAACTCAATTGCTGCAATATCATTTACCTTTCCTAAATAAATTTTTTGCATTAATGGGTTATCATAAACTTCTTTCGCTTTCTCACTGAGTCTTCTAATTGGGGCCAATTGCTTATGTGTAAAAGCCAAAATAGCGATTAAAAGTACTGTTTCCGAAATATAGCTCCAAGGTGCAGGTAAGGAAGTAAGGAACATAGTCAACAGATAAAAAGCGACTATTATTGCCATGATTTGCGTTGGTAAAGACCATGATGGAGTTAATATTTTTTCAGCTGCACTGCCTGAGTTAAGCTTTTGATAAATTTTCTCTGCACGATTAACTACGGATCTGTCTGGTTTAGTTCGCACCGATTGATACTCAACGGTTTTACCTGAAGCATCTTTTATTGGCGTAACAAAAGCATTCACCCAATAGTGATCACCATTCTTACAGCGGTTCTTCACCATTCCCATCCAAGATTGCCCACTACCAATATAATCCCAAAGATTTTTAAAAGCAGCTTTTGGCATGCTCGGGTGGCGAACAATATTATGCGGTTTATTTTCTAGTTCGTGTAGCTCAAATCCCGCGACTTCGCAAAATTGCTTATTCGCATATTTAATTTGGCCGTTGGTGTTAGTTGTAGATAACAGGTTGTAATGATTGGGATAATCATACTCTCTGTTTGTCACTTGGTTTCTGCCTTTGGTCATCGTCGTTCACACTTATTAAAAAAGATATGATAATTTTTTATTAGAAATTGAGGAAAGCTTTTTCGTTATCAAAATTTGATCGAGATCAATTGAGAATACCGAACTAATAAAATATAGACGTTTTAGATATTTAATGAAAATAAAAAAATAAGATTCTGAATAGAGTTTTTTTATTAAAGGAGGAAAAGAAAGTCAGGATCAGAATGAAGTGGCGTCCCCTAGGGGATTCGAACCCCTGTTACCGCCGTGAAAGGGCGGTGTCCTAGGCCTCTAGACGAAGGGGACGCAGTATCATATAGATAATGTGTCACTAGGACTGGTTATTTAAGCTCTTACCATGCGAGCAAATATCTTGAGCACTTTTAGTAAAGTGGCGTCCCCTAGGGGATTCGAACCCCTGTTACCGCCGTGAAAGGGCGGTGTCCTAGGCCTCTAGACGAAGGGGACGCAGTATCATGTAGATAATGTGTCACTAGGACTGGTTATTTAGGCTCTTACCATACGAGCATATATCTTGAGCACTTTTAGTAAAGTGGCGTCCCCTAGGGGATTCGAACCCCTGTTACCGCCGTGAAAGGGCGGTGTCCTAGGCCTCTAGACGAAGGGGACGCAGTATCATGTAGATAATGTGTCACTAGGACTGGTTATTTAGGCTCTTACCATACGAGCATATATCTTGAGCACTTTTAGTAAAGTGGCGTCCCCTAGGGGATTCGAACCCCTGTTACCGCCGTGAAAGGGCGGTGTCCTAGGCCTCTAGACGAAGGGGACGCAGTATCATGTAGATAATGTGTCACTAGGACTGGTTATTTAGGCTCTTACCATATGAGCATATATCTTGAGCACTTTTAGTAAAGTGGCGTCCCCTAGGGGATTCGAACCCCTGTTACCGCCGTGAAAGGGCGGTGTCCTAGGCCTCTAGACGAAGGGGACGCAATATCATGTAGATAATGTGTCACTAGGACTGGTTATTTAGGCTCTTACCATATGAGCATATATCTTGAGCACTTTTAGTAAAGTGGCGTCCCCTAGGGGATTCGAACCCCTGTTACCGCCGTGAAAGGGCGGTGTCCTAGGCCTCTAGACGAAGGGGACGCAGTATCATGTAGATAATGTGTCACTAGGACTGGTTATTTAAACTCTTACCATACGAGTATTTCATAATTTCCCTACTCCATTCGAAGAAGTAGCGAAATTGGCGTCCCCTAGGGGATTCGAACCCCTGTTACCGCCGTGAAAGGGCGGTGTCCTAGGCCTCTAGACGAAGGGGACACAAAACTGTGTTCTCTAGGACAATTGCACTTAGAAGATTGGTGGAGCTATGCGGGATCGAACCGCAGACCTCCTCGCTGCCAGCGAGGCGCTCTCCCAGCTGAGCTATAGCCCCTTACCTTGGGCTTATCTAACCTTTCAGTTAGTCACCTGTATCGCTGAGTGCGGGGCGCATTCTATGCACCCGAAAAATTAAAGTCAACAATTTTTCCTTAACTTTTTACTATTCGCTTTAAAAAACAGCAAACAGGCGCATATATAACCACAACAAGCGTTTTGAGGCAACTAAACCCTCACTATATCATCACCCTACCCCTCAAATTGTTCTGTTTTATTCCCTACCGCACTTAGATATCAGCTAGCGTTATGAAGTTTACTAATTTAGCTTTCTATTCCGACTTATAGAAAGAGCATCTATCATTAGTTTTAAGAAAAGCTTAAAGACCATAAACTTTTTAATTTACCAACTAAAATAGCCCAGCATTTAATTCATAATATTGGACACTTTAGTTCTGATTTATTTTTCAATGAGTCAGTTTTCTTAGCTTTTTAAGATTTTTTAGCATGAAAATGCGCTTGCTATATAATGAAGAGCAATTGCAATTTGATGATAAAACCCGCAGACAGATCAAAATTGTAAATTCAGCTATTGACTCTGTTGCAAGTCTCCCTATAATACCGCTCCACAACGACGCGGTAACGTGTTGTTTTTAGATATGGGTCGTTAGCTCAGTTGGGAGAGCATCGCCCTTACAAGGCGAGGGTCACTGGTTCAAGTCCAGTACGACCCACCACATATCTAAATTTATCTATAATGGGTCGTTAGCTCAGTTGGGAGAGCATCGCCCTTACAAGGCGAGGGTCACTGGTTCAAGTCCAGTACGACCCACCATTATAGAACTGTAATATGGGTCGTTAGCTCAGTTGGGAGAGCATCGCCCTTACAAGGCGAGGGTCACTGGTTCAAGTCCAGTACGACCCACCATATTACACACCATTTTCTAAATGGGTCGTTAGCTCAGTTGGGAGAGCATCGCCCTTACAAGGCGAGGGTCACTGGTTCAAGTCCAGTACGACCCACCATTTAGAAACACTTTGCGGGTTGTTAGCTCAGTTGGGAGAGCATCGCCCTTACAAGGCGAGGGTCACTGGTTCAAGTCCAGTACAACCCACCACTCTTTTGGTTTGCAAAGTACATTGATATGGGTCGTTAGCTCAGTTGGGAGAGCATCGCCCTTACAAGGCGAGGGTCACTGGTTCAAGTCCAGTACGACCCACCATATCAAGCTCAATTATTATGTGGGTCGTTAGCTCAGTTGGGAGAGCATCGCCCTTACAAGGCGAGGGTCACTGGTTCAAGTCCAGTACGACCCACCACATAATCCAATCTTAAATTCTTAATCTTACTCTGTTTTATCTCCAAACTATTTAAAAAAGCCCATTAAAGGTCTAGACTGTCATTAGCCCTAAACGTTACTAATTAATTCAATGAGCTTAAACAACTTTAGCAATATCAAGCTGTTAATTGTAGAAGAACAGCCTCTCGCTCTGAGCCACCTCAGGCGCTCATTAGAGCAGCTACAGTTTAAGCATATTTATATTGCAGAGCATGCCGTTGCAGCAATTGAACTATGTGCTAATGAAAAGTTTGATTTAATTATTTGCTCATTTGATTTAACTAAACGACAAAACGGTTATCAACTTTATGAAGAGCTGAAAAGTAAATTTCTAATTAAGAACACTACGGCTTTTATTTTTGTCTCAGCAGAGACCAGCGGGGAACTGGTTCATAGCGTACTTGAGCTTCAACCCGATGATTTTTTAGTTAAACCATTTTCAATAAAAGAATTAAAAACTCGGCTTACCCGCGTATTAAAGCGAAAGTCTGCGCTCAAACAAATTTTTACCCTTATTGACGATGGTAATGACTCAAAAGCTGTCAAGTTTATCGATAAAGAGCTCGATAATAACGACAATACTTACAGCCCGATCATGCTCAAGCTTAAAGGTGAAGCGCTACTTAGGTTAAAAAGGGTTGATGAGGCTAAAACATTTTACAAATCAGCACTCTCTTTACAAAAATTCGCTTGGGCCAAGATTGGTTTAGTCGAAGCATTAATAGCTAATAAAGAACATGTGCTTGCACAACGCATGCTAAAGACCATGTTGGAGCGCTCTGAAACTCGGCTAGTCGCGCTTGATTTACTTGGTCGTCTGGAGATGCAGTTAAACCAATTTGAGAACGCGCAAGCTTTTTTACAACAAGCTTCAGAGATGGCACCTCGAAATATTGAAAGACAAAAAAGCCTAGGAAGAGTTGCATCAATTAATCATGATTATGAATCAAGCTATAATGCCCATAAAGATATTGCTCAGTATGCTAAACATTCTATTCATGATAGCCCAGAAATTTATTTAAACGCAGCGAGAGCGGGGATTGATTTCGCCCTTGCCACAGATCAAACAGAGCAAATTAATCGTATTACACGACAAACGCAAAAATACTTAGGCGATTTAAAAAAGCAGTTCCCAAATGCTGACAATCAAACCCAGCTAGATGTTTTAAACGCGCGTATTCATTATTTAAAAGATGAGCATCAAAAAGCTCGTCAATTAATTAACCAATTAGATGATGAACCAACAATACGCTCCATTGATGCTGCACTCGATAAAGCCAAGGCTTGTCACGAGCTAGGGATGCAGCACAAAGCTCAGGATTTATTCACTCAGATTATTCAACACTGCGAGCGCCATAAAGGGATTAGCGACCCCACTACCCTGCATTATATACATCAACAAAAAACTGAAAAACAAGATATTAGCATGGGGCCAAAAGAGCTTAACAACCATGCTGTAACTCAATTCAATCGAGGTAGAATTGATGTTGCACTTGAGGCATTTACTCAAGCGTTTAGAGTCATGCCAAAAAATGCCAGCATCGCCCTTAATTTGGCGCAATGCTTATTAGATAAGAATCATCAGAAAGAAAATACCATCAACACTCCTTTACTTAATAAGTGCTTTGCACTTTTAAATAATGTTGAGTTAGATGCAGATCAGAGAGAACGTTTAAACAAACTGAAAGTCACCTGCGATGAGCTGGGACTTTCGGTAGAATGATTGTTTAAGGTTACGCTTTTGTCATCGATAACGCATTTACGCAATAACGCAAACCCGTCGGTGGTGGTCCATCAGGAAATACATGACCTAAATGTGCATCGCACACATTACAAACAATCTCGACTCGCTGCATACCATGGCTGTTATCGCCAATATACGCTATCGATTCTAAATAGGCCGGCTTTGTAAATGACGGCCAACCTGTACCACTGTTAAACTTTTCGTCCCCTGAAAACAATAAATTATTGCAACAGGCACAGTGATAGTCTCCGGCTTCAAATACAGTGCAACTGCCACTGCTAAAGGGCCTTTCGGTGCCTTTGTTACGGGTAATATAGAAGACTTCTGGGTCTAGCTCTTGCTGCCACTGTTCAGCTGTTTTCTCAACTCGATTTTTCGGCTCTGGATTACCAGCGTTCGCGTACTTTAAAACATCTTGCCAGGTCAGCATAATTTACCCCTTGTTATCTTGTTTTTCAGGCTCAGGCCAATCATTAAAAAAGTAGCTTAAATAGCGACTTTTCAGCAAATACAATATCACCCACAACAAGAGCACCATTTGTACTGCTAAAAACATCGAAAATTGGTAATACGCCTGTGACGCTTGATAGATCAACCAAGTTAAGTCTAAGCATGCACAAAGCAATAACGGCCAACGCATATGTCGCCAGATTTTGGCTAATTTTTGAGAGCTGCTTGGTCGGCGAAGTGAATATATTACAGTCGGCACAATGGCGATGGCCCCAATGCCTAACGCCGTAAAGAAGTGGAATTTTGAAACAAAAAACAGCGACATAAAATCGATATCGGGGCGCCTTGCCAATGCAGAGAAAGTCCATAAAAAATAAGCACGCAGCAACACCACCAGCGTCAAGTTGAATGCCAAAGGTGTACGATACACGCCATATTTATCCCAATACTCTGGGCCATAATGTTTCATAAATGTCCTACCCCTCTATGCAGAGGAACTACTACAAAAACGCGGTCGTTTTAGACCGCGTTTCTTACAAATGTATTTTCTACAAATTACAGCTCAGCATTACTCATGTTCAGCGAACAAAGCGATTAAGGCATCTTCATCGAGTATTTCAATACCTAAATCTTGGGCTTTGGTTAGCTTAGAACCCGCTTTTTCACCTGCAACAAGCGCATGGGTGTTTTTAGAGACACTGCCTGCCACTTTTGCGCCGAGTGCTTGCAAACGCGCTTTCGCATCGTTACGATTTAGCTGGCTCAATGTACCGGTTAAAACATACGTTAACCCAGCAAGCGGCTGTGCATCCGCAGACTTCTGTTCTATTTGCGGCCAATTGATACCAATTTCAAGTAGCGCGTTCACAACAGCTTGGTTGTGCGGCTCATTAAAGAAAGCATGAATGTGTTTGGCAACCACAACGCCCACATCACTGACCGTTTGTAAGTCATCCGTACTGGCTGCCATTACCTTTTCTAAAGTTAAATAGTGGTTTGCCAAATTCTGTGCTGTCGCTTCGCCCACTTCACGAATACCCAAAGCATATAAGAACTTTGCCAAAGTGGTTTGCTTTGCTGCTTCTAAGGCGTTAACTAGGTTCAATGCCGATTTTGGTCCCATACGCTCAAGTGACTCAAAATGGCCTTGCTTCAAAGTAAACAAATCCGCAGGTGTTTCAATCAACTCTCTATCAACAAGCTGATCAACAATCTTATCGCCTAGCCCATCAATATCGAATGCTTTACGTGATGCAAAATGCTTAATCGCCTGCTGACGTTGCGCTTGGCACACTAAGCCACCTGTGCAACGGGCCACAGCTTCACCTTCAACTCGCTCGACGTGTGAGTCACATACAGGACAATTTTCAGGGAAAACGATGTCTTTGGCATCATCAGGGCGACGATCTAACACCACTTGTGTTACTTGAGGTATTACGTCGCCTGCGCGGCGTATAATGACGGTATCACCGACTTTTACGCCTAGGCGCTCTATTTCATCGCGATTATGAAGCGTTGCGTTTGACACGGTTACGCCACCAACGAAAACTGGCTCTAAACGAGCTACAGGCGTAATTGCGCCAGTACGCCCTACTTGGAATTCGACATCAAGCAGTTGAGTGATTTCTTCTTGCGCAGGAAACTTAAAAGCAATGGCCCATCGCGGCGCTCGTGCTACAAAGCCAAGCTGTTGTTGGTAATCTTTGCGGTTTACTTTGATCACCACGCCATCGATTTCATAAGCGAGACTAGCACGACGTTCAAGAATGTCTTGATAATACGCCATCACTTCTGTGGTGCCTGTCACTAAGCGGGTCTCTGGGCACATTGGAAAGCCCCAATCTTTGAGCTTACTGAGTTGTTCAAAATGCGCATCAGGCAACTCTACCCCCTCTACAACACCGGTTGAATAGGCATAAAACATCAATGGGCGTTTGGCGGTAATTTTAGAATCTAGTTGACGTAGACTACCTGCAGCCGCATTACGCGGGTTCGCAAAGGTTTTTTCACCCTTAGCAAACGCCGTTTCATTTAACTTTTCGAAACCCGCTGTATCCATAAATACTTCACCGCGCACTTCAAGCTCTGCCGGAATATCATCACCACGTAAACGCAGCGGCACATTACGAATGGTTTTAACGTTCTCTGTGATGTTTTCACCGACTTGACCATCACCCCGTGTAGCCGCCTGTACTAGCACGCCATCTTTATATAATATCGATACCGCTAGACCATCGAGTTTTGGCTCACAACAAAAATCCAGTGACTCGCTCACTAACAAGCGCTCTTGAATACGACGATTAAATGCAGTGAACTCTGCTTCATCAAAGGCATTATCAAGAGACAGCATAGGCACTTTATGGGTTACTTGTGAGAACTTACTCAACGCTTCCCCACCGACTTTTTGTGATGGAGAATCAGGTGAAAGTAATTCAGGGTTTGCTTGCTCTAGCGCCATTAATTCACGCATTACCCTATCGTATTCTGCGTCTGGCACGCTTGGGTTATCTAATACGTAATACTGGTAGTTATATTCTTCTAATTGCTGTTTTAATGCATCAATTTGCTTAACAACTGACTCTGACATCTCGACCTCTAAAAACAAAAAGCCACCAAACATCAGTTTGGTGGCCTAAAAAACCATAACGCACTATTCATTAAGCCGTGAATTCGCGAACCTTTTCAACATAGCTTCGAACCGTTTCAACACTTAGAGGCTGACGTTGATGATCAAGTACCGTGGCACCAAATTCATCGGACAGCTTCTTAGCTGCGCTGTTCAGCATGTTAAAGGCTGCAAGACTATCGCCTTCACAAGGTAACGTCATAAATAAACTAACACCCGCAGTACTGAACTGCTCCATGTTATCAATATCGAACGTACCTGGGTTGAACATATTTACTAAGCGGAACAGTACAGGGCCATTACCTGAAGGCTCAACATGACGATTAAAGAAACCTTCATCAGAATATTTAAAGCCTAAGCTCAAAACACAAGGTAATAGCTTAGAGCCCGCCATAGAAAGACCTTCTGGCATCTCAATGTGTAAGATAATGAAGTCTTGTGGCTCAGGGGCTGCTGCCGGCGCAGCGTCTTGCTGTTGCTCTTCAACAACTGGCTCTGCAGTAGGCTCTTCATCTACCGCTGAAAAATTCATATCACCCAGTTCAGGCTCATTGTCTGTCGCTGGGGCCGCAGGCTCAACTTTAGGCTGTGGTTTCGGAGTATTATCAGTTTGTTCTGGTGTTTCTTTTTTTCTTACTGACCATAAGCCGTGGATCAATAAACCGCCAATAACTAGCGCACTGATCACGATTAATGCCCATCTTAATTCTTCGGCCATTACTCACCTTTATCTTGCTACGTTTGTGCCATTTGCACTGCTTGTTCTATGTCTACGGCAACCATACGCGAAACACCCGGTTCGGCCATGGTCACCCCCGTCAGTCTACCCGCCATTTCCATGGCGATTTTATTGTGACTAATATATATAAATTGCACCGATTGTGACATTTCTTCGACCAAACGGCAAAAACGTACGACGTTGGCGTCATCAAGCGGTGCATCAACTTCATCCAGCATACAAAATGGCGCTGGATTTAGCCTAAATATTGAAAACACTAATGATAATGCGGTCAGCGCTTTTTCTCCACCACTTAAGAGGTGAATTGTTGAGTTTTTCTTGCCTGGCGGCCTTGCCATAATCGCGACACCGGTTTCTAACAGGTCATCTGAGGTCAACTCAAGATAGGCTTGACCGCCCCCAAACACTTTCGGAAACAAGCCTGCAAAGTCTTTATTTACTTGATCAAAGGTTTGCTTAAAGCGCAGCTTGGTTTCTCGGTCTATTTTACGAATAGCGCCTTCAAGCGTTTCGAGTGCGGCAGTTAGATCATCCAATTGCTCGTCTAAATATGTTTTGCGCTCAAGTGCTTGGTCATACTCTTCAATCGCAGCAAGGTTAACCGCGCCTAAGTCCAATAACTGCTTGGTGGTGTTTTGTAACTTTGACTGGAAGCTCACCAGCTTAGGGGTTTCTGGCAAACTTGTCAGAATATCTTTGAGTGTTTGCTGCAACTCTTGAAGGGGCTCTAGCATCAGCTGTGCTTTAATCATTAGCTCTTGCTCTGCTAATTTTAGCTGTTGAAGCTGATTTTGTTTTTTTGTTACGCCCGATTGCGCGTCTTGCAAACTCGCTTGTTTATCTTGCAGTGCTTTTTGGGCTTGTGCTTTTTGTGTTTGGCACTGCTCTAGCTGAATTTCGATTTCTTGATGCTGCTCAACTAAAACCATCAACTGCTCTTCACACTCTAGCAGTGGCAGTTGTTGATCTTCTAATTGCTGTTGTAAGGTTTCAAGACGCTCTAGGGCGCTATTTAACACGCTTTGACTGTGTTGCTGTTTTGTTTGCTCAAGTTGCCACGTATTTTGAACTTTTTGTAACTCAAGCTCTGCCTGATGCAATGCTTGCTGAGCCGTTTGCGAGTGACTTGCAGCCTGAATGTATGCCTGTTCTTGTTCGTCGGCCTGAGCTTGTAACTCAATTTGCTGCGCTTGCAGTAACTCAAGAGCAGCTTCTATGTCCGCAATCTGTTGTTTTTGTTCGGTAATAGGCGCTGTTTGCTCATTTAATTGTGCTTGAAGCGAGTCTTGCTTTTGTTGATATTGCTCTAGTGTTCGCTGCCAATTAGCATGTTGCTTTTCTAATAACTCGGAGTGAGTTTGTGCCTTCGCCATACCCTGAGCGATTTGGTGAATATTGGCACTATTACTCTCTATTTCTTGTTGTGCTGCTTGTAAACGTGTTTGTAAGACTTCTTTTTGCGTTTTTGTTTGCTCAACGTCTGCGATTAGTTTTGGTAATTCGTCGTTAAGTTCGTTTAATTGCGTTTGCTGTGTTAATAAGCCCAAAGAGGTTTGTTTAGACTTACTAACCTTAAAGTTCTCTCCATACAAGTTGCCCTCGTCATCAACAGCCATCCACCAGCCTTGCTCAGGGGTAAATCGCTGAGCTTGCCCAAGTAATTGGATCTGGTTTAAAAATTCAGGGTAAACCTGCCCCTGCAATAAACTTGCAACTGAGCCTTCGCGAGGCGCTTTGGTGTTATCCCAAACACCATGCTCAGTGCTGCTTTCGCTCACAGGTAATAAAGTCATGCCAAGCAGCGCACTTTCAACAATCGCTGCATCTCTCGCATTAACGGATAAGGTTTGCAGTAACGTCTGCTTTACGTCATCGGTCAGTGAGTTCAGCACATTCTCTAACGCACTGATATTTGCTTTGTAGCTACTGATCTTTTGCGCACTCTCGCGCTCTTCAAGCTCGGCCTTTGTATAATTAGTCTGTGCTTCATCTAAAGCCACAGCCAGTTGCTTGCCCTGCGATTGAAGCCCTGCCATTTGTTTCGCAAGCTGATTAAACTCGGCTTTTGCTGCATCGAGCTCTTTTGTGACTGATTGACTTTGCTGCTGTTCAATTTGCTTTGCCACATCTGCTATATTTTCTTGCAAATGAGTCAGGGATAACTCTGCTTGCTTACAGTTTTGCTCTGCTTGCTGAAGTGCTTGGCGCTGCTCCGATATCTCATGTTGACCCGCAGTTAACTTCGTTTGCTGTGCTTTATGAGCAGCCTGTGACGATTCAAAGGCACTTTGCGCTTTTAATAACACGTCTTTCACTTGCTCAAGCCCTTGCTCTGCCGCTTGTTGTTGCTCGGTAAACTCCGTTTGCGCCTGTTGAAGGGTTTGCAGCGCGTCTTGCGCTTCTTTAAATGCTTGCTTTTGTTTATCTATATCAGCTTGTAGTTGCGTCTTTTGTTGCTGTGCACTGAGTTTTTGCTGTTCAAAGCGAATTATCTCAGTATGAATGCGATGCTTTTGTTGTTGTGTTTCTTCTAGTTTATGAGTGTCTTGCTCAAGCTTTGCTTCTAATGCTGAGAGCACATCAGCATGGCCTTGATGGGCGTCACTAAAAAAGCGAATTTGTTTTTCAAGTTCAGCAATTTCGGCCGCTTTTTGTTGTTGTTGTGCATTTAGCTTTTGCCATTTTATGACTGCGACTTGGCCTTTGAGCAAACGCTCATCTCGCTTAAGCTCACGATATTGTTTGGCTTGCTCTGCTTGCACCGAGAGTTTATCAAGCTGATTTTTCAGCTCTTGGCGCATGTCTAGCAAGCGCTCTAAATTATCACGGGTACTTTGAATACGGGTTTGCGTTTCGCGACGTCGCTCTTTGTACTTAGAAACACCAGCTGCTTCTTCTAAAAATACTCTGAGCTCTTGTGGGCGGCTTTCAATTAAGCGAGAGATCATCCCCTGCTCGATAATCGCATAGCTACGCGGCCCAAGGCCTGTGCCTAAGAAAATGTCGGTAATATCACGTTTACGACATTTGCTACCATTGAGAAAATATAGTGACTGACCATCACGAGTTACTAGACGCTTAATGGCGATTTGATTTCGATTAGCAAGACTGCCTTGTAACACACCTGAAGTATTATCAAAGAAAAGTTCTACCGAAGCTTGGGAGACCGGTTTACGGTGTGTTGAGCCGTTAAAAATAACGTCTGTCATGGCATCGCCACGCAGGTTCTTAGCTGAGCTTTCACCCAACACCCAGCGCACGGCATCAATGACGTTAGACTTACCACAGCCATTTGGGCCGACCACACAGGTCATCTGATCTGGAAATGGGATCTTGCTGGGCTCAACAAATGATTTAAAGCCTGCAAGCTTAATATGGGTCAGCCGCATGATTTGCTAGGGTTACTTTAGTTAACTGAAAACAATAACAAAATAATCTTCAAAGATTAATACCATTCCTCTTAATTAAGCGATCTATTTTGAGGCAAGGAAAACTTGTCGATAACGAGGCGAAAATTTTGCTATTTAGTTGTTCTAAATGAGAAATTTCCAACAAAGTTAGCGTCAGTTTTAGTCCCTCAAAATAATTGAGCATTATTGAGGGTTGGTATAATCTTGGCGTTTAATGTTATCTAGGATGATACCAGTAGCCATGGCCACATTGAGCGACTCTGCCCCACCAAAAGCAGGGATTGTGATCTTTTGGTTGATGTACGGCGCAACTTGTTCACGAATACCATGAGATTCGCTGCCCATCACCAACACCCCATTTGCAGCAAACTGCGTTTTATGGACGCTTTGACCACCAAGATATGCACCATAAATATCGCCTTCACAGTCCGCTAAAAATGCCGCCAAGTCAGTGCGGATTACATTAACACGAACAAACGAGCCCATGGTCGCACTAATTACTTTTGGGTTGAAATGATCAGCACAGTCTTGGCTAACCACGATTTGTTTTAGGCCATACCAATCAGCTACTCGAATAATAGTGCCTAAATTACCTGGGTCTGATACCCCATCAAGCGCTAACACGAGACCTGATGTATCTATGCAGCTTTGCTCTGGCATAGTAACAATGGCAACGGCAGCATTGTTACTTACTAAGGTACTCGCTTTACTTAAACTCTCTTCATCAGCTTCGACGATGTCATCAGCAATAATTTTATCCTTATGGGCAGCAATAAATTCTGGTGAGGCAAACAACTGTTTTACTGGCATATTGGCAGCAAACAACTCAAGGATATTTTTTTCTCCTTGTACTAAATAGCAATTATGTTGTTTGCGATATTTTTTTTGCGCCAATGCACGCAATAATTTAAGTTGGTTTTTAGAAATCATAGCTCCCCCACAAAAGTCGCTGGAGATTATACCTGATATTTATAAACACAAACAGATTGCGACCGTTCAGCGTCAAATCTGCTTATTTACTTTCAGATTAAATATTGATAATTATTTGCATTTACATTCACCAGCCATGTACCTATAATCCCCGCTGTTGAATTCTCTGCACTTATTTATTCAACATTCAACTCGACAAGCTCGGCATGCGCATCCATACCAAGTATCGGTAGGAAAGCCGACTATATCCAAAAAAAAGCTATTGAGAGGATCTCATTATGTCTAAGAAGTATACCAAAAGCCTAATTGCTGCTTCACTGTCCTGTGCATTTTTAAACACAACCGCTTTCGCTGAAGATGACAACACATCACATGAATCAATGGAAACCATCATTATCATGGGTGAAAAGGCTGATAGAACGCTTAAAGATACGGCTTCTTCAGTTTCTGTAATCAATGAAGAGTTACTTAAAACATTAAGTCACTTAAGCGTAACATCAGCTGTATCTGAAATTGCCAATGTTGTTGTTAAGCCGGGTGCTTTACCTGACATTCGAGGTGTATCAGGTAATGGTGCTGCCGCAGGCTTTAATGGTGTAACAGGCGGTGCTAAAGGCCGAGTTTCAATCTTAGTTGATGGCATTTATCAACCTTATATGGCTGACTTAACCGGTGATTCTGGTATTTGGGATGTAGAACAAATCGAGGTATTCAGAGGTCCTCAGTCAACGACTAATGGCCGAAACAGCATTGGTGGCATGATCTTCATTAAAACCAAAGATCCAAGCTTTGATTGGGAAGCTGCAGGTAGACTTGGATACCGTAATCAAAGTGATTATATTGATACTTCTGTGATGGCATCAGGCCCTATTATTGAAGATGAATTAGCGTTTAGATTCACGGCACAAAACCTTCAAGGCAATGATTATGATAACAGCATCATTCACCCAACTCATGACCCTGAGTTTGACTTAGACAAACTCAAAACAACGCGTTATGGCACGAAGCTATTATGGAAACCTAGAGCCCTTGAAGGGTTTTCTTCTATGCTGAGTTTTGACAGCAACAGTGAAGAAGGTAACTCAGGCCGCCGCTATTTCAGAAATGACGATCCTTGGGCTTACGTACCAAATTTCGAAAGAAATATGGACACAGACACACGTACAACAAAATTAAATGTCGACTACATAATTGATAAAGACAGCAGTGTCGATGTGCTATGGGCATACATGGATCATAAATGGGGCTTTAATTCATATGAATTAGTTGAAGCTAGAAATCAGCTACTCATTATGAATGAAAAGAACGTGACTTTTGATGGTAAATATAACTTTGGGTTAAATGATACAACGCTTAAGGGCTTTATTGGTCTGGCCTATTTTGAGCGTAAACAAGACTACCAAAGTCATACGGGCTTTTTATACCAAGGTAACGACAATAGTGATTCGAGCGCAATCTATGGTGAAGTCAGTTACAACATCAATGAGCAATTCAGCGTAATTTCAGGCCTACGTGTAGAGAAAGAGTCACAGTTTCGTGACTATATAGAAAATGCAATGGAAGGTGAGCAACTGGTTCATCGTTCTCGCTCTGTACTTGACCAGGATAGCACCATTCGCTTACCAAAGGTTGTTCTGCAATACAAAATCAACGAACAACATACCGCAAACATCAGTGCACGCCGTGGCTATAACTCAGCCGGTGGAGCCTTTAATTGGATGACGCAGCAGTACTATTACTACGATGCAGAATACGTTAACACCTACGAAGCTGGTCTAAGGAGCTCTCTGAATGATGGTAATGTTAACTTCAGCGCCAATGTATTCTTTAATGCCTACCAGGGCTATCAAGCTGTAGGCCCTAACAGAAATATTGATAACCTAGCGCGTGTTGATACTTATGGACTTGAGTTAGAAGTGTCTGCAATGCTCTCTGACAATTTACAGGTTACTGGTGGCCTAGGTCTTCTTGAGACAGAAATGAAAGATGGCACTGAAACCTTCAAAGATTTAGATGGTAAAGAGCTCAACTCAGCACCCAAAATCACCGCCAATGCAGGTTTAAAATATTGGATTAATGACGCCTTCAATGTAGGCCTTTCTGGTAATTATGTTGATGAGTTTTTTGGGACATTTACTAATGAACCAGAAAAGAAAGCGGGTAACTACTCTCTGGTTCGAGTACATGCCAACTATGAGTTAGAAAATTGGCTTTTCAATGTTTTCGTGAACAATGCGTTAGATAGACAAGCAGTAACACTGCGTCAACCAGCCAATGCTCGCGACCCTTATGGCAACGCAGGTATTGTCGACCCCCGCACTTTAGGTATTTCAGCGACTTATACGTTTTAAACCAGTCCTCTTAATTAAGCGTTCTATTTTGAGGCGAAGAAAATTTGGCGATAACAAGGCGAAACTTTTGCTATTTAGTTGTTCTAAATAATAAATTTTAAACGAAGTTAGCGTCTATTTTAGTCCCTCTAAATGTTCGAGTATTATTGAGGACTGGTTTAATAGCTATTGAAAGCTTGAGCTAGCACAAAGGCGAGCTATTTTACTCGCCTTTTTCCTTTCTTTTATTTGGACAGTGGATCCACATAACGCTACACTATTCGCGTTTTTATTAAACAGTTTATCGACTATGACACCTGAATTTGCAATTATCGCGGTTAATTTTATTGTTCTGTTTGTTGCCTATTTTTATGCAAACCCAAAATATGCAGGTAATGACTTTAAAAAAATTTCTCTTCAAGATTTAATCGCATCGGTGATCTCTTTATTAGTAGTGGGTTCTGTTTATTTCGGGTCATCACAGACTTTTACCTTAGTTTTCACCGAAGTTAACTGGGTATGGTTTACCTTGGTTAGCTTCTCTGTGATCGAGCTGCCTTTCTTTTTGTGGTACGCAAAACGCTATAACGTTGAATTACCTAAATAACCTTACTATTGTTCGCAAGCTTTCACTTTGACATAGTTTGTTACCATAAGCGCTAGTCGCTGTCTCTGGAACACTTTATACTTAAATTGTGTACATATAATTGTTGAGGCTAGTTGTGCAATTGAGCAAAGGTATCGAGTATTTCATTGCTGGATTTTCGTTAATTACCCAAAAAGGACTAAAGCGCTTTGTATTTATTCCACTGTTTATTAACGTTTTACTATTCGGTAGTTCATTATTCTTTTTATATGATTGGCTAGTTCAAGGTTTTGATTACATAAATAACTTACTGCCATCTTGGTTAAGCTGGCTTGAATGGCTAATGTGGCCGATTGCTATCTTGGTGATCTTATTCTCCTACTCTATGGTGTTCACTGTGATAACCAATTTCATCGCAGCGCCATTTAATGGTTTACTCAGTGAAAAAGTTGAACTCTATTTAACAGGCCAATCCATCAATGACGATAAGTTGTCAGACACCCTGAAAGACGTACCGCGTATGCTTGGACGAGAGTGGACTAAACTTTGTTACTATCTTCCTAGGGCAATTGGTTTCTTTATTTTACTTTGGATATTACCGGTATTTGGGCAAATCATGTGGGTACTATTTACTTGTTGGATGTACAACGTACAGTACAACGACTACCCGTTTGATAATCACAAAATTCATTTCAAGCAAATGAAAGACGACCTAAAAAGCGAGCAAGGGTTATCGTACGGGTTTGGTTTTGCAGTATTCGTACTCACCTCAATTCCTTTTGTAAACTTAATCGTAATGCCTGTTGCGGTCTGTGGCGCAACCAAGCTATGGGTTGAGAACTACCGTAAAAACTATCGCGAAGTTTAACTAACCTAAATTTCGGTAAAAAAATGGCGACCTACTGGTCGCCATTTTTAGTGGGAGTCTGTTAAACAATAAGATTTACTTAGTGATCATGCTCATGATCATGTTCTTCAGCTTCAAATGCACCTACCCAAGTAAGGTTCGCGATTGGCTTATCAAAGTGCTGAATTTCAGTGCTTGTTTTTGCTTCAGTGTCTACCGCATAAAGGTGCTCACCATAAGCGACGTACACAATGTGGTGCGCCATGTTTGCAATGATCTTAGCAGTAGCACCTTCTTCAATTTCTTCTAAAACTTGAATACGCGCTTCATTTTCCCACTCGTGTTCGCCATGGAAAATATTTAAGTAACCTTGATCATCTAGCACTAATGCGTTGCCTGTCTTAGCATTACCTGCGTATGCAAGATACTTTTCAACGCCTTCTGGTTGCCATGCAAAAGCTTTGATTTCTCCAGTCTCTAGATTAACTGAGTAAGGACCTACACGAGATAAACCAATAACAGTGTGGTTTTCAGGGTGACCAATGAATTTACCTATACGAACACCCTCTGGAAAACCTTCAGGATAAGCAATGTGCTTTGAAGTAAATACTTCTGACGCTTCTTCAATCGCAACGATGCCATCAGTACAACCGAAAGCGACAAACTCTTCTGTTTGCACGCTACCGTGAAGTCCTGGACACTTGTGTTCAAATTCTTGCTCTTGATGGAAGTGATCATCATGTAGTTCAAATAATGCAATACGGTCAGGTAGCGTACTTTCAGCATCTGCATCACGTAATGTTGAAATCACATACTCACCTCGAATTTCACCTGTACCATGCATGTAAGTATTAAATTCATGCTCAGCATCTATCTTTGCTTCTGTAATGCCTTCGTCTGAAATTAAAGCAAAGCCTGCATCTGCTTGGCTCTCTTTATCACCGTCAAAGAAAACCAATGCATGCTCACCACTAGGCACATAGTGCGTTGGCTTTGTTTCTGTTAATTCAAAACTTACAGCCTGAACATTTTCTTGTTCTAAGTGGAAATGATCATCATGGGCTTCTAAGAAAATGCCGCCATCAATAAATTCAACATGGTTATCATCACGTTGAATTGCAACCACATAGCGACCTTCTGGGCTCGCATAAAGTGCAGAAACAGGGTTAGTTAAAGTAACAGTTTCTAATAGTTCATTGTTTGTAAGGTCATAAACTGATACTGCACTTTCATCAGCAAATGAAACAGCCAGTCGACCTAGTGGATACTCAATCTCATGGTCATGATCGCTACCAGAGCCTTCGCCCGAACCTTCCCCAGACCCCTGATCGACTTGTTCAGTCGGTGTGATTTCTTCAACTTTACTGCTATTACCACAGCCACTTAGCATGGCTAATAAGATTGCACTACTTAATAATTTTAATTTCATTTAAAACACCAGAGAGATAATATAACAACACAAATGTTACCTTATATCATATACATATTGAAGTACCTGTTTAAGAAAATGAGATTAAATATCATTTATAAAAGACAATTAACATTACTTGGGTTGTGAGCAGCTAAACTCCATTTGCATCTATGAATACAACACTCTAAAGTTCGCAATAATTAATTTTCCAAAGAGAAAAGGCTCTGCATGCTAGCCACTATAGTGATATTCATAAGCGCTTTCTTGTTATTTCAAGTTCAGCCCTTATTAGCTAAATCTTTACTGCCCGTGTTTGGTGGTGGCGCACAAGTTTGGACGACTTGCTTACTGTTTTTTCAAACCTTTTTACTCGCAGGCTATTGTTATGCGCACTTGCTGGTTAAATTTCTTGATATAAAAAAACAGCAAATTGTGCATTTGAGTCTTTTGCTCATTAGCTTGCTCGCTCTTCCTTTAGGTCTATCTGATAGTGACATTAAGGAACAAGCTTCTCCAGAGTTCGCATTGTTACTTAAACTTGCACTGAGCGTAGGTCTACCTTATTTTGTGCTTGCTGCAACTTCGCCATTATTACAAAGCTGGCAATCTCAATCCCTCAACAGCAAAGTGTACAAACTCTATAGTTACTCAAACATTGGTTCTTTTTTAGCACTACTCAGTTACCCGTTTGTATTTGAACCTTGGTTAACACTGTCAGCACAATCTTGGGCTTGGAGCCTTGTTTATGGCGTGTTTGTCTTATTATTTGCAGGTTTTATTGGCTTAGCACTTAAACAAAACAATTACACTCAGGCGGTGCAATCAGATGAAATCGCTACATCATTAGATAAGCGTCTGCCTTTATGGCTATTGCTCAGCGCTTGTGGTGTGATCATATTAACGGCAACCACCAGCGCGATGACACAGAATGTATCGCCGATTCCTTTTTTATGGCTGCTACCTTTATCGCTCTATTTACTGACGTTTATTTTATGCTTCCACTCGGCTAAGGTTTACCAGCGCTGGTTTTGGCTAGCGGTATTCGCATTCAGTAGTTTCATTGGATTGATGCTGTTCTTTATTGGCAGTCAGCTCGATTTACTCAGTCAAATTGTGCTCTATTCAACCGTGTTATTCAGTGCCTGTATGATCTGCCATGGTGAGCTTGAGAAGACCAAACCACATCAGTCTAAACTGACGCAGTTTTATTTAATGATGTCTTTAGGTGGCGCTTTAGGCACTGCAGCGATTACTTTCATCGCGCCTGAGATATTTACTTTGTTTTATGAGTACCCTCTGGCTTTAGGCCTTGTTTTGGCGCTTTTCATTTATTCTTTAATAAGCACAGAGCAGTTTGCAAAAAACCGTAACATGGTGCTTGTCGCTGGCGGTGTGTTGGTATTACTTGCCCCGACTTTTATTTGGCTAAACAGTCAGTTTACCAACCATGACACATTGAGGTTACGTAACTTTTATGGCTTATTGTCGGTAAAAGAAGTCTCTATCAATGGGCAAATGGAACGCCGTCTAATAGATGGCACCACCTCTCACGGTACTGAGATCATTGAACCGACTTACTTACAAGGTCAACCACAAAGTTACTACCGCTTTGAAACGGCTGTGGCTCAACTGCTTAATAGTCAATTCAATGGCGCACAAGTGGGCTTTATCGGCTTAGGAGCTGGCACACTGGCAGCATACGGTAAGCATCGTGATAACTATACATTTTACGAGCTAAACCCTAATGTTGTGGCTACTGCACAAAGCCATTTTAGCTACTTAAATAACAGTAAAGCACAGGTTGAATATGTGGTTGGTGATGGTCGTGTGCAGCTTCAAAAACAAAAAGAGCAAGGCCAAGCAAATCGATTTGACGCCCTTGTCTTAGATGCATTCAGTGGCGATGCCATTCCAATGCACTTGTTAACGCTTGAAGCCATGCAACTATATTTATCACAGCTTAAGGAAAATGGTGTTTTAGCAATACATATCTCTAATAGTCATTTAGATCTCACGCCTCTCATGCGCGGCCTTGCTGACGAGCTAAAACTCAAAGTGCATTTCTTTGAAACAAAAGCCAAGCAAGCGCATGAACACAACACACACTGGGTCACTTTAACCTTTGATGAGCAGGCAATTGCAAGTTTTAAGCATCTTCAGAGTCCTTGGCCAAATCAAAAGCCAACATTTATTTGGCGCGATGATTACAGCAACTTGCTGTCAGCACTTTAGGAGTAAACCAAATGACGAAGACTGACAAAACTTTATACATCACTGGCGCAGGCGTCAGTGCTGAAAGTGGTATTCCCACCTTTCGAGGTGAAGATGGTTTTTGGACGATTGGTAGTCGCAATTATACACCACAGCAAATGGCGACGCGTGATATGTATATGCATAACCCTGGTGAGTTTTTAAAATGGTATTACAACCGTTTTGCCACTTACCGCCACCACGGGCCTAATAAAGTGCATCATTGGCTTGCAGACAAAACCTTGATCACACAAAACATCGATGGCTTAGACGGTAAAGCCGGTAATCCTGATTACATTTCAATTCACGGTCGATTGGATGAAGTCACTTTATTCCATCATCAAGGCGATGATGTTGAACGTATTAGAGCCCCTTGGGATGAGGTGGATGACGCAAACCTCGAAAGTTCGCTGCTTGAATTATTTAAAATAGGTAAACATGGGCCAATATTAAATGAATCATTAAAGCCATATGTGCTGCTGTTTGATGAATACTACACTGAGTTATATGAAATCAGCCGAGCGCAACAGCAGATGCTAGACGCTGAGAAAATGGTATTCATGGGGACCTCGTTTAGTGTCAATATCACCAACATGGCATTAGAGATTGCCCGTCACAACAATATTCCAGTAGAAGTGGTCGATCCGAACCCCACTCATATTTTACATTCTCAGGTTGAGTACTTTGCTATGACAGCGCAAGAGTATATCTCGCGCTAAAATAACTTAAGCTTCAAATACTATAAAGCCCTGCACTTGAATTAGTCAGGGCTTTATTATTTTTAGCTTTAAACGTTAACTGAATAGTTTTTGTGGGATCTTGTGTATTTGCACTTGTACCGTGATCTCTTCACGGTCATGGTATAAATGTTTGGCTTGTAAAGTATATTCAATCTCGTACTTAGGTAACTCTTCACGAATTAGCTCTAAGCACTGATATACCTCTTCAAAGCGTTTTTTCATGGGTAGCTTTAAGTTAAAGATTAACTCACTAGCAAAGCCATTCACCATCCAATCTAACATTAAGTTTGTTACTTTCTTTGGCTTTTCTACCATATCGCATACTAACCAAGTGTTATTGCGCTTTTCTGGTAAATACTTAAAGCCATCTTCTCTGAAGTGCTTCACCTGACCAGAGTCCATTAGATTCTGATTCATCGGTCCGTTATCTATGGCTGCGACAAACATGCCTCGACGAACAAGTTGGTACGTCCAACCGCCCGGGCACGCACCTAAATCTACGGCACGCATACCTGGCTGTACACGCTGCTCCATTTCTTCTGGTGGCACAAAAACGTGAAAAGCTTCATCTAATTTTAACGTTGAGCGACTCGGCGCATCACTTGGCATACGCAGGCGCGGAATACCCATAAAGAAAGGCGAGTTATTGCTCGGGAAAGAGTAACCCACAAATGCCGTATCGTTTGCTAAAAACATCACATGTAATATTGGGCGATTCTTCTTTACCGCACGAGTCAGCTTGTTCTGCTTTTCTAGGCTTTTCGCAAGCGGCGTTGAAAACTTCTTACAGAATTTTGAAAGCTCTTTGCCTTCATTGGTATCAGGGGTTTCTACACGCAACTCACCACATAATGGGAAGTCAGCCACCACGGCTTTGACTTCGCTGACACGATCTTCTATCGACATCTTGCTGACAAAGACACCTGCAAACCACTGTCTTGCGAATACCAAGCTTTGAAAGTCGATTTTCTTAATGAGCAATTCGGCATCGCTTGCTGCATAGGTTTCAAAACTCACATAACCCGTATTTGGCTTGGCTTTTACATAGCCTGCAACACCTTGTAAGGCTGCATGATGGTTAATTTCAGCTGCGGCATCACTTTCAAAGCCACTACGACAATAAATCACAACACTCGACATAGGTGTTCTCAAATCTCTTTAATTAAAATTTATGTTTGGCTGCTTTGACCATTAAAAGCAACCAACCTAAAATGAAGCACACGCCGCCAATTGGCGTGATCGGGCCTAAAAAGCGCCATTCGGTCAGCGCCAGTAAATATAAGCTGCCACTGAATAAAGTGGTGCCAAGGGTAAATAACCAGCCTGATGCATTCAGTTTTAAACCTTGTTTAATAAGCATCGCCACTAAAATCAAAGCCAAGCCATGAAACATCTGATATTCGGCAGCCGTTTTGAAAATATCGACCGCATACTCAGAGGCATGCTTTTTCAAACCATGAGCCGCAAAGGCACCTAACATCACTGATAACATGCAATATGCGCTGCCTATCAATAAAAATAGTTTAGTCATTCAGGTGCTGCTCTATAAATTCTGCGGTGGCTTTTGCAGCGTCCAGACGATGTGCGTCTTCGCTAAAACCACTTTTCTTGCGCGGTTTTAGTGAATGATCACCATCGGCAAAAAATTGAAACGTCGGCGCTTTAGCAAACGACATTTCAGCTAGTTCAGCTTGTGTACCAAAGGTATCTCGCTCACCTTGCAAAACTAAGAATGGACAAGAAATATCAGCAAAATGCTCTGTTCTCAGTTTTTCAGGCTTCCCAGGTGGGTGAAACGGATAACCCATAGCAATCACACCTTTTACTGGTAAAGTATGCTCTGTCACTAACAATGAGGCCATTCTGCCGCCCATCGATTTGCCACCAATAAATAAAGGTAAATCAGCATTAACTGACGCTAATACTTTTTCAAAATAGGCAAGTAACTTAGGGGCTCTATCAGGCGGGCGACGTTTACCTGTTTGCTTAGCAACTTGCATATATTCAAAATCGAATAAACCAACTTGAATACCATGCTCAGCCAGCTTATTAGCCATATCTTGCATAAACTCAGAATCACTACCTGCCCCCGCTCCGTGGGCAAAAATAAATTGTGCTTTGGGGTTATCAGCTTTAATCCATTGGATCATTCTTGTTCCTCTTGCTCAACCATACTGAGCATCCACTCTTTAAACGAAACAATTTTACCCAGTTCAGCTTGCGCCTCTCTCACCACTAGATAAAACGCATTTTTACTTTCTAAACTATGACTAAATGGAATGACTAAGCGGCCCGCATCTAAATCAGGCTTTGCCAATACACTGTTACCCAGTGCAACACCTTGGCCATGGATTGCCGCCTGTAACACCATGGATGAGTGACTAAAGATAGGCCCTTGGTTCACAGGTACATCACGTACCCCAGCAGTTTTCATCCACGCTTTCCAAGGTCTACGAGAAGTATCATGCAATAAGGTGTGCTGACTTAAATCTGATGGCGCATGGAGCGGCTTAGGGCCGGTTAGTAGAAATGGACTACATAAAGGCACTAAATATTCTTTGTGAAGCTGATAGGCCTCTACCCCGTTCCAGTTACCACGGCCATAGTAAATAGCCACGTCTACATCATCCGTTAACGAGTTTTCTTCATCGTCTTGGGCTTTTATACGTACATCAATTTCGGGGTGCAACTCGTGAAACTTACTTAGTCGCGGAACCAACCATTGAATCGCAAAGCTTGGTGTTAAACACACCGTCAATGACCCTTTTGCACCACGCGCTAATAACCTATCTGTGGCATCGACGAGCTGATTAAAAATCTCTTTTATGTCTAAGTAATAACCCTGCCCTTCTTCTGTCAGAAGCAAAGAACGGTTTTTTCTTAAAAATAGCTTTAACCCTAAATGCTCTTCAAGGGTTTTTATTTGGTGACTGACAGCAGCTTGTGTAACAAACAACTCTTCTGCGGCTTTAGTAAAGCTCAAATTGCGTGCCGCAGCTTCAAAAGCTTTTAGGGCGTTTAATGGCGGGAGTCTTCTAGACATAATTCTTTAAACCAAACTAAAGAGCAGCAAATTTGCTGCTCTTTTATATTTATTATAAGTCGGCTGCGCTTGTATCTAGTGGTTCGAAGCTTTTCACTAAATCGTCCACCGCTTTCATCTGCTTTAAGTAGCCTTCTAACTTAGCCAGTGGCAATGCACAAGGACCGTCACACTTTGCTTCGTTTGGATTTGGATGCGCTTCAATAAATAAACCAGCTAGGCCCAACGCCATACCACTGCGTGCTAGCTCGGTTGCTTGAGCACGACGACCATCTGCAGAGTCAGAGCGACCACCAGGGCGCTGTAACGCGTGTGTTGCATCGAACATTACTGGTGCCATGTGCTTCATGTCATCCATGCCCAGCATATCAACCACTAAGTTGTTGTAACCAAAACTACTACCACGCTCACATAAAATAACTTGGTCGTTGCCCGCATCATTCAGCTTCTTGATGATATGACGCATTTCATGTGGCGCTAAAAATTGCGGTTTTTTCACATTAATCACAGCGCCAGTTTTTGCCATCGCCACCACTAAATCCGTTTGACGCGCTAAAAACGCTGGAAGTTGGATAATATCAGCCACTTCAGCAACTGGAGCTGCTTGAAATGGTTCGTGCACATCTGTGATCACAGGGACATTGAAGGTATTTTTAATCTCTTCGAAAATTTTCAGACCTTCTTCCATGCCTGGACCACGGTAAGAATTAATTGAAGAGCGGTTTGCTTTATCAAAAGATGCCTTAAATACATAAGGGATATTTAGCTTGCTGGTTACTTCTACATAGTGTTCAGCAATTTTCATTGCTAAATCACGTGACTCCAGCACATTCATACCACCAAACAATACAAACGGTTTATCGTTCGCGACTTCAATATCTGCAACTTTTACAATTTGCGTATTCATAATTTTCCTAATTCTTTAAATCATAGGCACCTAATTGGTGTCTATGTAGGAGGCAGTAAGGCATACTTTAAAACCTTACTAGCCTGACTTTTTATTAGTGCACTACATGATTGTAGTCTTGTAATTCTTCGATTTGGTGCTGAATAATCTCAATTGTCGGGTCATCAGGACATTCATCAACAAAAAACTGTAAATCAGCTTTAGCTAATTTAGGGCAGTTTATTTGATTAAGAAGATATCCTCTATCGCGGCGCTCATATGGATCATCGCCCAATATCTCCATCAATTGTTCAACACAACTTAAAGCGTGACCAAACTTATCTGCAGTGATAAAAGCCCATTTCTGCTGAGCAAGATATAGCTTAAACGCCTCATCTCCAAGCAGCAGCTCATAAGGCTCCTCTTCTTTATTGTCGTTTTCTGGATTTATATACCAAGATTGATTACCGCCACATGGCTCTACAATATAGCCTTCTTCAGCGCTTAAAGCGATGTGAACCATAATATCACCCTGATGAAACGCCATATTCACATCAAACTGAGCTCGTTGCAGTAAATGCGTTAAAATTATTGCAAGAGAAGTAGCGTTGCCAGTGCGCATTTTTAGGACATAATTAACACTATTTAACTTGTATTCCACTTCGCTTTGGTTACTACCGCTGAATAACCAACGAGTATAAAATGCATCTAAAATCGCGTCGATCAAAGTATGTGTTTCTGTGTGCTCATGACACAATTGGTCAACTGCCAATTCAAGTTCTGCAAGCTGGCAGTAACTCTCTTCAAGATCTATTTGTGCATCCCACTGACGCTCAGCGTCGATGCATCTAAATAATGTATGCTGTGGTATGTAGTCTGCACTACTGTCTTGTTCATCGAACCAGATATCAGTCATAAATACCAACGACCTTAATTATTACTCTTACTTATTAATCGGCTAGTCTAACATTTTTTATAGGAATTAATGTAGCGCCTTATAGAAGTAGTTTTTTGTTAATTGATTTAGAAAGAGTTATATCGCATAGAAATGAGGAGAGTTTGAGTAGGCAAAACCTACTCAAAGAAACTTAAAGTAAGAATGATGCTTTACTTCCCGCTAAATAGCCAATCAGTAGTAGTGAGATAGTGGCTGCAGTGAGGGCGATAACTTGAGTTTTAAACTGTGTTGATTTAGCCACGACAAACCCTAAACCAATATAAGCAATCACTAAAATAATTTTTTCAGTAAGCCAAGGTTGTTGTAACGGATTCATACTCGCAACAACTAATAGTGCTATGGCAGAAACTAACAACAAAGTGTCTATAATGTGGCTGCCAACAAAAACAAGCTTATTACTTGCTAGTTTTCCCGACATAAAACGAGATACAGTTCTGGTGTAGAACAAAATGATACTCATCAGTGCGAACATGACATGAGTATGTTTGATTGCAATATATTCCATTTTATTAATTACTCGGCTTATCTGGATATTTCACTAAAATCGCTTCTAAATCGTCAATAATACTATTGAACACATCTACAAGCTTAGGATCAAAATGCTTGCCTTTTTGACTATTAATTTCTGCTACAACTTGTTCTAGTTCCCAAGCAGGCTTATAACAACGTTTATGTCGAAGTGCATCATAAACATCGGCAAGTGCAACGATTCGACCATAAATATGAATGCTTTCACCTTGCTTGCCAGCGGGGTAGCCAGAACCATCCCACTTTTCATGATGATCTTTAGCAATAATCGCCCCTGCATTCACAATTTCACGGCGTGAATCTTTTAAGATTTCATAACCCTTTTCAGCATGTGTTTGCATGACTTGCCACTCTTGCTCTTCAAGCTTATCTGGCTTGTTTAAAATTGCATCTGGAATACCAACCTTACCCACATCATGAAGTGGCGAAGCCATACGCACTAATTCTGCATCACGTCTTGAAAGCCCGTACCCCTCAGCGAGAGCAAAACATATGTGCGCAACACGTTTTACATGATTGCCTGTTTCGGTAGAGCGTTGTTCTAGCGCTTCACTCAATCTGTAAACTAACTCTTGCTGGGTGTCTTCAACCTCAGCCTGCAGTTGCACATTCTCATAAGCTAATTGCACATTTTGCGAAAAAATTTCAATTAAATGTTTTTGTGTGTCGGTTAGAAAATCAGGAATACCAGACACAAATAACATTGAGCTATGATTAAACTCACTGGTGCAGTATGCGAATAAATAATTGTCTTTGTAGACTATGCTTTTTTCTTGTAAGGCGGTTGAACAAGCTTGAAGTTGCTCTTGAGTTAGTACTTCTGTGATCGGTTTACCTTCACAAGATTCAAACTCGCCACGTCCAGTAAATACAACCAGTTGATCAGCATTGTGCGTTGAATCATTGCTAGCAACTAATGAAGTCGCATAAATCGCTTCATCAACTGTGCCTAATAGTGAGGTCAACTGCTGAACCACACCTTTAATAAAATGATCTAAGGAATGTGTAGAAAAAATATCTCGAGAAGCACAAATAATCTTCTCTAAGCCTTGGCGAGATTGCTCAATGGCTAATATGTCGCGATAAGAGCGCAGACTCGACATCACAACTGTAAATAGCTTTTGTGCTGTCAGCTCAGTCTTTGATTTGTAGTCATTGATATCATAATTAACAATAACCTGCCTTTCTGGCGCTTGCCCTGGCTGACCCGTTCTTAAAATAATTCGAATATGGTTGTTTTTAGCAGTTTCTCGAATGAACTTAGCAACTTGTAAACCTGCATCGTCAGTTTCCATCACCACATCAAGTAACACAATCGCTGCATCTGGGTGCGCTTGGATCACCTTGCGCGCTTCTTCACCTGAGTATGCACTGATAAACTCTAAACGCTTCTTTTGAAACTCAAAATCACTTAATGCAAGTTTAGTTACCGCATGAACTTCAGGTTCATCATCGACAACAATTACCTTCCAAACACCATTGCTATCGGGCTCAACAACATCGTTCGGCTCATCTGAAAACAAAAAATCATCCATACGCGGGGTCCTATTAATACACAGGGCTCTACTATCGCTTGCCTTGCCATTGGGCCATGGTTACTCGATCACAGCCTGCCATATCTTTTATAGTAAGTATATTGCTATACGCCATTTGTGCAAAAAACTCTTGTAATAACAGCGCTTGTTGATAACCATGCTCAATCAGCAAATATCCGTTCGGTGCCAGATATTGCCGCGCTTGCTCAATGATTAGCTTAATATCAGCCATACCATTATCTGGTGCAACTAATGCACTTTTTGGTTCAAAACGCACATCACCTTGGCTTAAATGCTCATCAAATTCATCAATATACGGCGGATTACTGACAATAAGATCAAATTGTTGATTTGGTACTGCACTGAACCAATCGCTTTGCATAATAGTGACATTATTCAAGGCGAGTTTTTGTTGATTTCGCTTCGCAAGCGCAACGGCTTGCTCAGAATAATCGACCGCAGTGACCTGCCAATTAGACTGCTCTGATGCCAGCGATAGTGCAATGGCGCCGGTGCCAGTCCCCAAATCAAGCATTTTTGCATTGGTAGGCAAATCTAAACTAAGCGCTTTTTCAACTAGGGTCTCGGTATCAGGTCTTGGAATTAACGTCGAGTTATTAACTTCGAGCTCTAAACTCCAAAACTCGCGCACACCGACTAAATGAGCGACAGGGTGGCCTGTTTCTCGTTCTGCGATCAGCTTCTCAAATGAACCCAATTGCACATCAGTAAGCTCAGCTTCAGGCCAAGTAAATAAATAGCTTTTGGGTTTATCAAGCACATAAAGTAGTAATACTTCAGCGTCTAGTTTAGGTGAGTCAGAGGTATTTCGAAGAGTTTGGGTTGCCCAAGCGATTGCTTGGGCGACTGTTAGGTTTGCCACGATTACTCGTCACCCATTGCTGCTAATAAGTCAGCTTGGTGTTCAAGTAATAATGGATCTATCACGGCACCCAGTTCACCAGCAACAATCTCATTCAGACGGTACAGTGTTAGGTTAATGCGGTGATCGGTAATACGACCTTGCGGGTAGTTATAAGTACGAATACGCTCTGAACGGTCACCACTACCTACAAGGTTACGACGTTCAGATGCCTCAGCTGCTTGACGTTTCTCGTCTTCAGCTTGCTGTAGGCGAGCACCTAGAACAGAAAGCGCTTTAGCACGGTTTTTGTGCTGAGAACGTTCATCCTGACATTCAACAACCACACCTGTCGGAATGTGTGTGATACGAATTGCAGAATCCGTTTTGTTAACGTGCTGACCACCGGCGCCCGATGCACGGAAGGTATCTACTTTTAAATCAGCTGGGTTAATTTGAATCGCTTCGGCTTCAGGGATTTCAGCCATCACAGCTACCGTACATGCTGACGTGTGAACACGGCCTTGAGATTCAGTTTCAGGCACACGTTGAACACGGTGCGCACCTGATTCGAACTTCAATTTACCGTAAACGCCTTCACCACTAATGTGCGCGATGACTTCTTTATAGCCACCATGTTCACCTTCATTGGTACTAACAACTTCAACTTTCCACTTTTGAGTTTCCGCGTAACGGCTGTACATGCGGAATAAATCACCAGCGAAAATTGCCGCTTCGTCACCACCTGTACCCGCACGTACTTCAAGATAAACATTGTTGTTATCTTTCGGATCTTTTGGCAGCATCAGAATTTGTAGCTCATCTTCAAGTGCTACAATGGCTGCTTTTGCTTCTTTGTATTCTTCTTGCGCCATCTCACGCATATCAGGATCTGAGTCCTTCAGCATTTCTTCAGCTGTCGCCACATCGTCTTGGGCTTGCTGGTAAGAAGCAAACGCTTTAACTACGTCTTCAAGTTCTGAGTATTCTTTTGATAAGGCACGGAAACGATTTTGATCGCCAATAACTTCTGGATCACTTAGCATCGCTTGCACTTCTTCATAGCGCTCGGCTAAGGTCTCTAATTTACGATATACAGACTCTTTCATTAATTTACTTTTCCTGCTCGATTCCTAATGTTTGTTTAAGCACCGCCAATTTATCGATATCACCCTCTTGCGCCGCGGCTTGTATTGCCCGTGTTGGTGCGTGAGTTAAACGATTCGTGAGCTTGTTAGCCAGTTCAAGCAACACTTTTTCGGCTGATTTGCCTGATTGTAGCTGATTTACAGCCTTTTCTACTAATTCTGTTTTTACTTCTTGCGCCGAGTCTCGATACTGTCGAATAACATCAATCGACCCTTGTGAACGTTGCCACTTTGCAAATTCATGGGTTTTTTGCAGAATGATTTCTTGTGCTTGTTCTGCCGCTTGCTCACGGCTTGCCATGTTTTCATTAACGATAGCTTGTAAGTCGTCCACCGAATAAAGGTAGGCGGCATCCAGCTCCCCAACCTGACTTTCAATATCTCGCGGCACGGCAATATCAACAAACAACATAGGCTTATAGCGTCGTTGCTTAAGAGCTTGCTCAACCATACCTTTGCCTATAATCGGCAAAGTACTAGCGGTTGAACTGATAACAATATCTGCGTCATGCAGTTTTTCAGGCAACTGAGCCAATGAAATTACATCAGCTTCAACCTCTTCAGCTAAATTTTTAGCACGCTCAATCGTTCTATTGGCAACCGTGATGGCTTTTGGGTGCTGTTGATATAAGTGTCTGGCTACCAATTCGATAGTCTCACCAGCACCGATTAATAGCACTTTGGTTTTATCTAGTTGACCATAGATATGCTTTGCTAAATTTACTGCTGCGTAAGCGACAGATACAGCACTGGCACCAATATCGGTCTCAGTTCTTACTTGCTTTGCAACTGAAAAGGTTTTTTGAAATAAACGCTCGAAAGTAGGTAACACACAGTCATGCTGTTTTGCACTGTTATAAGACTGTTTGATTTGTCCAAGTATCTGTGGCTCACCCAGCACTAAAGAATCTAAACCACAAGCCACGCGCATTAAATGATTTATGGCGTCTTGGTTTTGGTGAATGTAGACATTATCTTCAAGTTGTTCAGTGTCGATACAGTGAAAATCAGCTAACCATTTGAGAAGCGCTTGGGAATTGCTATGCTCAAGGCTACAATACAACTCAGTTCGGTTACAGGTCGAGACAATCACGGTCTCTTTAAACTGCTCAGAGCTCGCCAATTGCGACAATGCGTTTGATAATTGCTCAGGTGAGAACGCCACTTTTTCGCGTAATTCAACTGATGCTGTTTTGTGATTAATACCAAGTGCGATAATGGTCATAGCTACCAATAAATTGCTCGAGCCCTGCTAGAAAGCCGAGAATTTTATCAAACATCCTGCAAATATGGAAAGGAAGGAACAACATTTGAAACAAATTCATTTGATTTTGCTCATGTTTTTTTTATTTATCAGTGGCTGTGCCCAACGAATAACAGAGCAGGACGCACCCCAAACTGATTGGCGGTCGCAATTAGAGGCACAAAAAAACTGGAAAGCCAGTGGTAAAGTCGCATTTATTGCACCTAATGACAGACAGTCAGTCAATTTCAATTGGCAGCTTAAAAGTGGTCGTCAACACCTTATTTTATCTAGTTTTATCGGCACGCAATTACTTGAGCTAGTCGAGCATGAAAATCACAGTGAAATGGCCTATCAAGATGAGCAATATATTGATCAAAGCAGCAGTGAACTGATTGCTCGCTTGAGTGGTTTTCAATTACCTTTTGAAAAAGCACCACTTTGGCTAACCGGTGCGATTCGTAGTGATAATAACCAGTACGACCCTCAATCACGCCTTAAGTCTGCAAAGTGGACAGATGAACAAGGTAAAACATGGTTTATCAACTATCAAAGTTATCAAAGGGTTGATGACTTTTGGGTCCCAAAACGTATTTCACTTTCACAAGATAAATTAAGAATAAAGATTCAACTTAATTCATGGCAGTTTAATAATGAATAACTTAACTCTTACGGCTCCAGCAAAACTTAATCTGTTTTTACATATCAATAATCAACGTGAAGATGGCTATCATGAATTAGAGAGTCTGTTTACCTTTTTAGATTTTGGCGATGAATTAGAGTTCAACTTAACGGATGATGACCAAATTAGTATTATTGGTGATACCAATGACATTAAAACCGAAGACAATCTAATCTTTAAAGCGGCTCAAGCCTTATTACCATATAAGCAAAAAAATCAAGGCGTGACGATTAGTTTAAAAAAATGCTTGCCTATGGGCGGTGGTGTTGGTGGTGGTTCATCCGATGCTGCAACTACTTTATTGGCGTTAAATTCATTATGGCAATGTCACTTAGACCTACAAATTTTAGCTGAAATTGGCTTAACTCTGGGTGCCGATGTACCTGTATTCATCAATGGTAAAACCGCAATCGCCCAAGGAGTCGGTGAAAAACTCGACACAGTTGAGATTGAACATAAATGGTACTGTGTGGTGTTTCCAAATGTTCATATCAGTACTGCAAAAATCTTTACACACCCTGATTTACCAAGAAATACCCCTAAATTAACAAGCCAGTGGTACATACAAAATACAAGCAACGATTGTGAAGCTCTGGTTAAAAAGCTCTACCCCGAGGTTGAAAAGACCCTGCAGTGGTTGCTAAAATACGGGCCGTCAAGAATGACTGGGACGGGAGCGTGTTGTTTTGTCGAGCTAGACTCTGAGCAAAGCGCACGGCGTGTACTCTCTGAATTACCCAATGCTTGGCAAGGGTTTATCGCCCCAAGCCATGCTGTATCACTGGCCCATCGCCAGTTAGCGTCATGGCTTAAAGAGTAGAAGTAAAATTGTTTAAGTTAGCCTGTTTTGACAACGTCATAGCATGTTAGTCCAAAAAATTTCAGTGCCTGAGGAACCCTACCGTGCCTGACATGAAGCTCTTCGCTGGTAACGCAACGCCTGAGTTAGCTCAAAAAATTGCGAAACGTTTATTCATCGAGTTAGGTGATGCTGTTGTTGGTCGTTTTAGTGACGGCGAGATCAGTGTTCAAATCAATGAAAACGTACGTGGATCGGATGTTTTCATTATTCAATCAACCTGTGCCCCTACAAACGACAACTTAATGGAACTAATCGTGATGGTTGACGCTTTGCGTCGTGCATCAGCAGGTCGTATTACAGCTGTTATCCCTTACTTCGGTTATGCCCGTCAAGACCGTCGTGTTCGCTCAGCTCGTGTACCAATCACAGCTAAAGTAGTAGCAGACTTCCTTTCAAGCGTTGGTGTTGACCGCGTATTGACTGTAGACCTGCACGCAGAACAAATTCAAGGTTTCTTCGATGTGCCTGTAGACAACGTGTTTGGTAGCCCTGTACTACTTGACGACATGAAGTCTCGTGAATTTGATGATGTTGTGGTTGTATCTCCAGACATTGGTGGTGTTGTACGTGCTCGTGCAATTGCAAAATTACTAAATGATACTGATCTTGCTATCATCGACAAACGTCGTCCGAAAGCAAACGTATCTCAAGTTATGCACATCATTGGTGATGTAGAAGGCCGTGACTGTATCATCGTTGACGACATGATCGACACAGGTGGTACGTTATGTAAAGCAGCAGAAGCACTTAAAGAGCATGGCGCTAAACGCGTATTTGCTTATGCAACGCACCCTGTACTTTCTGGTGCTGCGGCAGAAAACCTTCGCAACTCTGTTATTGATGAAGTTATCGTAACTGACTCAATCACGTTAAGTGATGAGCTTCGTTCAATCGATAAAATTAAAGTATTGACCCTTGCAGACATGCTGGCTGAAACAATTCGCCGCATCAGCAACGAAGAGTCAATCTCGGCAATGTTTACACACTAAACAACGCCCACTTTAACAAAAAGCACCTTCGGGTGCTTTTTTTGTTTAATTTACCATCCAGCGGTGGTATAGTAGCGCGCCTTTTTAAGGTAGAGGATTTGGTCGCGAGTCCTCTAATCATTAATTTAACTTTTATTTTGGAGACATCCATGTCTAACGAATTATACACTTTAGAAGCAGAAGTACGTGAAGTTTTAGGTACTGGTGCGAGCCGCCGCCTACGTCACGCTGATAAAGTACCAGCGATCCTTTACGGTGCTGGTAAAGATGCAGTTGCTTTAACGCTTGACCACAACAAAGTAATCAAAGCACAAGAAGATGAAGGTTTCTACACTCACATCCTTACACTAAACATCGGTGGTGAGTCTGTTGAAGCGATCCTTAAAGACATCCAACGTCACCCGTTCAAGCCTAAAGTAACTCACTTAGACTTCCAACGTGTTGACGCTGCTCACAAGATCCACACTAAGGTTCCTGTACACTTCATCAACGAAGAAGCTGCTGCGAAAGGTGGTAACACTATCGCTCACCACGTAACTGAAATCGAAATCACTTGTTTACCAGCTCAACTTCCTGAGTTCGTAGAAGTAGACGTAGCTGCAATCGAAGTTGGTGCAACTGTACACCTTTCTGATGTAGCTCTACCTGCAGGTGTTGTTTCAGTAGAACTAGCTAAAGGTGCAGACCACGACCAAGCAGTTGTTACTGTAAACGCTCCTAAAGGCGCTGCTTCTGAAGAAGCTGAAGAAGCTGCAGAATAATTTCTAAGGTGTTAGCACCTTGAATACTATTCAAATGCTTGTGGGCCTGGCTAATCCAGGCCCCGAATATGCTCAAACCCGTCATAATGCCGGTGCGTGGTTCATCGAAGAACTGGCAAAACGCTACAATTGCATCCTCAAACCTGACTCAAAGCATCACGGCCTTACTGGCAAAGTCATAATCAACAACCAAGAATTCAAACTGCTTATTCCTACAACTTATATGAATTTAAGTGGTAAAGCGGTATCAAGCCTTGCTAATTTTTATAAAATCCCAGCTGAAAATATTTTAGTTGCCCATGACGAAATGGACATGGAACCGGGGATCGCCAAAATTAAAAAAGGCGGTGGTCACGGTGGTCACAATGGCTTGAAAGACATTATTGCTAAAATGGGCAATAACAAAGAATTTATGCGTTTACGTGTTGGTATTGGTCACCCTGGTCACAGAGATAAAGTAACAGGCTGGGTTTTAGGTAAAGCACCTCAAGCTGACCAAGAAAAAATCGACGCTGTGGTTGATGAAGCTGTTCGCTGTATGGAAATTTTAGCAAAAGACGGTGTGTTAAAAGCACAAAACAGACTACATTCATTTAAGCCGTAAGATCGCTTACGGCAACAATTTGATTAACTGAAGGTTCAAAATTATGGGTTTTAAATGTGGCATTGTAGGTTTACCTAACGTTGGTAAATCAACCCTATTTAATGCATTAACTAAAGCGGGAATTGAAGCCGCAAACTTTCCGTTTTGTACAATCGAACCAAACACAGGCGTTGTTGCCGTGCCAGATCCCCGTTTAGACCAACTGGCTGAGATTGTTAATCCTCAAAAAACAATCGCAACAACCATGGAGTTCGTTGATATTGCAGGTCTTGTAAAAGGCGCGTCAAAAGGTGAAGGTTTAGGCAACCAATTCCTTGCTAATATTCGTGAAACAGATGCCATTGGTCATGTTGTTCGTTGTTTTGAAGATGAAAACATTGTACACGTATCTGGCCAAGTAAATCCGGCTGATGATATTGACGTTATCAACACAGAACTTGTTTTAGCAGACATGGAAGCTGCGGATCGCGCTGCTCAACGTAATGCTAAAAAAGCGAAAGGCGGCGATAAAGAAGCAAAATTCCAGAACGAAGTACTAGAAAAAGTGAAAGCCCATTTAGATGAAGGCTTAACACTGCGTTCTTTAGAGCTTAGTAAAGAAGAACTCGCTGCTATTAAGCCGCTCAACTTCTTAACAATTAAGCCAACCATGTATATTGCGAACGTTACTGAGGATGGTTTTGAAAATAACCCATTCTTAGAGCAAGTTCGTGAGATTGCTGCAAACGAAGATGCTGTTGTGATCCCAGTGTGTGCTGCAATTGAATCTGAGCTTTCAGAGCTAGAAGAAGAAGATAAGTTAGAGTTTATGGCTGATCTTGGTCTTGAAGAACCAGGTCTTAACCTTGTGATCCGTGGTGGTTACGAGCTACTTAAATTGCAGACTTACTTCACTGCTGGTGTAAAAGAAGTACGTGCATGGACTATCCCTGTAGGTGCAACAGCACCACAAGCTGCAGGTAAGATCCACACAGACTTCGAGCGTGGCTTTATTCGTGCGCAGACAATTGGTTTTGACGATTATATCGAATTCAAAGGCGAAAGCGGTGCGAAAGACGCAGGTAAAATGCGCCAAGAAGGTAAAGAATACATTGTTAAAGATGGTGACGTAATGAACTTCCTGTTCAACGTTTAATCATTTTAACTGAGTGTTTTGAAAAGGAGACTTGATGTCTCCTTTTTTGTTTCCTAAAAACAGCTAAGTTTTTATCTTTTTATGGTTCATATTCAGCCATTTCGCGCAATTAATCTGCAAAAGAACTTTAATGACAACTTTTTTGCAAAAAAGGTGTTGACGAGTTTGGAGCATATCAGCATAATACGCCCCGCACCAGCGATGGTGACACACTAAAAAGAGATGGCTATGTAGCTCAGCTGGTTAGAGCACATCACTCATAATGATGGGGTCCCCTGTTCAAATCAGGGCATAGCCACCATGCTTTTTAGAGTTGATTAGCAACTATAAAACTAACTACCCTGTAGTGCGGAAGTGGCGGAATTGGTAGACGCGCTGGATTTAGGTTCCAGTATCTTCGGATGTGAGAGTTCAAGTCTCTCCTTCCGCACCATGTTCTCGATTAGAACTAAAACAATCAACTACCTTAGTTGGAGTATCGCCAAGCGGTAAGGCAGCGGGTTTTGATCCCGCCATTCCCAGGTTCAAATCCTGGTACTCCAGCCAAATGGCTATGTAGCTCAGCTGGTTAGAGCACATCACTCATAATGATGGGGTCCCCTGTTCAAATCAGGGCATAGCCACCATTTTCTTCTAAAGAAAATATGCGGAAGTGGCGGAATTGGTAGACGCGCTGGATTTAGGTTCCAGTATCTTCGGATGTGAGAGTTCAAGTCTCTCCTTCCGCACCATGTTCTTAAAGCTTGAACTAAAAAAGCTTTTACTACCTTTAGTTGGAGTATCGCCAAGCGGTAAGGCAGCGGGTTTTGATCCCGCCATTCCCAGGTTCAAATCCTGGTACTCCAGCCAACATTGCGGAAGTGGCGGAATTGGTAGACGCGCTGGATTTAGGTTCCAGTATCTTCGGATGTGAGAGTTCAAGTCTCTCCTTCCGCACCATGTTCTTGATTAGAACTAAAATAATCAAACTACCTTTAGTTGGAGTATCGCCAAGCGGTAAGGCAGCGGGTTTTGATCCCGCCATTCCCAGGTTCAAATCCTGGTACTCCAGCCAACTTTTCTGAAGTTGAGGAATTGGCAGATGTCTTGAAATAGACGCTGGATTTAGGTTCCAAAATACTCCAGATAATATTGCGGAAGTGGCGGAATTGGTAGACGCGCTGGATTTAGGTTCCAGTATCTTCGGATGTGAGAGTTCAAGTCTCTCCTTCCGCACCATGTTCTTGTAAGTTTGAACGAAAATAACTTATCTTATCCTTGATGTTGGAGTATCGCCAAGCGGTAAGGCAGCGGGTTTTGATCCCGCCATTCCCAGGTTCAAATCCTGGTACTCCAGCCAATCTCTTACGAGAAAAAACATTGCGGAAGTGGCGGAATTGGTAGACGCGCTGGATTTAGGTTCCAGTATCTTCGGATGTGAGAGTTCAAGTCTCTCCTTCCGCACCATGTTTTCTAAAATAATCTAGTTATCCTACCCTTTAAATAAATCATCAATAATTTCCCAATTTATGTTTTATACCTTTTTTCTCGCATATTTTTTACACGCATAAAAAAAGCGAACCTTAGTCCGCTTCAATCAAAGAAATTTACAGCTTAAAAATCACCGCCCATGGCATGCTTTAACACTTGTTTCTTTAGCACACCTGCATTGTCAGCCACTTTTAATGCTAAATTGCGAAGATGCTTTAATGGTTTTATATCATTCGAGAAACCAAAGTAACACGCATCCATCATGCTCATCATCGCCAAATTATCTAAACGACGTTTTTTCTCATATTTATGCAAAGCTAAAGGGCAACCGAAATCGTCTGTCGATTCTAATGCTTCGGCTAGTGCAGCGACGTCTTTAAAGCCTAGGTTAACTCCCTGTCCTGCCAATGGGTTAATCGTGTGGGCTGCATCTCCCACAAGTACAACTCTACCTTGTGAATAAGTATTAGCATGTTGCCTAGAAAGCGGAAATACCGCCTTTTCTTCAACACTAAAATCGCCAGGCAACGCAAAGAAGTTTGACTGAATTTCAGCTTTTAATTGCTCATTCGATAATTGTTTCAATCGAGCAAGCTCAGCGCTATCGTGATACCAAATTAAATTGGCATACGGTGCGTGCATAGGCAGAAACGCAATTGGGCCAGTCTGTTTAAATTGCTGCCATGTTTTTGTTTGCTGCGGAGCATCAATTTTGATTAGTACACCCATACAACTTTGTTGATATTGCCAGCCTGTAACACCTATTCCAACTAAATGTCTTACCTGTGAGCGACCACCATCAGCGGCAACAAGTAAATCAGCGGTATAAGTTTTGTTTTTATAGTGCAGTGTAACGGTATCATCAGATTGCGTTATGCTCATTGGTAAACCATCAACTTGCTCAACTTGTATTTGCCATTGCTCAAACTGCGCCCATAAACTGGCTTGTGTTAAGCTGTTCTCAATAAGGTGACCAAGGTGACTCGTGCCCACTTCTTCACTATCAAATAACAATGAGTTTTGTACAGACTCATAGGCTTCTAGTTGGGTATAAGGGGCAATTCTATTTTCTCTGAGTAAAGGCATTGCACCTAACTCATCAAGTAAAGCTTCTGAAAAGCGGTTGATGGCAGAAATTCGAATATCAATTTTTTCACTCGTAAGCACAGCATGAGGGTCGATACATTGTTGCTCTAAAATTGTTACCGATGCGCCCTGTTTTGCTAACTTAATTGCTGTAGCTGCACCGACCATGCCGCCACCGACTATAACCACCTTGTTTTTCATCTATTTTGCCTCTTAAAAACAATGCCAGCATTGTACCGCAAGCAATACTAATTTGTCTGACTGTAATGCGCAAAATACGTTTCAATTTGATCACGCTTTGCAAAGTTAAAAACTATACTTGGCTAGATGTGCTTGGTCATATAAAATACGCGTCCTTTAAGTTGTGCGTATACTTTTTAGGTCTAAGCAAGTGGCCTAAATCAGAGTCCGAATTGAAAACGAGGCAATATTTCAATGAGTAAAAAATTGCATATTAAAACCTGGGGTTGTCAGATGAACGAGTACGACTCGCAGAAGATGGCTGACCTGTTAGATGCAACCAATGGTTATGAAGTAACCGAAGAAGCTGAACAAGCTGATGTTATCTTACTCAACACCTGTTCAATTCGTGAAAAAGCACAAGAAAAAGTGTTCCATCAACTGGGTCGTTGGAAGCTATTAAAAGATGACAACCCAGATCTAGTTATTGGTGTGGGTGGTTGTGTAGCATCGCAAGAAGGCGACACGATTCGTCAACGCGCACCGTTTGTTGATATCGTATTCGGCCCGCAAACATTGCACCGTTTACCTGAGATGATCAAGCAAGTACAAAGCAAGCAAGGTGCAGTTGTTGATATTTCATTCCCTGAAATTGAAAAGTTTGACCGTCTACCTGAGCCTAAAGCGGAAGGCCCTACGGCATTCGTTTCTATTATGGAAGGCTGTTCTAAATACTGTACTTTCTGTGTTGTACCTTACACTCGTGGTGAAGAAGTAAGTCGTCCGTTAGATGACGTATTACTAGAAGTTGCACAGCTTGCTGAGCAAGGTGTACGTGAAGTTAACCTACTTGGCCAAAACGTAAATGCATTCCGCGGTGAAATGCACGACGGTGAAATCTGTTACTTCTCAGATCTACTTCGTTACGTTGCTGCCATTGATGGTATTGACCGTATTCGATACACCACATCTCACCCAGTTGAATTCACGCCTGACATTATTGAAGCGTACGCGGATGTACCAGAGCTGGTAGACCACTTACACTTACCGGTACAAAGTGGCTCTGACCGTGTTCTTAATCTTATGAAACGTGGTCACACAGCCTTAGAATACAAATCAACCATTCGTAAGCTTCGTAAGATCCGCCCTAACCTGTCAATGTCTTCTGACTTCATCATTGGTTTCCCGGGTGAAACGAGTGCTGACTTTGAAGCAACAATGAATCTGATCAATGACATTGGTTTTGATATGAGCTTCAGCTTTATCTATTCAGCGCGCCCAGGTACCCCTGCGGCAGATTTGCCTGATGATGTTTCTGAACAAGAGAAGAAAGAGCGTCTATACATTCTTCAAAACCGTATCAACCAGATGTCTCAAGACATCAGTCGTAAGATGTTTGATACTGAGCAGCGTATTTTGGTTGAAGGTCCATCGAAGAAAAACCCAATGGAATTGCGCGGTCGTACCGAAAACAACCGTGTTGTGAACTTTGAAGGTCCTCATTCAGTGATCGGTCAGTTCGTTGATGTACGTATTACCGAAGCTTTACCTAACTCTTTACGTGGTGAGCTAATTCGTACAGAATCAGAAATGAATTTAAGGAAAGATGTTGCACCTGCCGATATTTTAAATCGTGCGCCGTCGGAACCCGAAGCCGATGAGTTAGGTGTTGCAACCTTTACACCTTAGTTAAATACAGATTGCGCCAGCACTTTTGCTGGCGCGGTTGTTACAGGAAGCAATTTTGAGCAGTCAACTAAAGAATATTGAGTTTTATTTAGAGCCCGCCGACAACGTTCGCCTTTCATCACTTTGCGGCCCTTTTGACGAGAATTTAAAACAAATAGAACGTCGCCTAGGGGTTGAAATCACACACAGAGACAACTGGTTTAAAGTGACTGGACAACCTGTTCAAGCTAAAGCCGCAACCGATATCGTAAAAGGTTTATACATTGATACTCTGCCTGTTCGTGGCGAAGTAAATGAAATTGAACCTGATAACGTGCACTTAGCGATCACTGAAGCAAATTGTCTAGAGCAAGATGTACCGAGTGTATGGAACGAAGAGGTTTATATTAAAACCCGCCGTGGTGTGATTAAGCCTCGCAATCCGAATCAAAGTCAGTATGTGGCTAATATTCTTCGTCATGATATCAGTTTTGGTATTGGTCCTGCTGGTACTGGTAAAACCTACCTTGCAGTTGCCGCTGCTGTAGATGCACTAGAACGTCAAGAAATTCGACGCATCTTATTAACTCGCCCTGCGGTTGAAGCAGGTGAAAAACTTGGTTTCTTACCTGGCGATTTAACACAAAAAATCGACCCATACCTGCGTCCACTCTATGACGCATTGTTTGAAATGCTTGGTTTTGAAAAAGTTGAACGCTTAATAGAAAAAAATGTCATAGAAGTTGCGCCGCTTGCCTATATGCGTGGTCGAACGCTTAATGATGCCTTTATCATTCTGGATGAAAGCCAAAACACCACCACAGAACAAATGAAAATGTTCTTAACGCGTATCGGCTTTAATTCAAAAGCGGTGATCACAGGTGACATTACGCAAGTTGATTTACCTCGTGGTGCGCGCTCTGGTCTTCGTCATGCTATTGAAGTACTGAGTGATGTCGATGAGATTTCATTTAATTTCTTCAAGTCACATGATGTTGTTCGCCACCCAGTTGTGGCACGTATTGTTGAAGCATACGAGAAGAAAGAAGAATCTGAGCGAAAAGAAAAGGCCGAAAAAGAACGCCTTCGTAAAGAAGCTAAAGCGAATCAAGCTGAGTAACGAACATGAGCGTTGAATTAGATTTACAAATTGCCTGTGAGTTTGAAGATTTACCTTCACATGAACAGTTTGAATTATGGGCTGACAAAGCCCTATCTGCGTATCGTGAACATGCAGAATTAACGATTCGTATTGCTGATGAAGCTGAAAGCCAAGAGCTTAACAGCCAGTATCGTGGCAAAGACAAGCCAACTAATGTGCTATCTTTTCCATTTGATGCGCCTCCAGGCATTGAACTTCCTCTTGTTGGCGACTTAATTATTTGCCCACAAGTTGTGAAAGCAGAGTCTATAGAGCAAGAAAAAAGCTTTCATGAGCACTTTGCTCATATGACAATTCATGGTTGCTTGCATTTACTTGGATTTGACCATATAAATGAACAAGACGCCGTTGAGATGGAAGGCATCGAAAAAACATTATTAGCCGAATTGGGCATAGACGATCCTTATCGCGATGATGCTTACTAAATTCGACTAACAGAATTTTATTTAATTGGAGATATAAAAAGAAATGAGCGACGATAACTCGCAAAGTAGTCAGGGTTCTGCTGGCAAAAGCTGGCTAGGACGCATTACCCAGATGCTGCAAGGAGAACCCCAAAATAAAGAAGAGCTGGTTGAAGTCATCGCTGATGCGCAAGAGCGTGCACTCATCGACCCTGAGACCAAAGACATGATGGAAGGCGTATTAAGCGTCTCTGAACTTAAAGTTCGCGATATCATGATCCCTCGCTCTCAAATGATTACTTTAGATGTAGATGAGTCTCTAGAGCATCAACTACCGATTATGGTTGAGTCATCACACTCTCGCTTTCCTGTGATCTGTGAAGACAAAGACCATGTTGAAGGTATTTTACTGGCTAAAGACTTACTGCCGCTGATTTTGGATAAATCTGATGCCCTACCTGCATTAAGAGAATATCTTCGCCCAGCTATTGTGGTACCAGAGAGTAAGCGTGTTGACACCTTGCTAAATGAGTTTCGCCAAAAGCGTTACCATATGGCTATTGTTATCGATGAGTATGGCGGCGTATCAGGTTTAGTAACCATCGAAGACATTTTAGAAACCATCGTTGGCGAAATCGAAGACGAGCATGATGACGATGAAGAGCACGACGATATTCGTCAGTTGTCAAAGCATGTATTCACTGTACAAGCTTTAACGCCTCTTGATGAATTTAATTCGTTTTTTAATACTGATTACGATACACAAGAAGCCGATACCATTGGCGGTATTATACTTCATGCCTTTGGTCATATGCCGAGTCGTGGTGAAACAATCGACATCGAACCGCTACAGTTTAAAGTCACTAACTCTGATAATCGTCGTATTATTCAACTTCAAGTAACAGTACCAAAGACTGAAACTACCGAAGATCACGTTGAGTAAGCTGTTTTCCCTCTTTTCTAACAAACATGCTTGGCTTGCATTTTTTGCAGGCCTTGCCATGACTTTTAGCTATGCGCCATTTAGCCTATGGCCCATTGCTATTTTTGCACTCGTTGCGGCTTGTTATGTAACCGATAAACAGTCTGCCCGAAGCGCAGCCAAATATGGCTTTGCTTTTGGTTTTGGCTGGTTTGCACTTGGTATAAGCTGGGTGCATGTCTCTATAGCTCAGTTTGGTGGATTACCTTTACCAGTTTCTTTGTTACTGATGGGTTTGCTCTGTGCCTATTTAGCAATTTACCCTGCGCTGGCTTTTGCATTTGCAACTAGGTTTAGCCAAAGCGCGTGGCAAAGGATCGCATTATTAATAGTCGGCTTTGCTATTACCGAATTTTTACGTGGCAAGTTACTAACTGGCTTTCCATGGCTCAGTTTTGGTTATGCGTTTACTGATTCACCACTTAATCTCTTTGCGCCTTTAATTGGCGAGTTTGGCTTAACTTTATTGACTGTGTTTATTGCTAGTAGCATTTATTACAGTATTAAAGAAAAACATGCTTCTTTTTCTCTTTATACATTTGGTGCTTTGCTGTGTTTATACCTTACGAGTAACTTCACGGTATCTACTACGCACTCTGATAAGCGCATTTCAACTTTACTTGTTCAAGGTAACATTCAACAGAGTTTGCGTTGGGAGCCAGAACAGTTTTGGCCAACCATGTCAAAATACCGAGATATGACCCGGGTTGAATGGCATGACACAGACCTAGTCGTCTGGCCTGAAGCTGCTATTCCAGAAATAGAAGATTTAGCGGCACCATTCTTAGAAGGGCTAGATAAAGCTGCCGCATTTAACAATACCGCAGTTATCACTGGTATCCCTGATTATCAATTTGATACCAAGGCAGTCTACAACACGCTTATTGTGTTAGGTAAGAAATACTCAGACTCAAGTGATGGTCACTACAATTATTTGCATTCAAACAGATATCAAAAGCATCAGCTTCTTCCTATTGGTGAGTTTGTACCATTTGAAGATATTCTCAGGCCGTTAGCCCCTTTGTTTAACCTCGCTATGTCCTCGTTTTCTCGTGGTGAGCGCGTACAAAACAACCTCATAGCTAATGGCTTACATATTCTGCCGGCTATTTGCTACGAAATCGTATTTAGCGATTTAGTTCGCGACAACTTCACAGAGCAATCTGATATTCTCTTTACAGTCAGTAATGACGCTTGGTTTGGGGATTCTCACGGCCCCCATCAGCATATGCAAATTGCAAGAATGCGTGCCCTAGAACTGCAAAGGCCGCTTGTTCGCGTGACCAATAACGGTATTACGGGCGTCTATGACCCCATCTCTCAAACTGAGCAAACAATACCGCAGTTTGAAGCGACGGTGCTCAAAACTGACTTACAGCTGATTAAAGGGTTGAGCCCTTTTAGTAAATATGGCCATTTGCCTATCTGGATTTTGGTCGGGCTTTTATCTATTTGTGTCTTTTTACCACGTTTGAAAACAAGCATAGCAAACAAATTTGAAAGGAATTTTTTCTAAAGCACATCATACAATTCCTCAAAATAGATCCCTTAATTAAGAGGTTAGTATCACATAATAAAGGCGGCTAATAAGCCGCCTTTGAGTTAGGGCTTTGCTAGAGCTTTAAAGCTTTAATCTCACACCAAGCTTGTTTAAGCCAGTCACAACAAACATCATCATCACTGCAAACCCTAGGCTCCACAGAATCCCCATTAAGCCACTGCTCATAAACTCAGGCCTTGCTGGAATTGATAGCAACTGTAGCGCTGCAATTAAAATATAGGGCAAGATATAGATTAATAATGGGTTATTTGCCGCTGGTTCAAATACCTTGCACCAATCAGTCTGTGCCTTTAACTCAACGATGTAATAAATAACACCAAAGATCAGTGCACAGAAGAAGATACTCATGAATGCCCAACTTGGCGTTGCCCATATCTTAGAAACTGGCCAATGCCACCAGCTCAACAAGGTAAGTGCGCCACTAATAACTACAAAAGCAAAATAGTTGAACCACTTTTTATCAATTAATTTAGCGTGATAAAAAATTAAGCTCATCACCACACCTGCTAACACTATCGTCGCATGGGTATGGTTTCGGTTATCTTCGACAAGTCGGTCAAGCACACCGTTAATACCGCTTAAGTGTTCTATAACAAAATATAACGCGACAAATGCAAGACTGGCTGCAATCAATTTGATGACATCTTGTTTAGTAAATAAATAAACTGCCACGCTGAAAAAAAACGCCCAGCCAATTAAGCCTAAGATCCCCCACCATTGAGGTGTCATACCACCATAAGGACCGTCATAAATAAATGCCAACACAATAAGACCAATTATGCCTAAATATTTACAGCCTTTGACTAATACACTTGAAAGGTGTTTTGGATAGTGACTCCATATGAGTAGTACACAGGCGTACATCAACAAAGTCCAAAGCGGCATAGATATCAGCATTTTGCTTTCGTCATAACCATATATGGTGTTTACCATAAACAAGCCGATTACGATTAATCCGAGCGCTCTGAAGGCTGAATCAATCAATAAACGTTTTGAGCTCGCCCCTTTTACAGTTTTTGCTTGTGTTGAAAATGGAATAGACATGCCCACAATAAATAAGAATGCTGGGAATACTAAATCTACAAATGTCATGGCGTTCGCATCGGCTGGCATATGCGTCATCCAAGAAGGAATATTTTTGATTGCGGCAAGTTCGTTCACAAATACCATGGTGAGGATCGTCAAACCACGGAAAACATCGATAGCCAAAATGCGACGGTTAGGTAAGCTGTGCTCGGTCATTTATTTCTCTCTTATCAATAGCCGCTCAAAGCTACCTAAAGCAAAACAAAGCTGCAATTAAACACTACAAATCGCAAATAAAATAAACCGAAAATTATGAATCGTTTGATAAATTAGTTGAAGGCTTTTCAAGTATCCATGGAGAGTGAATGATACATTGATGGAAAACTTAATTAATAAGCTCTTGAGTAGAGTATTAGATAGAGTAAGACTCAATGAATACAGATAAATCTCATTTTCTTATGATGAAAAATGAGATTTATCTTTTAGATCAGTAACTAAAGTATGTAGTGCATGATAGATTTTCATTCCGTTATATAGAAGTTAGACTAGAAAAGATATAACCGAACATAACGATCACTGAAATCGCCATAAAACGCGTATCAAAGTCACGCATTCTTTTTGTTAATAGATGCAAACGCTTATCCTGTGTTTTACTTAGCTCGCCAAATTTCAGAGACTCTTCTAGGGAGATCATAAACAAATTATTAACCCCTATTTTCATTTTATCTTTTGATAGACGTGCAAATAATTCTGGGTAAGTCTCGGCAACATGCGCTTTTATTTCATTGACATGCTTAGCTCTGAAATAAACAAAAAGTACCATTAATGTAGTGATTACAAGACCCATATACATATTCTCTCCTTACATTATGTATAAAAAAGGAGGCTTAGCCCCCTTTCATGTTTCTAAATTAATAATAGGGCGTGTTGACCTTTGCTGTTTGTTTTTGCAGCAGTGAGTTGGGTATTTAGACAAGGCAGAGGCTGCGTAGCATAGTTATTCTATGTAAGTCAGCCGATAACGCTGAATAAATGTTCAACTCGCGCTGCTCGAAGAGTTCAACCAAAGGCTTCCACTACTTTGTCATTCGCAACTCACATAACCTATTATGCTACGTAGCTCATTTCGCGTATTGAAAGCCTTTGATTTGAACAAAATTCATACATCAAAGATAAACACGCCCTCACTTTACGATTCTATTTTTAAAAGCTCAACTTCAAAAATCAACAATGAGCCGGCAGGAATTTTACCTGCAGCGCGGTCTCCGTAACCTAAGTCAGGACTGATATAAAACTTGAACTTACTGCCTTCAGTCATTAGCTGCACACCTTCAGTCCAACCTGGAATAACTTGGTTTAAGCCAAAGCTGATCGGGCTATTTCGCTCTACTGAGCTATCAAATACGGTGCCATCAGTAAGTGTGCCATGGTAATGTACTTTTACTTTACTGGTGGCAGAAGGTTTTGCATCCCCCTCCCCCTGCGTAAGCACTTCGTACTGTAAGCCAGAATCAGTTGTCACCACAGTGTCTTTTTTTGCATTTTCTGCCAAAAACTCAGCTGCTTTAATGCGGTTCTCTCCAGCAGCTGCTTTGTTCTTTTGCGACGCACGAGAAAACAGTACCACCAAAATCACGATGACAATTACTAAAATTACATTGGTTGTAGACACGCTACTTACTCCTTATCTTGTTCTGTTTCTTCTTTTTCATTATCGCCACTGACCACATCAGCAATTTGCTGAAGTCGAGCGAGTGTTAGCGCATTAATAGAGCCCTCAGGATATTCACCTCCAACTAGCTCTCCGGCGTCACGATTCATTAATAAGCTCAATGCTTCATCCACGTTTGAAACCGCATAAATATGGAAGCGACCACGCTCTACCTCTTGTAACACTTCGTCATCTAAGACTAAATTAACACGGTTAGACTGAGGAATGATCACACCTTGCTGACCAGTTAAACCACGCATTTTACAAAGCTTAAAGAAACCTTCTATTTTTTCGTTTACGCCACCAATCGCCTGCACTTCACCATGCTGGTTAATTGAACCTGTCAGCGCTAACGACTGATTAATGGGTAGTTGAGTGATAGCTGAGATTAAGCCGCATAATTCTGCAAGCGAGGCACTATCGCCATCGATATAGCCATAACTTTGTTCAATCGCGATATTGGCACTGAGTGTTAAGCTAAAGTTTTGTGCATACTTGTTACCTAGATAACCCGTTAATAACATCACACCTTTAGAGTGAATCGATTTACCTAAGTCTGCTTCACGTTCGACGTCAATGACGCCATCTGAGCCTGCATATACCGTAGCCGTAATACGCGCTGGCGTACCAAATGCCGTGTCACCAATATGTAATACCGTCAGACCATTGATCTTAGCAATCGCTTCACCGTCAGTTTCGATCAGTGTGTGGCCTTCTTTTATATCACTCAGCATATTTTCACTAAGCTGGCCGGTGCGATACTGCTTACCAGCAATGGCTTCATCAATATGCTCTGCGGTAACCTCTGTCATATTATCTTGTTTTGCATAAAAACTTGCTTCTGCAACTAACTCGAGCACATCTGCAAATCGTGCTGACAGCTTGGTGTGATGCTCTGCTTGGCGATAGCTAAACTTAAGTAAACGCGCAAGCCCACACGCCGAAATACCACAGTTTAAAGTTTTATCGCAGTACTCAAGTACTTTAGTAATGAACTGATACTGAAGTTTATCGCTACTTGGCAAATAGTAATCAAAATCAGCCAACACTCTAAATAGCTCTGCAAACTCTTCATCGTAATCACTGATGGCATAATATAAATCACGTGAACCCAACAAAATGATCTTCACATCAAGTGGAATTAACTGAGGGCGAAGCGTGAAACTGCTGCCTACTGAGCTATCTTGATACGGCAAATCATTCTTTATCTGGTGGGTTTTAAGCGACAACTTTAGACCATCCCACACTTGCGAGTTAGCCAATACTTTATCGGCATCCATGATCAGATAACCACCGTTGGCCTTATGTAATGCACCCGGTTGGATTGAGCGATAACTCGTGATTAAGTTGCCTTGTGAAGTGGCGTATTCAACCTTACCAAAAATATTACCAAAAGTTGGGTTTGGCTCGTACACCACAGGTGCAGCTTCTCCATCTTTATATTCAACCAGAATATTTGGAGCAAAGAAGTCATTCAGCATGCCGCGGTGATCAAACTCGTCTTTGTTTTCCTCGCTGCCACTGTCATCTAACCACTCTAGCACCGCATCAACAATTTCAATACGGACATCTTTTAGATAACGAATGACACCAATGTGGCTGGCATATTTCAGTTCTAACTTTTTCAGTAAAGGCTTAGTCGCAGTTTCAACAGTTTGCTTTTTTAAGTTTCTCAGTTTTTCAGATGACTCACGCTTCCAACGTGGCAGCTCAATTAAGGCTTCAATCAGATCATCTTCTAGCTTATCAATGGCATCAAAAAAGTGCTCCTGAACTTTCTCATCAAGTGCAGCAAATTCAGCATCATCTAATTGTTTGCCATCGATGACTGGTGCAAAGGCTACCTGATTGCTTTCTTCTATTAATGCCACACTTTTTTTAGCTGCAAGCTCTGCAACTGCGGTAATGGCAGCGTCATACTTGTTATCAAACTCTTTGTCGATGGACTTCTTTTTGCGTTGATAACCTGGGTTATCAAACGCAGCAGGAAAAGTATCAGCTACTTCATCTAAAAACTCATCCATGTCATCAGCAAGCTCTTTGCTTTGACCCGGCTGCATAAATAGCGCAATAGGTTTACGGTGATCGTCGTAGTTATTTACGTACAACCACTCATTTGGTGTTGGCTTTGTTTTACTGTGCGCTTCAAGCTTATCTTTTACCATAGTAAAGCGGCCTAATGCCGCTTCACCCATTACAAAAGTGTTATAACCCGGCAAGTCCATACCCAGTGAAAAATCTAAAGCGCTTTGGGCACGTTGCTGACCAATAAATGTCAGCGACTCGGGATAAGGGTTACGCATGCATGATTCAACATGCGCAAGAGAAACGGTTGGCGCTAAGGCCTGAATAGGTAAAGGTGCTATCTTATTTGTCATTCCTAACTTCTTTTTATTATCTAACCAAATTGGTTAGACTATGGAGACAATGCTTTTCGGCTAAATTCATGATGCTCACATTGGCTACACGCTTTTATTTCAGAGGCATAAAGTACATCTGTAGTATGGTGACAATTTTTACATACTAATTGGCCCATGGCTATCCATTCACCCGCTTTGTAAACACCATCATGCTCAAAATCTTTTAATAGCGCCTGCCACTCTAGTTGTGTGCGGTCTTCAAGCTGAGCTAGTTCAAACAAAATACCCGCTTTTAGTTCTTGCCAAGCGATATCGTCTGGGTTTCTATACTCATCTTCTAAATGCTTTAAATCCCGCTTCAAATAATGGCTATACGCTTTTAGCTTTTCTTCACTGAAAGTTTTTAAGGCCTGCTGTTTTTCAACAAACTGGTTTACTAAGTCTTCTACTTCATGATCTTTTATATCTTTCAGCCAGTAAGAGAAGTCATCTAACCATTTTTTATAACCTGCCATAACATCCTCTCTTGCGCGTTATTTAATCAAAATACGTCTATCGACGTTATAAACAACCAACGAATATTGAAAATTATGATTAATACTAAGTGTAGACGATATGGGATATTTTTGGAGACTTGCGGACATGAACGAACAAATTACAGGTAGGTCGCTGAGCGGTTAAAAATAGCCGCTCAGCAAAATAGAAAGTAGCTTTAGAAGCTATATTTTACGCCTAACGTAATTGTTCGCCCTAACCCTTTCACATTATAGCCACCATAAGCGTATGCCTGCGCTCTTGCAGGGTAATAGTTGTTATTTAATAAGTTTTCTATACCCATATACGTATTGAAATTATGTGATAACTGGTAGCTTGCAGATGCGCTTAACACATTATAACTATCAATAGGCCCTTGATCGGCAACATATTGATTTTTATCGTTCATTTCAAAACGTTTTCTATCGCCAACATATAGCCAATTTAACGCCATAGAGAGCGTGTCATTAGCTTGCCAGTTTAATGATGCTGTGAACTTAGGTGGCGCGATTTGCCTTCCGCCTAAATAAGTATTGTTAGCGGTATTTTTGCCTTCTACAAAACTATATGTTGCTCTTAAATCGAGTGTTTGTGAAAGCTTGTAATCAACTAAAGCTTCGTAGCCCCAGATTCTTTGTGGTGCACGAACTGGCTCATAGACGCCAGTTTTTTCATTGAAAACACTGCTTGTGCCAAGCTCTGAGGTGCTCTTAAATAAAGCAAATTCAAAACGCAAATTTTCTAATTGCGAGTTGAAACCAACTTCATAATTATCAGTAATAGAAGCATCGGTTTGGATCAGGCCTATGTCTTTTACAGTAGCTGTTCGGAGTAACCTACCAATATCAGATACATCCGAGCCTTGAGAGTAACTCGCAAATGGACTGAACTGTTCATAGCCATTGTATTTAATAGCAAAATTAAAAGTAGCGGCATCATAATTAATGGTATCGCCTTTCACCGACATAGGTACCGAACACTGATCTGCGCTTCGGCACAATTTTAATGTGGTGTAATCTTCAACTTCAATGTCAATGCTCTCTTGTCTCACACCCGCTTTTAACACTAAGTCATCAGCAATCACCCACTTAGTTTGAAGATAACCCGCCAAGCTTTGCATATCCATTTCTGGTACCCAAATACGACCATCAACCATCGGCTGTGAGGTCACGTCATTTAGCGCGTCAATACCGTAAATAAGTGTTGCCGCTACATTATCAAAGTCTATAGCTGTATTAAATGTTGCTCGGGCACCTTGTTTTTCAGAAACGATTACTGATTGGCCACCAGTAAAGCCCGCCTCTGGGTTAGCTAAATTTGGAGAAAAGAAGAATATATTCTCAATGTCTTGCATATATGCATCGAGCGTAAGTTGTGTGTTCGTAAAGACCGCATAATCAGTGTATTTTAACGTGATATTTTCGTTACCCGCAGGACCTTGAGGCTTACCTTTTTTTTGTAATTCCGGAGCAACGTGTTGGGCATATGATTTTTCGCCACTATTAATATTTCCAAACACATCGCCTAGATCAGTTTTTTGCTGTGAACTGTAATAGTTGTAACTAAACTGCAATTGCTTATCTTCATCAAAATCATATCCCAGTTTAGTAAAGTAATTTTCTGTTACGGCATCTGACAAACCATATTGCAGCCCAAGGATATCGCCTTCAGCATCGCGTTGTACGCCATTTTCTTCATAACCTATAGTCGCAAGGTAGCTAAATTTGTCGGCACGACCATTAATTGCCGCTGATATACGAGCACCGCCACTTTCTGCCAGTTTAACCGCACTGAAACGACTAGAAAGACTCACCTCACCTTCTACCTGTCCATCAGCTTGAGCTTGCTTTGTGATGTAGTTAATAATCCCGCCAGACGCACCATTACCGTAGATAGATGTTGCACCTTTGATCACTTCAATGCGGGCAATAGCGCTTGCATCCAATGTTCTGATACCAAGCGAACCATTTCGCAGTGGTGTTGATTGTGGCACGCCATCAATCATGACCAATGGCGCTCGACCGCGAAGCCCTTGGCCTGTGTTACTAGAGCTACCTGTATCAGGTGCTAAACCAGGCACTATTTGCGCCAGTAAGTTTTGAAGCTCTGGGTTTACCTTGAGGTGGTCTTCAATTTGCTTTTGTGTGATCACAGTAATTGATGCCGGTACTTCATCAATACTTTCAAAAACACGGCTTCCAGAAACAATTATCTGTTCTATTTCACTAGTGTTTGATTCTGACTGACTAACTTCATTAGCCATTGATGCGCAACTAACAGCCATAGCAATTAAGGTAAACGAACTTCTAAACATGAATATCCTTGATATTTTTGGAACTTAAATTTCGCGGCGCATGTTAAATCCAAAAGCGCCTAGAATCAACGCAAATGATAATCAATATCAATTAAATTAATATTTTCATAATGTAGGTGCGAAATTAAATTTTTATTCAGTCGGGTCAAAGTTTTTAAAGCACTTAAACAGCGCAAATATTTGCTGCTTAGATGCTGTGATTAAATGGCAAATTCGGTTATGCTATCGAACAATTTTTTATTAATTTGCAAGAAGTCTGGAAACATAGATGCAAGAGCAATATAACCCGCAAGACATTGAGTCAAAAGTCCAACAGTATTGGGAAGAAAACAAGACGTTTAAAGTCGTAGAAGACGAGAGCAAAGAGAAGTATTACTGCCTCTCTATGTTCCCTTACCCAAGTGGTCGACTGCATATGGGTCACGTGCGTAACTACACCATTGGTGATGTGGTATCTCGTTTCCAGCGCTTACAAGGCAAAAATGTCATGCAACCTATGGGTTGGGATGCGTTTGGTCTACCTGCAGAAAATGCCGCAATTAAGAACAACACAGCGCCTGCTAAGTGGACATACGAAAACATTGATTACATGCGCGGTCAGCTAAAACAGCTTGGTTTTGGTTACGACTGGGATCGTGAAATCGCAACATGTCACCCAGAATATTACAAATGGGAACAGTGGTTCTTCACTAAGCTTTACGAGAAAGGCTTAGTCTACAAGAAAATGTCTACCGTAAACTGGGATCCAGTTGACCAAACAGTACTGGCTAACGAGCAGGTTATCGACGGTCGTGGTTGGCGTTCAGGCGCACTTGTAGAGCAAAAAGAAATTCCTCAGTGGTTCATCAAAATTACTGATTATGCACAAGAGCTATTAGACGATTTAGACAAGCTTGAACACTGGCCTGAGCAAGTAAAAACCATGCAGCGTAACTGGATTGGTCGCTCTGAAGGTTTAGAAATCGATTTCAAACGTGCTGATAATGGTGAAACTTTCACAGTTTACACTACTCGCCCTGACACTTTCATGGGTGTAACTTATGTTGGTGTAGCTGCTGGTCACCCGATTGCGTTAGAAGCTGCTAAGAACAACCCAGACGTTGCTGCATTTGTTGAAGAATGCAAAAACACTAAGGTTGCTGAAGCTGATATGGCAACCATGGACAAAAAAGGCATCGACACGGGCTTTAAAGCGATTCACCCTCTAACCGGTGAAGAAGTACCTGTATGGGCTGCAAACTTTGTACTAATGGACTATGGTTCAGGTGCGGTAATGGCAGTACCAGGTCACGACCAACGTGACTATGAATTTGCGACAGCTTATGGTCTTGAGATCAAACAAGTTATTGCACCTGCTGAAGGTTCTGAGCTTGTAGCTGACCTTTCAAAAGAAGCATTTACTGAAAAAGGTACGCTGATTAATTCTGGCGAATTTGACGGTCTTGAGTTTAAAGCAGCATTCAACGCCATTGCTGACAAACTTGAAAGCATTGGCGCGGGTAAGCGTAAAGTTAACTTCCGTCTACGTGACTGGGGTGTTAGTCGCCAGCGTTACTGGGGCTCACCAATCCCAATGCTAAATAAAGAAGACGGTTCAGAGCTTGCTGCAACTGAAGATATGCTGCCAGTTCGCCTACCAGAAGACGTGGTAATGAACGGTGTAACTTCACCAATTAAAGCAGACCCTGAGTGGGCAAAAACCACAGTGAACGGAGAACCTGCATTCCACGAAACAGATACGTTCGATACTTTCATGGAATCTTCATGGTACTACGCGCGTTACTGTAGCCCTCGTTATGACGAAGGTATGTTAGAGCCAGGTGCAGCGAATTACTGGCTACCAGTAAACCAATATATTGGTGGTATCGAGCACGCGATCCTTCACCTACTTTACTCGCGTTTCTTCCACAAACTCTTACGTGACTGTGGTTTAGTAAACTCAGATGAGCCGTTCGAGCGTCTACTATGTCAAGGCATGGTATTAGCTGAAACTTATTTCCGTAAAGACGAAAAAGGCGGTGATGTTTGGATTTCACCAACTGACGTTGAAACTGAAACTGACGATAAAGGTCGTATCACTAAAGCGTGGCACAAAGACGACGGTCAACCAGTAGAGTCTGCTGGTATGTCTAAAATGTCTAAATCAAAGAACAACGGTATTGATCCTCAAACTGTTATCAAGCAATACGGCGCAGATACAGTTCGTTTATTCATGATGTTCACAGCGCCACCAGAGCAAACTCTAGAATGGTCTGACTCGGGTGTTGAAGGGTCACTTCGTTTCCTTAAACGTGTTTGGAAATACGCAGTAGATGTCAATGCAGCAGGTACAGCTGAGCTTGACCTAGCAGCACTTAACAGCAACCAAAAAGTGCTACGTCGTGAGATCCACAAAACCATTGCAAAAGTAACTGATGATGTTGAGCGTCGCCAAACGTTCAATACTGCGATTGCTGCTATCATGGAGCTATCTAACAAGCTTGCAAAAGCACCGCTAAAAGATGCACAAGATATTGCGTTAGCAAACGAAGCACTTAATGCGATCGTCATTATGCTTGCACCGATTGCACCACATATGTGTCATCAATTATGGCAAGACCTAGGTCACGAAGGTGACGTGTTAGATGCAACATGGCCTGTGGTTGACCAAGCTGCACTTGTTGAAGATGAGAAACTTATCGTTGTACAAGTGAATGGTAAGCTGCGTGCTAAGCTAACGGTTGCTGCCGACTCAACGAAAGAACAAGTTGAAGCGCTGGCATTTGCTGAAGAGAATGTGTCTAAGTTCATTGAAGGCAAAGAAATCCGTAAAGTGATTTACGTACCAGGTAAACTACTTAATGTGGTTGCAAACTAAGATGCATTTATCGCATTCAAATAAGCATGGGCTAGCTTTTTTGCTAGCCTGTGTTTTGTTATCTGGTTGTGGCTTTCATTTAAAGCAAGCCTCATATTTACCAAAAGAATTACAAACACTTCACCTGTCGGGTGATGATAGCAAGTCTGAGCTGTTTTCATTACTTCGCAAAGATCTCGTCGCATCTCAAGTCACCATTAGTGACAACAGAAACAAACAAGTTCCTGAGCTTCATCTGTATCGTGACTCTCTAACACGCCAAACGTTAAGCTTGTTTAGAAATGGTCAGGTTGCGCAATACGAACTGGCTTATTCTGTTTCATATAGAGTGACACGTCCAGGTCTTGAGCCTATAGATAAAGGGTTTGAGATTTACCGCAATTATCAAGATGACCCTGACAACGCACTCGCTAAAGCCAAAGAGCTTGATATTATTCTTAACGAGCTGCGCAAACAGGCAAGTAAACGTATTGTTCGAGAGCTGTCGCAACTCTAATGCGCTGTTACGCTAACCAACTTCCCGATACTTTACGAAAAGGCCTAGCTCCATTCTATTTGGTTTTAGGTGAAGAACCTTTTCAAGAAGCACAATGTGTGCAGCAAATAAAACAGGCTGCAAAACAACAAGGCTTCGACGAAGTCATTAAATTTAGTTTGTTGCCAGGCTTTGATTGGCAGGAATTACTTGCTCAATACAATAGTATGTCGCTATTTAGCGCACGCACACTCATTGAATTTGACTTGAACCAGCAAAAACCCGGTACAGCCGGGAGTGATGCGTTTAAACAACTGACTGCTCAACCGAACCCTGATGTCGTGTTAATTGTGAAAGGTCAAAAAGCCAGCCAAGAGATCCAACGTGGTGCTTGGTTTAAAGGCTTAGAAAAGCAAGGCGTATATGTGCCTTGTTATGAATTGACTGGCCAACACTTGCAGCGCTGGCTTGATTCGCAAGCCAAGCAGTTAAAAGTCGCTCTAACACAAGATGCAAAAAAGCAACTTTTGCTGGCCACAGAGGGCAACTTACTCGCAACACATCAAGAGCTAGAAAAACTGGCGCTGCTTTATCCTTCGCAAACCGTCAATGATGAGCAAATCTTAGCGGGCCTGCTTAATCAAAGTAAATTTGATATTTTTGACCTGACTAATGCAACGCTTGCCGGCCAAGCAAAAAAAATAACTAAAGTGATGGTTAAGTTAGCTGAAGATAACACTGAGCCAAATACTCTTATTTGGGCACTGAATAAACAGCAGCAAACCTTAATATCAATTAAAAAAGGTTTACAACAGGGACAGAATATAACTGCCCTCTATAAACAGCATAACATTTGGAAAAACCAACAGCCTTTAACTCAGCAAGCACTTGATAGATTGCCTTTGCATCAGCTTGAGCAAATAGGTTTTTTGTTGGCACAAATAGACAGTGGCTATAAACGCGGAGAACTCACTGCGCCTTATCAAGCCTTACTGCATTGCGCACTGAGTTTTTGCTACCATATTCCAATTGGCCTGCCCATTAACCACACTGATTAAACAATATGATTGCACTTTTTGGTGGTACTTTTGATCCCGTCCATTTAGGACATTTAAACATGGCCGAGCAATGCGTTGCTGAACTAGGGTTGTCTGAATTACGATTTTTGCCCTGTGCCATACCTGTGCACAAAGCACAGCCTAAGATCACTGACACACACCGTCTCAACATGCTCGAGTTAGCAACACAAGGTAATGAAGCATTTACCATTGATAAACGAGAGCTTGAGCGCCAAGGGCCTTCTTATTCATTGTTAACGCTGCAAGAATACCGAGACGAGCAGCCTAATTCCCCCATCATCTTTTTGATGGGTATGGATTCCTTCAATAGTTTAACGTTTTGGTATGAATGGCAAGCCATTACACAGCTTTGCCACATCGTGGTTTATCAGCGCCCTGGCGAAATTTATGTGCCAAATCCAGCGCTTGCTGACTATGTGGCACAAGCTCACGTTGAGACAAGCGAGCTGTTACTCACGAAAAAAGCAGGTCATTGTCATTTTTTAACCGGTCCTAGTTTTGATGCCGCATCCAGCGATATAAGAAAACTAATAAATAATCAAAAACCTATGGAACAATTTCTCGCGTCTTCGGTCATAGATTACATTCGTACTCATCAGCTCTATGCTGAATAAAGCAATGTGCTGTGCTACTATACGCGCCTTATTTTTTGAGCATAGAGATACAAGATTTGAATTCTGAACAATTATTAGACTTTGCATTAGACAAAGTTGACGACATGAAAGCCCGTGACATTGTTAAGTTAGATGTAAAAGAAGTGAGCTCTGTAACGGATTATTTGGTCATTTGCTCAGGTAACTCAAAACGTCACGTACAGTCTATTGCTGAACACGTTGCTAAAGAAACGCGTCATGCTGGTGAAGACCTATTAGGCATTGAAGGACAAGATGTGGGTGAGTGGGTACTGGTTGATTTAGGCGATGTGGTTGTGCACGTTATGCAAGACCAAACTCGTGACTTATATGACTTAGAGAAACTCTGGGGCTAATTTTGAAAATTCAATTGGTTGCTGTCGGCACAAAAATGCCAGCTTGGGTTGAGACAGGCTTTAAAGAGTATCAGCGTCGTTTTCCAAAAGATATGGCGTTAGAACTGGTTGAGATCCCAGCAGGAAAGCGTGGTAAAAATGCCGATATCAAGCGTATTTTGCAGTTGGAAGGTGAAAAAACCTTAGCCGCTATTCCGAAAGGCAACCGAATTGTGACGCTAGAAGTAACAGGTAAGCCTTGGGATACCCATCAACTCGCAAATCATATGCAAAAGTGGCAGCTTGACGGTCGAGATGTCAGCTTATTAATTGGTGGGCCTGAAGGCCTTGCACCTGAGTGTATTGCCGCTTCTGAGCAAAAGTGGTCGCTATCGGCATTGACGTTACCGCACCCACTCGTGCGCATTATTGTCGCTGAAAGCTTGTATCGCGGGTGGAGTTTAAATAACAACCACCCATACCACAGAGAATAATACAACTCAGATGATAAACAAAAGACCAACAATTCGTGACCATTCAGCTGAAGCAAATTTATTTGCTCGTCGCGCATTTGTTGGTTTTGTATTTGTTACCTTACTCATTGGCTTGCTACTCAGTAACGCCTATAAGCTACAAGTCACAGAGCACGACACCCATAAAACACGCTCTAATGATAATCGTATTAAAGTAATCCCCGTCGCACCAAACCGAGGCTTAATCTACGACCGAAATGGGGTGTTATTGGCAGAAAACCGCCCTGTTTATAATTTAGAAGTGATCCCTGAGCAAGTAGATGATATCGCTAAGCAACTTGCTGAAGTTGGCGCTTTATTGAATATTTCTGTAGAAGACCAAGAAAGCTTTTTAAAGAATATTCGCCGTAAACAGCGCTTTAAAAGCCGTGTTATTAAAGCGCGTTTAAACGAGCAAGAAGTCGCCTTATTTTCGGTTAATCAGCATAAATTTCCCGGCTTTAATATTGAAGCTCGCCTTGCCAGATATTACCCCTACGGCGAAACACTCACCCATGCGCTTGGTTATGTTGCCAAATTAAATAAAAAAGAGCTCACTGCGTTAGAGCTCGCTGGTGAAGCCAAAAATTATCGAGCAACCCATGACATTGGTAAGCTTGGCATAGAGAAATTCTACGAAAAAGAACTGCACGGCATCGTTGGTTCACAACGTGTTGAAGTGAATAACCGAGGCAGAGTGATCCGTACTTTAAGCGTCGACGCGCCCACACCAGGGCAAGATTTAGTTCTTACGTTAGATATAGGCTTACAGCAAGTGGCGAAAAAAGCCCTTGAAGGCATGCGTGGCGCGATCGTTGTTATGGACCCAAAAGATGGCGGTATTCTCGCGCTTTATTCGAATCCAAGTTACGACCCAAACTTATTCGTACATGGGATCAGTGGTAAAGATTATCGTGCCTTATTAAATCCAGATCGACCTTTAATCAATAGAACGACTCAAGGTCGCTATGCGCCTGCATCTACCGTCAAGCCACATTTAGCAATTCTCGGCTTAGAAGAAGGCATTATCACTGAGCAAACTCGCATGTGGGACCCGGGCTTTTTTCAAATTCCGAATGTTGATCACCGATGGCGTGATTGGCAACGCTGGGGACATGGCCATGTTGATGTGTATAAAGCCATTGAAGAGTCTTGTGATACCTTTTATTACGAGATTGCCTATAAGTCTGGTATTACCAAAATCAGTAATTTTATGAATAAGTTTGGCTTTGGTGATTTATCAGGCATTGATATTCATGAAGAGACAACCGCTATTCTGCCTACCGTAGCTTGGAAGAAAGAACGCTTCAAAGAAAACTGGTGGCCTGGTGACACCATTTCAGTTGGGATTGGACAAGGTTATTGGACTGCGACGCCAATGCAAATAGCCAACGCTGTTACTATCATGGTAAATAAAGGCGAACATTACCAGCCACACCTTGTACAAGTAAAAAAGCAGTTTGATGAAATCACGCCAATGTATACCGAAGAGCGCCCGCCTATTGTGCTCAAAAATCATGACCATTGGCGCGTCGCCCTGGAAGCCATGCACAACACTGTAACTAAGGTCACAGGTACTGCGCATAAAGCATTTAAAGGAGCTAATTACGATCCTGCAGGTAAAACTGGTACTGCGCAAATTGTCAGTATCGCTCAGGGCGAAAAGTATGATGCAGAAAAGCTGGATGAGCGCCATCGAGACAACGCCATTTACACAGGCTTTGCCCCCTATAATGACCCGCGTGTTGTTGTGACTGTGGTAGTAGAAAACCAAGGTGGCGGCAGTAAAATCGCGGCCCCTATTGCACGTCAATTAATGGATTATTACTTTACAGCTAACCCTCTTGAGCAAGGAACGGATTAATGGTGCTTGGGCATAAACGTTCATTTTGGCAAAAAGTACACTTAGACGTGCCTCTATTGATAGCGCTTGCTTGTATGATGCTTGGTAGTTTAACCATCGTTTACAGTGCCAGCGGCCAAAATATGGATATGATGTTAAGACATGGTATTCGAATGGGAAGTGCTATTTTTGCCCTACTAATATTCGCTCAAATTCCGCCTATCACACTAAAACGTTTAGTAATACCACTGTATTTGGTCGGTCTCGCTATGCTGATTGCTGTTTTTTTCTTTGGTATAACAATCAATGGTGCTAAACGCTGGTTGAATCTTGGCGTCACGAACTTCCAACCATCAGAGATTATGAAACTTGCAGTTCCTATGATGGTTGCTTGGTATATTTCTCAGCATCGTATGCCCCCTAAATTTACAAATCTGTTCGTTGGTTTCGTTTTACTAAGTGTGCCTACTTTCTTAATTAAAGAACAACCGGATTTAGGTACTTCTTTGCTTATTGCCAGCTCAGGCATTTTCGTTTTGTTTCTAGCAGGATTAAGCTGGCGGCTTATTGGAGGAGCATTACTATTAATGATCCCCGCAGTGTTTGCATTTTGGCATTACGGTATGCGCGCGTATCAAAAGCAACGCGTTATGACGCTTCTCGACCCTGAAAGTGACCCTTTAGGGGCTGGCTACCACATTATTCAATCTAAAATTGCCATTGGTTCAGGTGGTGTTGAAGGCAAAGGTTGGCTGCATGGCACACAATCTCAATTAGAGTTTTTACCTGAGCGACACACAGATTTTATCTTCTCGGTATTAAGTGAAGAATTTGGTTTAATGGGTGTGGTGTTATTGCTCAGTTTATATTTATTTATCATCGGCAGAGGTCTGTTAATCGCAGTACGAGCGCAAGATGCATTTAGCAAACTATTAGCTGGCGCCTTAACACTGACTTTCTTTGTATATGTATTTGTGAATATAGGCATGGTGTCGGGCCTTTTACCTGTTGTGGGTGTACCACTTCCTCTCATTAGCTATGGGGGTACGTCCATGGTTACGCTAATGGCAGGGTTCGGCATCATTATGTCAATTTCGACAGATAAGAGGATGTTACTTAAATCATGACTAAGTTGAATAAGGCTTACTTGCTTGCCCTTGTCGTCATTATTGTGAGTGGCTGTAGCTCCCGCTACCATACACGCCAAGATACTGCGCCAATGCGTATTCCTACCGAATACGAAATGCGTGATGCGAAAGTGAAAGCAGAGCCTAAGAGTGTCAGCGCCGGACGTCCCTATGTTGTGCTTGGCAAGCAATATCACCCTATGTCTGATGAAAAAGGCTACAAAGCGCAGGGGACCGCTTCATGGTATGGGCAAAAGTTTCACGGGTATTATACCTCTAACGGTGAAATTTTTAATATGTACGACATGACGGCAGCTCACAAAACGCTACCACTTCCGAGTTTTGTTAAAGTAACTAATTTAGAAAATGGCAAATCGGCCATTGTCAGAGTCAATGACCGCGGCCCATTTCATGATGATAGGATCATTGATTTATCGTATGCCGCAGCCTATAAGCTGGGCTATCATAATCAAGGTACAGCAAAGGTTCAGATTGAAGCGATTACACTCGATCGCGTTGTGCCCAGATTAACCTATATTCAAGTCGTTGCCAGCAGTAATAAGACTAATATTGAGCTCCTAGCACAAAAGCTCGCGAGTCAATTTGCAATTGATACAAATATTGCAGAAGAAGGCGGTTTACATAAATTGCGCTTAGGCCCATTAGACAATGATAATCACGCTCAATCATTGTTAGAAAACTTGCAAGCTGGTGAATTTCGCCAGGCTTTCTTGCTTTACAGTGAACAACGACTTTAGAATAGAAAAAGCTGACTAATTTTTAATTTTATCGACAAAAGAACATAATGACTTTACTAAAAACCAAACTATTTACCAAAATTTGCGGGCTGGTATGCTCAGCAACCATTTTTTCAGCTTCCGCACAGATCCTACCTTCTGCACCACAGATCAATGCGAAAGGTTATTTCTTAATGGATTACACAACTGGCAAAGTCATTGCGGAAGGTGAACCAGATACTAAACTGGCACCTGCTAGCTTAACGAAAATGATGACCAGTTACGTGATTGGCGTCGAAATTGAAGCTGGTAATATCTCGCCGACCGATATGGTTACCATCAGTGAAAAAGCATGGGCGAAAAACTTCCCAGGTTCATCAGTAATGTTCATAGAAGTTGGCAAGCAAGTCAGTGTTGATGACCTAAACCATGGCATCATCATTCAATCAGGTAATGATGCGTGTGTTGCGATGGCTGAGCACATCGCGGGAAGTGAAAGTGCATTTGCTGATCTCATGAATGCACACGCTGAGAAGCTAGGCATGTCAAATACGCATTTCATTAACAGTCACGGTCTAGATACAGACGAACATTACACAACTCCACGTGATATGGCGACGCTAGGTGCCGCGCTTATTCGTGACGTACCTGAAGAGTATGCGCTTTACAAAGAAAAGTCTTTTACCTTCAATGGTATTAAACAGTATAACCGTAACTCACTGCTTTGGGATGCAAGCCTTGACGTTGATGGCATTAAAACAGGTCACACATCAGAGGCTGGTTACAGCCTAGTGACATCAGCAACTAAAGACGACATGCGCTTAATTGCAGTTGTTATGGGTACAGACAGTGAGCGTGCTCGTAAAGTCGAAAGCAAAAAACTACTCAACTATGGCTTCCGTTTCTTCGAAACAATCACACCATATAAAGCGGGCGATAGCTTTGCAGATCAGCGTATTTGGATGGGTAATAAAGAGACGGTTTCTTTAGGTATTCTAGAAGACACACCCATTACTATCCCTCGTGGTCAACGCAAAAATTTAAAAGCTAACTTTGAGTTAGATAAAACTTTAGAAGCGCCATTAGCCAAAGGCACTAAAGTAGGCACACTATTCCTAGAGCTCGATGGCGAAGAAATCTCTCAGTATCCATTAGTTACGCTTGAAGAAATTGAAGAAGGTAGCTTCTTTAGCAAGATCTATGACTATTTACGTTTACAGATCATGTAATAATTGATTTATTAGTCATCAACGCCTCCTGAGTGAGGCGTTTTTTTTTGCCGCAAAAATGATAGAATGCCCGCCATTATTGAGCGTGTGTGAAATAAAAACACACCACACCATTTGCGATGAGGACACCTTCATGGTTCAACCAGTTAAAAATACTAAGTTTGACGAATACTTAGAGTTCCCTTGCCCATTCACGTTTAAGATTATGGGCCTAGCAAATGTAAATCTGACTGATCAGATCCTTGCAAAGCTGCAAACAATTGCACCAGGTGACTATGCGCCAAAAGTAAAACCGAGTAGCAAAGGTACTTACGAGTCGGTGACGCTGGTCGCGACCGTCACTTCAAAAGAGCATATTGAGCAAATCTATACAGAAATTGGCAACATCGAAGACGTACGTTACGTACTGTAAAGGCAAGTCATGACTCAAAGCACCGTGATAGTTCGCCAGTTAGGCTTACAAAGTTACCAGCCTATTTGGCAAAAGATGCAAGACTTCACTGATACCCGAGACGATAACAGTCCCGATGAGATCTGGTTTGTTGAACATGAGCCTGTCTTTACTCAGGGGCAAGCAGGTAAAGCAGAGCATGTTTTAGCACCGGGCGACATTCCTGTTATTCAAGTTGACCGCGGTGGTCAAGTGACTTATCACGGTCCTGGTCAGCAAATGATGTACGTACTGTTTAATCTCCGTCGTCTTAAAATTGGCGTAAGAGAGCTAGTAACTTGGTTAGAAGAATGCATTGTCGATATGCTTAAAGAATACGACATTAATGCTTACGCCAAACCGGATGCACCTGGTGTCTACGTCAACGACAGTAAAATTGCATCTTTGGGCCTGCGCGTTCGCCGAGGCTGTTCGTTTCATGGTCTGGCACTGAATGTAAACATGGATATGAGCCCGTTTATGCGCATAAATCCATGTGGCTATGCCGGTATGAACATGGTGCAAACAAGTGAATTAAATGGCCCGTCGCAACTTGATGAAGTTGCGCAAGGTCTTGTTAAACATATGCTTAAACGTCTTAACGCTGAGCATGTTGAACACAAAGAAGGGTTCGAGAACGAATGAGTAAACCAGTAAAAATGGAGCCAGGGGTAAAGCTTCGCGATGCTGAAAAAATGGCATTGATCCCAGTTAAGGTGATGCCAACTGAACGCGATGAAATGCTAAGAAAACCTGAATGGCTTAAAATCCGTTTACCGAAATCAAGTGAGCGCATTGAGGGCATCAAGCAAGCAATGCGAAACCACGGGTTACACTCAGTGTGTGAAGAGGCATCATGCCCTAACCTCTCTGAGTGCTTTAATCATGGTACAGCGACATTCATGATCTTAGGTGCTATTTGTACTCGTCGTTGTCCTTTCTGTGATGTAGCACATGGTCGCCCGTTAAAACCAGACGCACAAGAGCCTGAAAAACTGGCTTTAACCATTAAAGACATGAAGCTAAAGTATGTGGTTATCACGTCTGTAGACCGTGATGACTTACGTGATGGCGGTGCACAACATTTTGCTGACTGTATCAAAGCGATTCGTAAGCATAATCCTGAAATCACCATTGAGATCTTAGTGCCTGATTTCCGTGGCCGTATGGAAAAAGCATTAGAGATCTTAACTGAAACGCCACCTGACGTATTCAACCATAACTTAGAGACTGCACCTCGTTTGTATAAGCTGGCTCGTCCAGGTGCAGATTATAAGTGGTCTTTAGAACTACTTCGTCGCTTCAAAGAAGCTCACCCGAATGTTAAGACTAAATCTGGCTTAATGGTGGGTCTAGGCGAAGAAATGTCTGAGATTGAAGAAGTGTTACGCGATCTTCGCGAACACAACGTTGACATGCTTACTGTAGGCCAATATTTACAACCATCTAAGCACCACCTGCCGGTAAAACGCTATGTACCGCCTGCAGAGTTTGATGCTTTAAAAGATTACGCTGATGAAATTGGTTTCACACACGCAGCGTGCGGACCGTTTGTACGTTCAAGTTACCATGCCGATCAACAAGCGGCTGGTAAAGAAGTGAAGTAATCATCACTTTTGAAAAAACGCGATGCCGAGTCATCGCGTTTTTTTATGTCTAAATCTCGGTTCAGTGCAGCAGAATGTAAAACATATATTACAAACACGTATCTTGATTTATAACAAAGGAGTTTCAATTTTTTGCTCTGCGTTATATCTTGCCTGCTCTCTCACACTTAACGGGGCATAAATGTGATAAAGAATAAAACCCTTGGCAGTATGCTAATTGTCGCAGGCACAACCATAGGTGCAGGCATGCTAGCCCTGCCAATTGCTTCTGCAGGTATTGGCTTTAGTGCATCTTTAATTCTAATTTTATTAACTTGGCTTTTAATGACCTACACCGCGTTATTAATGCTAGAGCTTCACCAATTCGCCAGTTCAGATGCCACACTTAATACACTCGCAAAGACACTGCTTGGTAAACGTGGGCAATATATCGCCAATTTCGCAATGGTCTTTTTGTTTTACGCGCTATGTGCGGCTTACATAGCAGGTGGAGGTGCGCAATTACAATCAAAAATAAATGCTGCGCTCAATCTCGATGTCGCTCCGCAAGTCGGCTCTATTCTGGTAGCGGTTTTGGTCGCAACCATAGTTACAATGGGTACTTCAACGGTTGATAAACTGAACCGAGTATTATTTGCAATTAAAGTAGTCGTACTAGGCAGCCTATTCTTTGTTCTGACCCCTTATGTCCAAGGCCAACATTTACTAGAGATGCCATTAGAGCAAGGGCTACTTATTTCTGCTATACCTGTTATCTTCACATCATTTGGCTTTCACGGTTCGATCCCATCAATTGTAAAGTACGTCGGTGTTGATATTCGTTCACTCAGAAAGGTCATGATTTTCGGTGCATCTGTCCCTTTAATCATTTATGTTTTCTGGCAACTAATTAGCCAAGGTATGATGAGCCAATCCCAACTTCTACAAGCTGAAGGTCTGCAAGGCTTCATTGGCAACATTTCAAGCCTAGTAAATAGCACACAAGTCAGTACGTCGATCACTATTTTTGCAGACCTAGCTCTAGCAACCTCTTTTCTCGGAGTGAGTCTTGGACTGTTTGATTTCTTTGCAGATGCTTTCAAACAAGGTGACAACAAAATCGCTCGATTAAAAACGGCGTTAATTACCTTTGTCCCTCCACTAGGCTTCGCTCTATTCTATCCTCAAGGATTTATTACAGCATTAGGTTACGCCGCCATTGCACTTGTGGTGTTGGCTATATTTCTACCCGTTGCTATGGTCTGGGTGCAAAGAGCGCAACACTCAAGTGATCAAGGATACCAAGTTAAAGGTGGGCGATTTGGATTAAGCCTTGCAGCTTGCTGTGGCGTTGTCATAATAGTTGCACAAGGCTTGCAAATGTTTGGCGTTATTCCTGCGCTAGGTTAATGGTTAAAAGTTTGAGTTATCATGCAAGCCTGATAACTCAACATCAAGGTAGTTTCATGAAATACCCTTTACTCTTTCTTTCATGCTCTTTTTTAACTGCATGTGGTGGTGGAGGCAGTGAGCCTCTCTCAAAGGACAACACAGCGCCCGCCGTGGATGATAGTGCGCAATGTGGTGGTAACTTCTCGGCGCAAAGACATTTCAATAAGCAAGAAACTAATATTGCTTATTGGCAAATCGAAGGTGATACACTTCAGACAAAACCTCAAGTGACTTACTTTACTAATAGATCAAGTAGCCTTGCAGAAACATCTTATAAAGGAACAACTCCTCTTTGTGAGCTAGTTGCGAATATCTTTGGTGCAGACGTGACTGATACTTGGCAAGGTTCTGACAACAACTCAATCAAAACAGGTCAACAATTCAAATACACACCAGAACTCAGTGTGTCATTTGCTTTACCCGAACTATCTTCTTTGGCTGATTGGCGCGCTAAAGGAAGTCCTGTATCCATGCCCACAAACTTACTTCAAAGCACTTTAACAGTCTGGTATCAAAACTCTGATGAACAAAGGTTTTTGCAAGGTGATTTATCTAACAATCAAAAAATCGTGCCTTTGGAGTGTGACAATAACGATTTTAGAATTTTACTTTCTTTAGATGATGTTGATGAACAGCTGAGTAGCAGTTTAAATCCTGCTTATTGTGAAGAAGTACGTAGTAATAACGTTACAAAAACAGCTTGTTTAAACGCTTCAGTACAACAAGAAAACTTAATTCAAAGCTGCAGATTTGCCATGACAGACATTATTATCCCAAATAGCCAAGGCAGTAAAACATTTGTTAAATTAGCAGCTAAAACCAGTGCAAACTCAGATACGGGTATCAATGTTGAACTCACTGATATCAATATCAACTAACCTAACAATCAGTTGAGAGTTTATTACTTAGCTTGCAACTGATTTACTTGGTTTTTTTAAAACGTATACCACAGGTAAAAAACACAGGATCACAGTAAGGATATTGACCAAAGGCAAAATACTTTTATAAAGGTAAGTAGAGTAGCTCAAGTCTAAATAGTGCCTATCTACTAACCTAAATAACTGCATGATTGGGGCTGGAAGCACAATAAGTTGTGCAAGTATGCTTTGCCACAGATAAACCTTATCTTTCAATGCCCATACAGCTAATATCGCCATAAAAACAATGTCACTAAAGGCCCAATATACGTAGCGGATAACATACAAATCAGCATCAACTTGCTTGATCAAAGGAAAAGAAAAATAGCCAATAACATAAAATGCGGCACACAGTGCCGCATATCGAAGCGCTTTGTCATCTCTTAATAATGCAAACAGAGCAACCGAAATAAATGTCAATAACGTCGCATGATCTCTTATTAATAATAAAAACTGATTAAAATAAGAACTGTTTAAATCGAATGACATATTGTGAAGTTAGTCTTTAAATGATTAATCTAACGACTTCTCTTTTGACTTTGGTGGCTCATCATTGTCATCAGCACCATCACCGTTATTGCCTGGAATGTAAGCATATTTACTTAAAATAGACATGGTATTTCTCCTTGATAGATAATTCATCTTCAAATTAGCTGAATTCGAATCATCTATCAAGAAATACAATCCTAAAGAATGAAAAAATTAGTTACCGCGCAATTCAATAGGATCAGATTCTTTTGCTTTACCTTGTAAAATAGAAATCTCTACTCGGCGATTTCGGCGTCTATCTGTATCATTTTCATTCGGTACTAACGGGCGCGTATCAGCATGACCAACGACAACCATTCTATTTTTATCAAACCCAGATGCTTTAACCATTTCGCTGGCAACTGCAACAGCACGGGTTGCTGATAAATCCCAGTTATTAGAGTAAAGCTCATTGGTAACCTGAAAATCATCAGTATGACCAGAGACCGTTATTTCACCTGGTACATCTTTTAATAATTCTGCAATTTCACGAATAATTGGTTTGAACTTGGGCTGTAAAAATGCACTACCAGAGGGGAATGCGCCATTTTCTTGGATACGAATAATGATTTGCTGTCCAAGAGACTCAAGTTCAATTGCCCCGTCCATGATTTGTTTTTCCATTTGCTGGGCAATTTTCTTAACCAGTTCATTCACCTGCTCTTGATCAGCAGCAGAAATAGCCTGCTCCATAGATTGCTCTTGTGAGGTACTTTGCGATTCACCACCCCGCTTATTACCACGCTGCTCTTGACGCCCCCCCGCAGAGGCCTCATCACCAGCCTGAAACTCTAACATTTGCTGTGTCATCTCTACGGTCTGCTGTTGGATAGTTTCAATGGGTGTAGGTTCAGGTTTACCTGGTGTAAACTCCATTGCAATTACGCTGGTACCTTTAGGAATGTCTTTTACCTCTATTTTGTTTTGTACACCAAATGCAAACTTCATCGAGCCTGCAATTTGTTTAAACTTCAATACGTCCATCTCAGAGAAGGCTAACAGCAAAACGAAAAAGCACATCAAAAGTGACATGAGGTCGGCAAATGTTCCCATCCAAGCGGGTAGCCCGGGAGGAGGACATTTACATTCTTGTTCGTCTGACATACTACTCCTCCTTGTCGCTGCCGCGTTTCGACTCAGGTAGGTAGTTCTTCAAAATACCTTCGATTACTTTCGGGTTTTGACCATCTTGAATACCCAAAATTGCATCCAAGATTAAACGTTGATTTTGTTCTTCTTCATCTTTACGCAACTCAAGTTTCGCCTGAATAGGAATAGCAACTACGTTGGCAAGGAACGCACCATATAACGTTGTAAGGAGTGCTACCGCCATTGCAGGACCAATCGCTTTTGGGTCGTCCATGTTTGATAACATGGCAACTAGACCAATTAGCGTTCCGATCATGCCCATTGCAGGCGCGATGTCTGCCAAGGATTTAAATAAGTTAGCACCTAATTCATGCCGTGACGTGGTGAGTGAAATGTCTTTTAACAAAGTGGCGCGCACAACGTCAGCATCATGACCGTCTACTAACATATCAACGCCCTTACGCATAAATGCATTAGGTATTTCAGCTTCTTCCAAGGCCAAAAAGCCACCTTTACGAGCAGAGTCAGCCAATTCAACTGCTTTTTCAATGAGCTCTTCCGGAGATTCAATCTTGAACATAAAGGCTTTGCCGACGACTTTACCAATGCCTAAGAATTGGCTCATGGTGAAGTTTGAGAGTACGATGAAAATAGAGCCACCGAATACAATGACGGTAGATGGGCCATCACCAAACATGGCCAAGTCACCATTACTACTCATGAACATTGCCATGATGACCAAACCTATTGCACCTACTATTCCGATAACGGTTGCTAAATCCACTATCCCCTCCAGAGAATACTTATCATTACTTTTTTATTCTGACACTCGAAGTCAATTTTTTGAGTGGCAACTACAAATATCATGCTTAATTCGAATATTTGCAAACCTTGTGCCTATGTTACAGTGAAAAGCTTAGCTTTCAGTAAGACTTTTATCGGCAACATCTTGAATATCTTAACTCAATTACGTTGTGAAAATTCGATTAAAGCCCACATTAGGCAAAAAATAAACTGATTCGCAACGATTGCCCGCAACAAGCTTTGACCTGAGTCGCTAATCCCCCTAAAATTGCTACCTTTAAAATAAATTGCTGAGCAAGATGTACTATGGCTGCAAAAAAACCTGAAAATCTAAGTTTTGAAGAGGCAATGACCGAACTAGAAGGCATTGTACAGGCTATGGAGCAAGGTAGTCTGACTTTGGAACAATCCTTAAAGCAATTTGAACGTGGTGTTCAATTAGCCAATGCCTCTAATGAAAAGTTAAGCAGTGCAGAACAAAAAGTCTCAATATTGATGGGTAACGACCCAGAGACACCTGTAACACCAATGCCAAATGAATTAGATTAAGACCTCGCAGTGAATATACTTGAGCATATAAGTACGGCACAAAACCGCTTAGATAGTTATATCAGCAACTACTTTTCTATACCTCTAGATACCGATGATACTGTGAAATCAGCAACTTTTTACAGTATTAATAACGGTGGTAAAAGGTTAAGGCCCTTTTTGGTCTACACGGTAGGCAAGCTATTAGGTGCTAAGGAATCCGATCTAGATGTCGCCGCAGCTGCGATTGAATGCATTCACAGTTATTCTTTAGTCCACGATGATTTGCCAGCTATGGACGATGACGATCTGCGTCGTGGTAAGCCAACCTGTCATATCGCTTATGATGAAGCCCAAGCTATTTTAGCTGGTGATGCACTTCAGACCTTAGCATTTGAGTTTTTGAGTGTTCATGAGTTTTCTGTACCTGCAAAGCAACAAATCAAAATGATTAATGCCCTTGCCGTTGCATCAGGCTTGCAAGGCATGGTGGGCGGCCAAGCACTTGACATTGCAGCTACAGACAAGTCAATTACACTAATAGAGCTTGAGCGTATTCATAGGCTTAAAACTGGCGCACTTTTGAAATGCGCAATTCAGTTAGGCGCCCTGTGTGCTCCGGATGTCGAAGAAAGCATTATTGCCGCCCTTGAAAAATATGGTAGAAACCTTGGCCTCGCTTTTCAGGTACAAGATGATATTTTAGATATCGAAGGCGATACTGCGGTGTTAGGTAAACCACAAGGTTCTGACTTAGATAATCACAAGTCAACTTATCCAGCTTTACTCGGCCTTAATGGTGCAAAACAAAAAGCACATCAATTAGTAGCTGATGCACTGCTTGCACTTGATGAAATACCTCATAATACCGATGTATTGGCAGAGCTGGCGAAATATATAATTGAGCGTGATCACTAGTACTCTTTTATGACGTATTGATGACGAACAAAGCAAAATTTATAAAAATTAAGTAAACCTTTGTATATAATCGAACGAGGTTTGCGTAGGACACATGTTGAAAGAATGAAACTGGACAGTAGCAAGTACCCATTACTCGCCTTGGTTGATGAACCGGCGCAATTACGTCAATTACCACAGCCCCAACTGGGTAAGCTGAGCGACGAATTAAGAGATTACTTACTTAATTCGGTTTCTCAGAGCAGTGGTCACTTGGCTTCAGGCTTAGGCACCGTCGAACTGACTGTGGCTTTACATTACGTTTATAACACACCTGAAGATAGATTAATCTGGGATGTAGGCCATCAAGCGTATCCACACAAAATCTTAACCGGTCGTCGTGATGCTATGCATACGATCCGTCAAAAAGATGGGTTACACCCTTTTCCTTTCCGAGAAGAAAGTGAATACGATACCTTCAGTGTTGGGCATTCAAGTACCTCGATTTCAGCTGCATTAGGTATGTCAATTGCTGCACAGAAAGAAGGTAAAGGCCGTAAAACCGTTGCAGTGATAGGTGATGGTGCGATCACCGCTGGTATGGCGTTCGAAGCCATGAATCACGCCGGAGATATAAAATCCGACATGCTGATTATCTTAAATGATAATGAGATGTCTATCTCTGAAAATGTAGGCGCACTAAACAACCACTTTGCACGCATTCTTTCTGGTAGCTTTTATACAAATATTCGCGAAGGCAGTAAGAAAATTCTTTCTGGTGTACCGACTGTTAAAGAGCTTGCCAGCCGTATGGAAGAGCATTTAAAGGGCATGGTGATACCTGGTACTTTCTTCGAAGAGCTTGGTTTAAATTACATTGGTCCAATTGATGGTCACGACGTCAATATGTTGGTTGATACGCTAAGAAATATGCGTAATCTGAAAGGCCCTCAGATCTTGCACATCAAGACGCAAAAAGGTAAAGGTTACAAACCAGCTGAAGCCGACCCAATTGGTTACCACGGCGTACCAAAGTTCGATCCTAGCGTGCACAGCTTGCCAAAGTCTAAACCAGGCGCTCCTACTTTTTCAAAAGTATTTGGTGATTGGTTATGTGACATGGCAGCGCAAGATCCTAAGCTTATGGCGATTACGCCAGCGATGCGTGAAGGTTCAGGTATGGTGCGTTTCTCAAAAGAGTTTCCTGAGCAGTATTTTGATGTTGCCATTGCAGAGCAGCATGCTGTAACACTAGGTGCAGGTTTCGCATGTGAAGGCCTTAAACCTGTAGTTGCTATCTACTCAAGTTTCTTACAACGTGCTTATGACCAACTTATTCACGATGTCGCGCTACAAAATTTACCAGTACTGTTTGCAATTGACCGCGCAGGTATTGTAGGCGCTGACGGTGAAACTCACCAAGGTGCTTATGATTTAAGCTTTATGCGCTGTATTCCAAACATGATCATCATGGCACCAAGTGATACCAACGAATGCCGTCAGATGCTTTACACAGGTTACCAGTGTAACCAGCCTGTTGCGGTGCGTTACCCTCGCGGTAGTGCCGGTGACAGTGATGTACAAACTCAGATGCAAGCATATGAAATTGGTAAAGGCAATGTGATCCGTAAAGGTGAGAAAGTGGCCATCTTAAGCTTTGGCACACTTCTTCATAATGCCAAGCAAGCCGCTGAAAACTTAAATACAACTTTAGTTGATATGCGATTTGTTAAGCCGCTTGATGAAGCTTTACTTGTTGAGCTAAGCAAAACTCATGACCGCTTTGTTTGTCTTGAAGATAATGCCATTGCCGGTGGTGCTGGCAGTGCTGTTATGGAGTTTCTTGGCTCACAAGGTATACAAACGCCTGTGACGTTATTTGGTATTCCTGATGAGTTCATCAAGCACGGTACGCAAGATGAAATGCATGCAGAAATGGGCTTATGTGCTAATTCAATCGAGCAGCGTATTAACGCGCTACTTTAAGAAGCACTGAAGCTTAAAAAAGGAGCCTAGGCTCCTTTTTTTATGCTTTTAAATTATTAGTGAAGAGCCAGTATAAACAACTAACGCATCCAAATTTTCACATCTGCGAGCCCATTTGCCTGTAATGTTTGTAATTGTGATTCAACATTACTTGTTTGCTCAAACTCAAACGCATCCAACTGGTCATCAAATGTGATAGTTGCAGCGCCATCACCGCCACGTTGCTTAACTTGATGAAGTGCGACATCCGCTAAATTCACTGAGGCCTCCCAACTTATCACTTGCCCACCCAGCAGAGGCAGAGGGTAAAATGACCACCCCATAGACACCGTCATATTAATCGACTTACCATTGGGTAATTGGAAGTCACATTCAGCAATGGCACGGCACAGCTCTTTTATATAAGTTTCGATTGCGTCACGTTTAAAGTCACGAAGCAACAATAAGAACTCATCGCCACTCCAACGTGCTACATAATCTGAGCCTTGCGTTCTGGTATTTAATAAGGTTGCAAGCTGTTGCAAGCAGCTATCTCCACCAATGGGTCCATAGGCATCATTTACTTTACTAAAGTTATCAACGTTGATTATCAACAGGACCAAGCGCTTATTCTGTTGTTGTAATGACTTTGAATTACGCTGGTAATGTTCAACATCTTTAGGAAGTTGATCGAATAAGAAACGACGGCTCTTAAGACCTGTGAGCTCATCTGTATGGCTAACTAGCTTCATCTGAGTGTTTACTTGGTTAAGCTTGTCGTTCGCTTGACGCAGTGCCATGGTACGCTCTGCCACTAAAGATTCAAGCGCTTGCTGCTTACGTCTCTCTTGGGCTCTAAAAATCCAAAAGAATACATAAAACAATAGGACAAACCCAAGTGTAATTAATAACCTAAAATACACAGTTTCATCAAAACGTCTCGGTATCTCGATTTGCTGTGAAGTACTTCTCGCCTGTTGCCAGCCTTCACCTTTTCGCTTAACTTGTAACTCAAAGTTATACAAACCTGGCTCTAAGTTCGTATATATCGCTTCTCGGCGATTAAATACTTCCCGCCATTCGGTATTTTCTTTTCCTGTTAAACGATATCTAAACTCAATACTCGTCGGTGCATAAAAATCAATTGCAGTGTAATTAATCGTGATATCACGTTCACTGGTGTCTAATTTAAGTAATTCAGAAAATTTACTCGCGACTATCGCTCTATCTTGCGTAATAACCTCTTCAAGTTTCGGGGATAACTCTTTTGAACCAAATAACTCCACATTTTTGGGAATTTCAACAGCCCCTTGAGAGCTTGGGTACCAAATTGCCCCCTGCTTTTCTAATACCGCATCGCCGCCAAATCCAGAACAACAACGACCAACCTTACCATCTAGTTGGCGGTCAAACTGGCTAATAACCTGTTCCACTTTTAAGTTACTGATAGGGTGGGTAAATTGCGCTGCAGGTAAGCGATATACCCCTTTACGGGTACTGACCCAAATAAGTGCCTGCTGTTCATCATAGTAAAGAGAAGAAATTGAACCGTGAGGAAGGCCATTTGATGCATCTAGTTGAAACCAATCCCCTTTTGCAGTGCGATAGAATAAGCCATCATTCCACGAGCCAACCAAAGTAGCTACACCTTGAATATACAAAATACTGGTAACATAAGCGGATTCAAGAGATGTTTGCCCACCGAGTTTCTCGATTCCCTTTTGATTGAATTGATAAGCTCCTTTATTGGTGCCTATAAACCCTACATTCGGTTGATCATTGATATAGGTGACGAATTGACTGCCTAAAAAAGCATTGTAAGCAAACGGCGTTAGACCCGAATACTCAAGACGGTACATACCACTACCTGTACCTATCCAAATCCCCCCACGTTGTGACGGGGTAATGGCTAACACAGGGGTTTGTCGTAACTCTCGAAACGGTAATAATCGCAGCACCCCTTGCTCATATATCAGAGCACCACGCTCAGTGCCTATAAATAGGCTATTGCCACTAAATTCAAGCTCGTATACTGTACTGTTTTTTAATGCTTCAGGGGTAATAACCACTTGTAAAGAGTCATCATTATTTAAGTATCCCACACCACTTCTAGACGCTATCCAAGTTCTGCCTTGATTATCTTTAGTCGTTGCAGTTATGCCCTGCTGAGTGTTGTCGTCAATCATATGCCGAGCAATATTACCGGTATGCGCGAACCAAAGACCTTCATTCAAACTGGCTAACCAAATATTGCCTTCTGCATCTTTAAACATGTCTGAGAACCAAATCGATTGGTCTGCATGAATCGGCTCAACATAGCGCCAGTCAGATATTCCCTCTCTAAACATCAAACGAGTTGATGTGGACGCCCACAACCCTGTGTCAGGGTCATTCATAAATTTATAGACTGCACCATTACCTAATTCAGTATACCGTCTCAATACTTGGTCAATATCTAAGAAATAAGCACCAAGTTCAGACGCTAGGTATAAACGCCCTTCAATCCAAGCTAAATCATGTACGATTGTTTGCGCTAATTGTTCAGGCAAGGCTAACCTAAAACCAAGCTCAAGGCGAAAAACATCTCTGCGATTTGTGGCAGATTTGGTTATTTTGAGAAGGTTACGCTCATTCACCAACCATAAACCATCTGTGCCTTGCGCTATTTTGGATACGCTGCCAACAATCTGATTAATTCGATTAACAGGAAACTTTTTATTGTCTTCAGCTGCATCAAAAGCGCGTTGTGCTTGACTGTCATTGCCAATGTAAAATAAGCCATTTCCTGCAACCCAGATATCGCCTTGTTTGTCTTCAACAATATCGAGGATAGGACCTTTAATATTGAATGACAAAACATCAAGTGTATGAGGGTTTAAACGGTGTAAACCGCGCTTGGTACCAATCCATAACTTACCGTGTCTGTCTAACAGTAGTTTATGAATAGCATTGGTTTGTAAGAATTGCGTGTTTTGCGTTGTAAAATTTCGAAACTGAAAGCCGTCAAATCGGCTTAAGCCAAACTGAGTACCAAGCCAAACATAGCCTTGTTGATCTTGCACCAAGCTTTTAATTGATTGTGAGGGTAAGCCATTTTGTACATTCCATTGCTTCACAATATAGTCATTAATAGCCGCTGAAACTGAAAAACTCATCAGTATAAACAGCCAAGACACTAGCAAGGTTTTTTTGATCATACTCTCACAATCTTTTATTGATTAAGCTACTAAGAAACCAGTTTTAAACAAAGCTTGTACACAAATCAACGAAAAAATACCCGCTAAAATGTCATCAGCCATGATCCCGAAGCCACCATGCAGCTTTTTGTCTAACATTCTAATGGGACCTGGTTTGGCAATATCGAAAAATCTGAATAATAAAAAGCCAACTAAAAGTGCTTTCCAAGATAATGCTGCGCCTATCATCGTAATGTAAAAGCCAGCCACTTCATCCCAAACAATTGCTGGATGATCATGAACTTGAACATCTTTAGCCGTTTGTCCGCAAACCCAAATACCAAATACACTGATCACAACTGCAAAAACACATTGCAGCCATAATGGGTAACTAGCTGTAATGAAAATAAGCGGTAACGCACCTAAGGTACCAAATGTGCCAGGGGCAAACGGGGCAAGCCCTAAACCAAAACCCAAACCAAAGAATTGGTGAGGTTTACGAATATCAAATTTGTACTGCTTAGCCAAACTGACTCCTAACTAAAATGTTCAAAGCCAGTTGCGGGAAATGGCCAAGGTTTATCTTTATAAAGTAGCGATACATCGCCAGCATTTGCGTTGATTTGCCCGATACAGGTTGGTGTGACACCATATTCCGCCAAGCGTTTTTCAACTGCTACTCTATTACTATCAGGCACAGTAAACAACAATTGATAATCATCACCATAGGCCATTGCCAGCATTAAACGTACTTCTTCATCTGGTAAGTTTTTAAGTGCATTTGACACCGGTACTTTATCCGCATGGATAGTCGCACCAACACCTGAGTGGGTCAGGATATGATTCAAATCAGCCAGTAAACCGTCAGAAATGTCAATGGCTGAATTTGCTAAACCACGTAAAACCTGACCAGCTGCAACTTGCGGAGCAGGATAATCAAACTTTTTCTGAACATAACTGCGATCTTCATCACTGAGTTCCCAGCCTTGTTTACGTGCTTCAATTGCCAAAGCGGCATCTCCTAGGTCACCAGTCACATATAACCAATCACCCACTTTAGCACCACTTCGAGTTAACGCTTTACCTTTTGGTACAATACCTTTAGCACACACGGTAATCGTTAATGGGCCTTGCGTGGTGTCACCACCGATCAGTTGCACGTTATAGTATTCAGCAATATCGTGCATACCTTCAGTGAACTGTTCCAACCAAGTTTCATCAACATTAGGTAGCGTCAAGCCAATGGATATCCAAGCTGGTTCTGCCCCCATTGCAGCCAAATCACTTAAGTTTACCGCTAAAATTCGGTGTCCTAAGGCTTTAGGAGAAATATCAGAAAAGAAATGAACGCCTTCAACCAGCGTATCTGTGGTGACCGCTAATTGGCAGCCTTCAGGGATAGTAACTAGGGCGCAATCATCACCTATGCCTAAGTCTACATCACGTCGAGTAATGCCACGGCCGGTGAAAAATCGATTGATTAACTCAAATTCCTTCATACATAAAAAAGCCGGCCTAAGCCGGCTCTCCAAATTGTTTGCCTTTATTTGCGAACTGCTTTAACTGCTTTGTCTAAAACACCGTTCACAAACTTATGGCTGTCTTCAGCACCAAAGATTTTCGCAAGTTCAATGCCTTCATTGATTGCTACTTTGTATGGTACATCTTCACGGAACTTAAGTTCGTATGCACTTAAACGTAATACTGCACGCTCAACTTCATCTAAGTCTTCAAACGGGCGAGAAAGATGTGGCTTAACAAGCTCATCTAATTGTTTTACGTTTACTGCAACACCGCGAGCAAGATCTTTAAAGTATTCTACGTCTACTTTAGATACATCATTCTCGATCAACATTTGTTGCTCAATATCGGCAATCGGGTTGCCACTTAATTGCCAAGAGTATACGGCTTGAAGCGCTAATATACGTGCTTTACGTCTTGCTGCTGGTTTCACTGAGGATCCTCTTAAATTTGCTCTAGCACGTTCACCATTTCTAGTGCACCAAGGGCTGCTTCGCCGCCTTTGTTGCCCATCTTAGTGCCCGCACGTTCAATGGCTTGCTCAATGCTTTCCGTGGTTAATACACCAAATGCTACCGGAATATCATAGTCTAATGAAACGCTTGCAAGTCCTTTATTTGACTCGTTAGCAACTAGGTCGAAATGTGGTGTACCACCACGGATGATAACGCCTAATGCAATGATTGCATCGTGCTCTTTTTTCATCGCTAAACGCTTAGCTGCTAATGGTAACTCAACGGCACCTGGTACATATACCACTGTGATGTCTTCTTCTTTAACACCACCAACACGCTTTAGCTCGTCAACAGCACCGTCAAGTAAGCTGCTACCGATAAAATCATTAAAACGTGAAATAACAATGGCAAATTTTTTGCCAGGAGCGTATTTGTTACCTTCAATAATCTTCATTAGATGGTCCTAATCTTCTTAATGTTTCGTACTTTGCAATCAAAGTGCGCCGAGTACGCAATAAGCAATTGCCAAATTGGCGCGCATAATAGCACAGTTTTGGTTAACCCCAAATAACAAAACCCGCTGTCATCAACGGGCTTTTTCATTCAATTATTTAGGCTCTACGTATTCAACGACTTCTAGGTGGAAACCTGAAAGTGCATGATATTTTTTCGGCATACTCATTAGGCGCATTTTTTGAATACCTAAATCAGCTAAGATCTGCGAGCCAACACCAACTGTACGAGACGTACCTTGGAATTTGCGCTGATTCACAGTTTCGCCCGCATCTTGCGCAGCAAATGCTTTTACCATGTGCTCGATGTCTTCAGTTTGTTCCTGTTTACCCAGAATAACCAGCACACCGTTATTTTCGCTGATGTGCTTCATCGCACCATGCAAGCTCCAGCTTCGATCAGCGCCTCTGTCTGATAGTAAGACATCATTAAAGGTGCTTTGTAAGTGAACACGCACGAGCGTTGCATCACTTTCTGAAACCTCACCTTTGAGTAAAGCATAATGAAGCTGGTTATCAATGGTGTCTTTATAAGTAACTAAATCGAATTCACCATATTCAGTTGGTAACTTACACTGCGCAACTTTTTCGATAGTTGTCTCGTTTAAGTTACGGTATTCAATTAGGTCAGCGATAGTACCAATCTTTAAACCGTGTTCTTTAGCAAACACTTCTAACTGCGGACGACGTGCCATGGTACCGTCAGGGTTTAAGATCTCAACAATGACTGAAGCGGGTTCTAAACCTGCTAAACGCGCTAAATCACAGCCTGCTTCTGTATGACCAGCACGAGTTAATACCCCACCAGGTTGCGCCATAATTGGGAAGATATGACCTGGCTGCACGATGTCTGTTGGCACTGCACCTTTAGCAACAGCTGCCTGTACTGTACGAGCACGGTCAGCAGCAGAAATACCTGTAGTGACACCTTTTGCTGCTTCAATAGACATAGTGAAGTTAGTTGAGAATTGCGCGCCATTATTTCTCACCATTAATGGTAAATCAATTTGCTGACAACGCTCTTGAGTCATAGTTAAACAAATTAAACCACGGCCGTGGGTTGCCATGAAGTTTATGGCGTCCGCTGAAATATGCTCGGCTGCGATGATTAAGTCACCTTCATTTTCTCGGTCTTCATCATCCATCAAGATAACCATTTTACCGGCTTTAATGTCTTCGATGATCTCTTGTGCGCTGTTCAAGTTCATAATTTACCTGTTTAATTAATTCGCTACTTAATAAAGCCTGCGTTTGCCAATAAGTTCATTGTGAGAGTAGAGCTTTGTGCAGGCTCTTGAGCTCCAAGTACTAAGCGTTCCAAATAACGTGCAATTTGATCCACTTCTAAGTTAATTTTACTGCCCACTTTAAATTCAGCAATGGTTGTCTCTTGTGCTGTATGCGGCACAATTGTCAGCTTAAACTGACAATCTTTAATTTCATTTACAGTTAAGCTGATACCATCAATGGCTACTGAGCCTTTATATGGAATATATTTCATCAGCTCACTGGACGTTTCTAACCAATATTCTGTTGCGCGGGCATTAGGTGAAATCGCTACGACTGTCGCAATGCCATCAATGTGGCCAGAGACTAAATGACCACCTAAGCGCGAAATTGGCTGTAATGCTTTTTCCAAATTAACTGTTTGCCCTAGCTTATATTGAGCAAATTGCGTCAATTTCAAGGTCTCATTTGAAACATCAGCACGAAAACCATCAGAAAATTTTTCAACAACCGTTAAACACACACCATTTGTTGCGATGCTGTCGCCTAACTGTACATCACCCATGTCTAAATTTGGGCTACTTACACGAACCGTTAGGTCGCCTTGATTTTGTGTCAACTCAGTCAACTTACCGGTTGCTTCAATGATACCTGTAAACATAAAACTTAACCTTTTTGCGCTACTTTGCATGCTGTTAAACGAATATCATCGCCAACTTGCTTAATATCGTGCCATTGTAGGCTCTGTACATCTGCCATCTGCGTCAACTCTGGCACGTTAAATAAACCTCGCGCATCTTGACCCATAATTTTAGGTGCTAAATAAAGAATATAATTATCGATAAGATTTAATTCGTGAAACTTACCCGCAAGCGTCGCGCCAGCTTCAACGAATACACTGTTGATACCATACGCAGTTAATTGCATTAACGCTTTTTTGATATCAACCTTATCATTCATGGAATCAACCACCAGCTCTGTGACATGTTCAGGCCACTGGTGTGTTGTATCTGCTTTTGTTCTTAAAATTATAATAGGACTATTAATTGAGAATAATGCTAAATCTGGAGATAAACGGTTTTGAGAATCGATAATGACTCGAATAGGCTGGCGAACCGACATCCCTTCTGCAAGCTCAAGCTGCTCTGCTGAAAGTCGTACATTCAATTTAGCATCATCAAACAGCACAGTATCAGCCCCCGATAACACGGCGCAGTGCTCAGCACGTAAAAACTGCACATCTTGACGAGCTGCACTTGAGGTGATCCATTTACTCTCACCATTTTTTAATGCGGTTTTGCCATCTAGACTCGCAGCCAATTTACAACTTATATAAGGTAAGCCCGTTTCCATTCGAGTTAAAAAACCAGGATTTAAATCTCTTGCAGCCTGTTCGTACAAACCAGAAGCGGTTTCAATGCCTGCCTCTTCTAACATGCGCAAGCCGCGACCTGCGACTTCTGGGTTAGGATCGACCATGGCTGCAACAACGCGGCTAACTCCAGCATCGATTAGGCCTTTTGCACAAGGCGGGGTTCTACCATAATGGCTACATGGCTCCAAGGTAACATAAGCGGTTGCGCCTAGTGCCTTGTCTCCAGCCATCTTTAATGCATGAACTTCGGCATGACCTTCACCCGCTTTTTGGTGATACCCCTGACCAACTATATTGCCATCTTTTACGATAACACAGCCCACATTAGGGTTAGGTGAAGTGGTAAAACGGCCTTTTGCGGCAAGCGAGATGGCCTGCTGCATAAATTCTTTATCTTGCTCGCTAAACATCAATCTCCAAGCCTCGCGATTTCCTCGCCAAACTCTCTAATATCTTCAAATGAGCGGTATACGGAAGCAAAGCGGACATAGGCCACTTTATCGAGCTTTTTCAGCGCTTCCATAATGCATTCACCAATCATATGGCTTGCCACTTCACGCTCACCCGTAGCACGAATTTGCGATTTAATTTGATGTACGACTTCTTCAATTTGCTCAGTGCTAACCGGGCGTTTTTCTAGTGCGCGGTGCAGACCATTTAATAGTTTGTCTTCATTGAATGGCTCTCGAGAACCATCTTGTTTAATTACCCGAGGCATAACTAGTTCGGCACCTTCAAACGTCGTAAAGCGCTCATGACATAACACACATTCTCTGCGACGACGGACTTGATGACCGGAGCCGACTAAACGGGAATCAATGACTTTTGTTTCTTTAGCGGTGCAAAATGGACAATGCATAGATAATCACTTGTGAAAAAATATAAAAAAGGCCGCAAATGCGGCCTCAATCATAACAAAATTCTTTGATTTTGTGAGCGAAATTACGCGTAAACTGGTAATTTAGCGCAGATAGCTTTTACTTTCTCTTTTACTTCAGCTTGTACTGACTCATCGTTGATGTTGTCTAGTACGTCACAGATCCAACCTGCAAGCTCTGCTGACTCAGCTTCTTTGAAGCCACGACGCGTGATAGCTGGAGAACCAATACGAAGACCAGACGTTACAAACGGTGAGCGTGGGTCGTTTGGTACTGAGTTTTTGTTCACAGTGATATTAGCACGACCAAGTGCCGCATCAGCATCTTTACCTGTGATGTCTTTGTCGATTAGGTCTAATAAGAATAAGTGATTGTCTGTTTTACCAGAAACAACTTTATAACCACGCTCTTGAAGAACAGCAACCATTGCCTGTGCATTCTTAACAACTTGCTCTTGGTAAGTTTTGAACTCTGGCTGTAGTGCTTCTTTGAAAGCAACCGCTTTACCAGCGATAACGTGACATAGAGGACCACCTTGACCACCAGGGAATACTGCGCTGTTTAGCTTCTTGTAGATGTCTTCGTCATCACAAGCTGAGATGATAAGACCACCACGAGGACCCGCTAGAGTTTTGTGCGTCGTAGTCGTTACAACGTGTGCGTGAGGTACTGGGCTTGGGTAAACACCAGCAGCAACAAGACCTGCAACGTGTGCCATATCAACTAATAGGTAAGCACCTACTTTGTCAGCGATTTCACGGAACTTAGCCCAGTCAACGATACCTGAGTATGCTGAGAAACCACCGATGATCATTTTTGGCTTGTGCTCAAGTGCTAATGCTTCAACTTGTGCGTAATCGATCTCACCAGTTTCTTCGTTAAGACCGTACTGGATAGCATTGTACGTTTTACCAGAGAAATTTACGTGAGAACCATGCGTTAAGTGACCACCGTGCGCAAGGCTCATACCTAATACAGTGTCATGTGGCTGAAGAAGCGCTTGGAATACTGCCGCGTTTGCCTGTGAACCCGCGTGAGGTTGTACGTTTGCATAAGTAGAACCGAAAAGCTCGTTAGCACGGTCAATAGCCAGTTGCTCAACAACATCAACGTGCTCACAACCACCGTAGTAACGCTTACCTGGGTAACCTTCAGCATATTTGTTCGTTAATTGAGAACCCTGAGCTTCTAAAACACGTGGGCTACAGTAGTTTTCAGAAGCGATAAGCTCGATGTGCTCTTCTTGACGAGTTGTTTCAAGTGCAATCGCATTTGCTAATTCAGGATCAAAATCTGCAATGTTCATGTTACGTTCTAACATGGGGTCTCCTAGGTACACGTTTAGGGTAGTAAAAGCTGTATTGTACGCAGTTATGCGTCTGATGCCTATAATTTCGGCTTGAACATATTTAAACAGGGATTGAAATTATTTCACAGTGTTTATGTAATGATATTTTTTTATTTAAATATTAAAAAAACAAATGAATAAGATAAGAATAAATAAGTGTTATTTATATAGGGCGAGTTTGGTAAACTTTTTCAGTTTGCAACAGCTCGCCCTTGGCGATTAAATATTACAGTAATTTAGCAAAAACAGCCGCTTTCAATTGCGTATAATCAGCCTTCATTGGCTCCGCTAAACACTTTTTGTCTAAGGCATCTTGTAACACGCTAGGCATTGCTATCTCTTGCCCGAGCACTTCTTCTACTGAAGATTTAAACTTCGCAGGGTGCGCCGTTGCCAAGCAGATCCCCACAGCACTTTCAGTTTTATCTAAAGTCAGACCTTCTAGCGCAATGGCGGTATGCGGTTCCATAACGTAACCGGATGCTGCAATCTCTTTCATTACCGCTTGCGTGCGACTTTCTGAGACACTTCTTGAATAAAACTCATGTTTATCAAAATCACCGCGATCCAACATAGTTTCAACTCGAGGCCAGTTATTAGGTTTACTCACATCCATTGCATTTGATAACGACTCTAATGTGGCATTTGGCGACCATTCACCCGACGCCATATAACGAGGTACAGTGTCATTTTGATTGGTAGTTGCAGACAAGTTTGCAATAGGTAATCCCAAAGCAGCAGCGATCATAGCCGCACACACATTACCAAAATTACCACTTGGTACAGAAACATGCACGTTACCTCTTTGCTCTACAGGTAATTGCGCAACGGCTTCAAAGTAATAGCACACTTGCGCAACTAGACGGCTGATATTGATAGAGTTGGCAGAGTTTAAGCCCAGCTTTTCTTTCATTTCATCATCTAAAAACGCCTGCTTAACCAACGCTTGGCAATCATCAAAGCTGCCTTCAACCGCATAGCAATGAATATTTCCACCTAACGTCGTAAATAGCTTTTGTTGAGCGAGCGAGATTTTACCCTCAGGATAAAGTATAACGACATCGACATTTGGCTTGTTATAAAAAGCATGTGCCACCGCAGCCCCAGTGTCACCACTGGTCGCAGTTAAAATTGTGACACGCTCACCTTGGTTAAATAAACCAATACATTCGGCCATAAAACGTCCGCCAAAATCTTTAAATGCCAACGTTGGGCCATGGAACAATTCTAGACAATATTGTTTGTCACCAATTTGCTTAAGCGGTGCTGGAAAGTTAAAAGCACTTGCAACCATTTCAGCTAACGTATCTTTTGGTAGCTCATCACCAATTAAGTGGCTCAATACTTCGGCACTTCTTTCTACGAATGGTTTTTCAAGCAGCGCATCGATATTTTCTAATTTACTTAATTGCTTTGGGAAAAATACCCCTTGGTTACGACCAAGACCTGTTTTAACAGCCGTAGTGAAAGACACTTGCTGCGTGGCATCTTTTAAGTTTACAAGTTGCATTGATTATTCTCCTTGTGAAATGGCACGCGTGCCTTTATGGTCTAGCTTACAAATATGGCTAAAACCGTGTTCATTAATATAGTATTCGTTTAACCAAGCTTGACACTGCTCTGCCGCTTGTTTTGTTTTACAAATCGTAAAGAGTGTGGGACCTGCACCTGAAATACTTACCAGCTCAGCGCCAAGTTTAGGTAGCGCTGTTTTAGCTTGTGTAAACCCAGCGATTAAAGCGTGTCGATACGGCTCTGCCATATCATCTTTCATCAGAGAGAGCGCTAAATCGAATTGCTCTGTTTGCATAAGAAGACAAAAACTCGACAAACGCTGTGCAAATTCAATGGCTTCTGAGCTGCTTCTTTGCTTTGGCAATACAGAACGCGCTTTTGCAGTATTTAATGCAAAACCAGGATAAGCTGCGACATAGTACCAATCGGAATCAACAGGCACAGACAAAGCTTTGTTAGGCACAAGGTCAGCGGTCAATTGCAAACCACCTAAATAACAAGGCGTGATGTTGTCATAATGGCGAGCGCCACTGACTTTCGCTTCAAAATCGGCCATTAATTCAATCAGCTCAATTTGACTTAAATTTGTTTGCGCAAACTCATTCAAAGCAGCAAAAGTCGCTACCACAGAGCAGGCACTCGAACCGAGACCTGAACCAATTGGTAAACGTTTTTCAAGCTCGAGATAAACCGACGGCATACTTGGTGCCACATGTTCACGAAAATGGACTAAGCACTGATAGGCCAAGTTTTCATGGGCCTCACCCGGTAATTTATCGGCATAAGGGCCTGAACAAACAAACGTGTCTTGCTCTGCAGCTTTAACATTTACCACATCACCAAGTAATTCACCGCTTATTGGCGCAAGTGCAGCGCCTAGTGAATCAAAACCAACACAAAAGTTGCCGATAGACGCTGGTGCATAAAAACTAATCATAACGACTCCTTAACGCGACTGTGTTTTTAAGATATCTGCAAACACACCCGCTGACGTCACCTCAGCACCCGCGCCATATCCGCGAATAACAAATGGGCGTGGTTGATAGTATTGACTCAAAATTGCCAAAGCATTTTCACCATCACGGATATCATAAAGTGCATGTTGCTTATCAACCGCTTCTATACCCACTTTGCATTTACCGTTTTCGATGCTGCCGACATAGCGCAACACCTTACCTTCACTCGCGGCACTTTGAATTTTGTCAGCAAATGGCGCATCAAGTTCAGGTAACTTAGCCATAAACTCATCAACACTTGTACCTGGCGCAAATGACTCAGGAACAACCGCTTCAACTTCAATATCTGACAACTCTAATTCAAGGCCTGATTCACGAGCGATGATCAAAAGCTTACGCGCGACATCCGTTCCTGATAAATCATCTCGCGGATCGGGTTCTGTAAAGCCATTCGCTTTCGCCTTTGCAGTCGCTTCTGACAAACTTAAACCATCTTCAAGTACACCGAACATATACGAGAGTGAACCAGAAAGAATACCGTTAAATGACAATAACTCATCACCTGCACCAAAAAGCAGTTGTAAGTTGTCTAGTACCGGCAGGCCTGCGCCCACGTTTGTTTCATATAAGAATTTGCGCTGACGTTTTTGCGCTGCACTTTTTAAAGACTGATAGTATTTAAAACTCCCTGTATTGGCTTTTTTGTTTGCAGCAACCACATGGAAGCCCGCATCTAAAAAGTCATAGTATTGATCTGCTAGTTGTTGTGACGAGCTACAATCCACCAGCACAGGGTTAATAAGGTGATTCTCTCTAACAAACTGCTCTACTTTAGCCAGCTCAAAACCTGAAGTTTGTTGCTCCAATTGATCTTGCCATGCACCAAATTCAATGCCGTTTGCATCCAGTAAAAGCTTGCGTGAATTTGCCACACCATAAAGGTTAAGCTTGACATTACGCTGTGCTAGCCAATCTTGCTGTTTTTCAAGCTGCTTAACCAGTTCTTGACCGACTAAACCGCAACCTAATAAAAACACATCAATTGAAGGTACATGAGTGAAGAAGTTTTCGTGACAGACTTTTACCGCATCATTACACAGTGCACCATCTACCACAGCTGAGATTGCACTTTCAGTAGAGTCTTGAGCAATGGCCACGATATTAACTTGCGCTTGCGCCAGTGAATCGAAGAACTTAGCAGCAAGTCCTTTGTGTGCTTTCATGTTATCACCGACCAAAGTCACAATAGCCAGTTCGCGTTGTACTTGTACAGGTTCAATCAACCCAGCTTGCGACTCAAGTTCAAATGCTTGTTCAAGCGCGCTTAAGGCTAAATTCAAATCTTCTTCATGCACACAGAAACTGATGCTGAATTCGCACGATGATTGCGTGATCAAAACAATAGAAACATTATCATTGGCAAGCGCACTAAAAACACGTGCAGCCATGCCAACTTTGCCTTTCATGCCTGGGCCAGACACCGTCAACATCGCCAAATTCTCTAGCGATGAAATGGCTTTAACAGTTTCGTCGCTCTGGCATTCATTTGAGATCACAGAACCTGGCACATCAGGATTATGAGTATTTTTAATTTCACATGGCACGCCAACTTTCGCACACGGTAAGATCGTTTTTGGATGCAGAACTTTAGCGCCAAAATATGACAGCTCCATCGCCTCTTTATAAGATAAACTGTCTACCTTGCTGGCTTTTTTGATAAAACGCGGATCGGCATTATAAACGCCATCAACATCAGTCCAGATTTGACAGACTTCGGCTTTTAAACAGGCCGCTGCTACAGCTGCAGAATAGTCTGAACCATTGCGGCCTAAGGTTGTTAGTTCACTTTGGTTATTAACCCCTGTAAAGCCCGGCATAATATAGAAATCAGCAGGTTGCGACTTTAGAACTTCTGAAAAGCGCAGCTCGCTCGCAACTAGGTTTACCTCAGCATCAAGATGCCCGCCCTGAGTCTCGATACATTGCGTTGCTTCTAGGTATGTAGCCCTTTGACCTAGCATGGCAACCATTAGTGCAACACTCACTCTTTCCCCAAAGCTGATCACAAAGGCATTAACTTGCTCTGGGCAATGCTTAAGTAATTTAACCCCTGCTAGCTTATCACTTAGCTCAGCAAAGCTTGGCCAATGAGCGACAACAGAGTCTAACTGCTCGACTTCACGCTTTAAACTGTCCGCACGATTTAGCAAAGCCTGCCACTGAACACTGTAGTCAACACCTTGCTCAGCAAGCTTAGCTAACTCAACAAGTTGGTCAGTCATACCGCCTGGGGCCGAAAGCACCACTAAGGCTTGCTCGCCTGCTTGAGACTCGATCAATTGCTTGACCCGTTTGAGACAATCAAAGTCGGCGAGCGAAGAGCCGCCAAATTTTAAAACTCGCATAATTTTTTCCTCATTCCAAAAACGAAAAAAGGCCTGTGTTCTAAGTGAACACAGGCCTTTTTCTAATGCGCAACGACCTATGCCACTATCCAGTCAGGATGGTGGTTGTAATAATGGTCGTAATTGAATTCATTGTTTTCATAATTATTAGACTGCCCGAAAATCAGACAGCATGCAACCGTCTTTATTGAAATTATTATGCAAAAAACTCAAGTTGAAATCGAATTAGTGGTAAAAATAGACCTTGATGTAACGTAATTGAAATAAAAAGAAGAATTTAAAAAGGGGAATGAGGACTTACCTAAGCCCATAAGTATGCAAAATATTTAGCAACACGTCAGGCTTAACGGGTTTTTCAATAAATGAAATTGCACCAAGTTGCTTAACTCGCGCTTTCATTTCTGGTTGAATATCAGCTGAGATGACAATAACAAAAGTTTCTATGACTTGTGACTTTACAGCTTGCAAAACCCCTACACCATCCAATTCTGGCATAGTTAAATCCAAACAGAGTAAATCTACTTGATGGCTGTTTAAAACCTCTAGGGCTTCAATTCCATTTTTAGCTTGTAAAATTGTTGCGTCATATGCAGATGACAAGCAGCGAATCACTTGTTTGCGGGCAACAACAGAATCATCACAGACCAAAATAGTAAAGCTCATTTTATAAACTCATTCACTCGAAATTAACCTACTGCTAGCACCTTATTTAAAATGTCTTATAACATATTCATCTTAAAGCACTAAATGAGATCGATATAATATCTAACCAAACAATGGCATTGTAAACAATAATGGCAGATAAATATTTATTTTTACGGCTTTATTAGCTAAGTTTAAATACAGACGTATCGCTTTAAACAAAATCAGGGAGCCTAGCTTCATTCATGCTACAAAAAAGCCTATCAAAAAAGCTACTTACGAATGTGCTATCGGTTTACTTTTTGTTAACTTTTCTTGTCACATGTGGTCAAGTAATTACTGAGTATATAAATACTAAAAATTATATTCAGAACGAGTTAACCATGTTGCAAAAGACCTTTAGCCGCAGTTTAACGCGCGCTATTTGGGAATTAAACACCAAGCAAACTGTTACTACCGCTGAAGGCCTACTTGCAATACCTATGATTGAAGGCATTATCGTACGTGACGATAGTGGCGAGATTATTTCTCAATTGGGTCGCTCTCTTGATATTCATGAATTGTATAGTCAGCAACTCGTTCAAGAAGAAGTTATCATCGAAGATACTCCTTCAGGCTTGTTTGGTTATACCTTTCCATTAATTTTCGAGTTTTCTGGTAGAGCAACCCAAGTTGGCGATGTCACACTCTTTTCAAGCCGAGAAGTGGTACTTAGCCGTATTATGTTATCGATTTACTTCTTGCTTGGTAATGCCGTTGTTAAAACCACTTTCTTAATCATTTTATTTTTAATCGCTTTTAGAAAATTACTCACTGAGCCCCTTACTGACCTAACTGAGCAGATAGAAGCATTTGAGTTAAATGATGACATTGATGGCCAACGCATTGATATAGGTACAACTGAGCGCAATGAGTTAAAAGTCATGGAGGAAGCTTTCAATAAATTGATAGATAAAGTCAGTGACTATCGAAACCAACTTGATGACACTCAAAAAGAATTACTTATTAGCAACGAGAAGTTAGACCAACACAATTTGCAATTAGAGCAAGAAGTTGCTCGCAAAACATCAAATCTCAGCCAAGCCATGATGGATTTGCAGCAGCAAAAATATGAGCTTGAGAAACAAAAGCTCACACTCACAGAAGAAATCGATTTACGTCGTCAAACTGAACAAGAGTTACTGACTAAGCAAAAAGAGCTTGAGCGTTACTTGGATGAACTAAACATGGCACAAGAGCGTCTCGTTGGCTCAGAAAAAATGGCTGCGCTTGGTGGTTTAGTTGCAGGTATTACTCACGATATCAACACACCAGTTGGTATTGGCGTAACCGCGACCTCGTTCTTGCAAGAACGGTTAGAACAAATCGAAGCAGCCTATAAAGACAAAACGCTTTCTCCAAAAGCGTTAGAAGAGTTTATTAACGATGCCAAGCAAAGTACCAGCTTATTAACCACTAATTTAGATAGAGCATCTGAACTGGTTGCTAGCTTTAAACAAATTGCCGTAGACCAAGCTAGTGAAGCGGTGCGCAATATCAATTTGAAGCAGTATCTTGCTGAGGTTATTCGTTCACTGCACCCTAAATTAAAGAAAACCAAACATGCCATCAATGTTGAATGCCCTGAAGATCTCCAGCTGAATTTACCTGCTGGCGCAATTAGCCAGATTTTTACCAACTTGATTATGAACTCACTTATTCACGGCTTTGAAGGCATTGATCAGGGCGAGATTAACATTGAAATTAAAAACGATAATGACGATGTGGTTATTCATTACAAAGACAATGGTCGTGGTGTTAGCCAAACTCAACTTGAAAAGTTATTCGACCCTTTCTTTACCACAAAACGTGATCAAGGTGGCAGTGGCTTAGGCACCCACATCACCTTGAACTTGGTGAAGCAGACTTTAAACGGTGAAATAGAAGTGAGCAGCGAAGAAGGAAAAGGCTTGAGCTATATGATCCGATTCCCAAAAACGCTACAACAATCGGCTAATATGTTCGATTAAAATACAGCTTTCTAAGACTGAGTTAAGCCCTGATTATTCGGGGCTTAATTTTATCCCCCAAGTAAAATAAATATTGCTATCATAGCCAACATTAAAATCAGTGGATAATAACAATATGTGGTTCAGCAACCTGATCTGTTACAGATTCAAACAAGACGTTTCATATAATCAAGAAGACTTTGAAAAAGCCTTAGAGCAAGACGTATTCCGCCCTTGTGGTAGTCAAGAAATGAATACCTTTGGCTGGACAAAAGCATTTGGAAAACACGGTCAAACTTTATCTCACTTCTCTGAAAAAAGCATTTTAGTTTGCGCAAAACGTGAAGAGAAAGTACTTCCAGCTTCAGTCATCAACGACATGCTGGCTGAAAAAATTGAATTAATTGAACGCGAAGAAAACCGTCCAGTTAAGAAGAAAGAAAAAGATGAGCTTAAAGAAAACATCTTAAGCACATTGCTTCCTCAAGCTTTCAAAAAATCGAGCTTACAATTTGCTTTTATTGATCAAGTAAATGGCTGGGTTATTGTAAACAGTGCAAGCTTTAATAAAGCCGAAGAGCTACTCGCACTACTTAGAAAATCATTAGGCACCCTGCCTGTCGTGCCTGCGTTTGCTAACTATGATTTAGATGTATTCTTAACTGATTGGCTGACTCACTTTAACGCCCCTGATGGCTTCGCGATTGGCTCAGATGCAGAGCTACAAGAACCTGACGACAACGGTGCGCAAGTTAAATTAAAACAACATGATTTAGCCAGCGATGAAATCAAAACCCACCTAGAAAATGGTAAGCGAGTAACTAAACTTGCACTTGACTGGCGTGAACGTGTGAAGTTCATTTTACAAAATGACGGTACATTAAAGCGCTTAAGCTATGCTGATGCGCTAAAAGAGCAAAATGCCGATATTCCAAAAGAAGATATGGCCATTAAGTTAGATGCCGATTTCATCTTAATCACAGAAGAAATTAAAGAGCTACTTGAAGAACTCACTGCAGGGTTAGGCGATAAAGAAGATTTAGCTTAGTCTTTTATTCAAAGTACAAAATGAATTCTTAAACTAGAAAGGAGCCTTACGGCTCCTTTTTTATAAGATGAATTTACTTCGCTGCTAACAATATCTCTTTAACGATATCTAACGTTAGATCACCGGTTTCACTTAATTGAGTTAATCCCATTTTTTCCATATTAGCTACTACCGTATCAATGCCTTCATCATCAATACCATAGTGAGACAATGCAGTCACAATATCTAACGAGTTGAAGAACGCTTCTGTCTTATCTATCGCCTGATTAATTTTCTCGTCTTCAGTGCCGTCTGTGATGTCCCAAACACGCTCAGCAAATTGAACTAGCTTGTCATGCTTTTGCGCTTTACGTGCTCTTAATAGGCTAGGAAGAACAATGGCAAGTGTACGACCATGCGCAATACCGAACATCGCAGTCAGCTCATGGCCAATCATGTGAGTAGACCAATCTTGTGGTACACCAACACCGATAATACCATTCAGAGCAGATGTAGCTGACCACATAAAGTTTTTACGTGCCGCCAAATCATCACTTTGGTAAGTAATTGGGCCATCTTCAATTAAGGTTTTTAGAATCCCCTCAGAGAACCTATCTTGCACTTTAGCGCCGACAGGCTGAGTAAGGTATTGCTCTATCACGTGCACAAATGCATCTGCTACGCCATTCGCCACCTGCTCTTTCGGTAAAGAAAAAGTAAAGTCTGGGTCTAATACTGAAAATTGAGGATACACCAATGGCGATGTGATTGGATATTTTTGCTCATTGTAGGTCACCACAGAAAATGCATTCATTTCTGACCCCGTCGCAGGCAGTGTTGCAATACAACCTAGTGGCACCGCTTTTTCAACTGGCACCGGATTAAAGCCGTGGAACAGTAACGTATGATGATCTTTATCAGCACTCGCTGCTAAAGCGATGAATTTTGTACCATCCATCACTGAGCCACCACCAACAGCAAGTAAAAAGTCGATGTCGTTCTCTTTCACCACTTTTACGGCTTTCATTAAAGTCTCAAATTGTGGGTTTGGCTCAATACCACCAAACTCTATTACTTCACGATCACCTAAATTGCTAATCACTTTTTCTAGGGTGCCAAAGCGCTTAACGCTCCCACCACCATATAAAACCAGTACTTTTGCCGATGCTGGGATAAGTTTATCTAGTTCACCCAGTCTATCTTGACCAAATACGATGCGAGTCGGATTGTAAAAATCAAAGTTTTGCATAATGTGCCCCTATGTGTTTTGTTAAGTACAGAATAGCAACTCATAGCTTTATTAAAATGACTTAAACCATCAATTTCATGCCTAAAACTCTCACTCTTGATAAGTTTAGTTAAAAACACTTCCCCACTTGCTATACTAAATCCATCAAATAACTTGGTGACAAACGATGCAATCACTCATTACACAACTTGAACAATTGGCGCCCTCTGAGGGTTATAATCACACCTTCATTCATGGTGTTGGTATCTATAAAAGTAGTGAAAGCGCAGTAAGAACGCCTCTGTGTTATAGCCAAGGCATTATTTTTGTTTTGCAAGGCCAAAAAAGGGTCTTTTTCGATGAGCAGATCTATACCTATAACCCAGATAATTATTTAGTGCTCACCGTACCTTTACCTGCTGAATGTGAAACACAACTCACAAACAACAACCCATTACTGTCATTAATCATCGATTTTGACATACCTGTACTCGGAGAATTAGTAAGAGTTTTTGATGAACATGGAAAACTGAATAGCAGTGATAAAATGAGCAATGCAAAGGGCCTATTCGTCAGCGAAAATACGGATGCTTTATCTTGCACGCTCACTCGATTAGTTAACTGTTTAAGCTCAAAGTTACAATCTGACATTATTGGAAAAGGATTGGTACGGGAAGTCTTTTTTCATGTATTGCAAGGCCCACAAGCGTCGCCTTTATTTGATCTCGTCTCACACAATACGCACATGTCTAAAATGGAGCGCACGCTAAAACATCTACATAATAACTATAATGACAAGCTAGATGTTGAACAACTCGCCAGTATGGCAAATATGAGCGCCTCAACGTTTCACCGTAACTTTAAACAGATAACGGCCTCGTCACCTATTCAGTACGTAAAAAAGCTTCGGTTATCTAAAGCGAAAGATTTACTGCAAGACCAAGGGATCAAAGTAAAACAAGCTGCTGCGCAAGTAGGTTATGAAAGCGCCACCCAGTTTAGCCGCGAATTTACTCGCTACTTTGGTATCTCACCCAGCGATTATGCCAAAGCGAATTAAAAGTGCTTTTCGAAAAATAGTAACTGATGTTCACCATGCCGACAGCGCTTAAATTCTCGATAGCCAAGCTTACGATAGATGTGTTGCCCTCGCTCATTAAAGTCAAACACATCTAACCAGATCCGTTGACATGCATAGTGTTCAAGGCAATATTGTTCCATAGCTTGAATCGCCAACTGCCCTATCCCTGCACCACGCTGGCCGATGACGATGCGCCTAAATTCAACGATTGTTTCTGACTCTAAAGCGAGAATAATAAAACCAGCCAACTGTTCATTTTGAAAAACTGACAAGTATTGAATTGTGGGCTCTTCCATACTGTTCAAGTGCTGCTCTTTGGAGTTAGCCAAGATAAATTCGCCCACATCAGCCTGCTGCTCCCACGCCACCAAATCATCTAAATGCGCTGCAAGAGTTGGAAACAGTTTAATGTTCAGCTGTGACATAATTTTTCCTAAATAAAAACCCGCAACATGTGCGGGTTTTAAATTACTTAATATGCTTTATAGATTAAGCAAATAAACGGTTAGCTTGTGCTACCACATTATCAACTGTGAAGCCGAAGTGCTCAAATAGCTCACCAGCAGGTGCTGACTCACCAAATGTTGACATACCCACTACAGCACCATTTAAGCCAACATACTTGAACCAGTAGTCAGCAATACCCGCTTCAACCGCAACACGACGTGTTACTGCTGCTGGTAAAACGCTTTCTTTATATTCAGCTGACTGTGCATCAAATACATCTGTAGAAGGCATAGACACAACACGTACCTTTTTGCCTTGTAAACGAAGCGCTTTTGCTGCATCAACAGCGAGTTGTACTTCAGAACCTGTTGCAATCAAGATAAGCTCAGGGTTGCCGTCACAGCTAAGTACATAACCACCTTGTTTGATTGCAGCAACTTGTGCTTCATCACGAGCTTGTTGCTCTAAACCTTGACGAGTAAAGATAAGTGACGTTGGACCATCTTTACGTTCAATCGCTTGCTGCCAAGCAACAGCTGACTCAACTTGGTCACATGGACGCCAGTTCACTAGGTTAGGTGTTAAACGCATGCTGGCAATTTGCTCAACCGGCTGGTGCGTCGGACCATCTTCACCCAGACCAATTGAATCGTGAGTATAAACAAAGATGCTTGGCTGCTTCATTAATGCTGCCATACGTACCGCGTTACGCGCGTATTCCATGAACATTAAGAAAGTTGCGCCGTAAGGTACGAAACCTTTGTGCAGTGCAATACCGTTCATGATTGCCGACATACCAAATTCACGTACACCGTAGAAGATGTAGTTACCTGATGCATCATCAGCCGTTAAGCCCTTCGAACCTTCCCATAGTGTAAGGTTAGAACCTGCAAGGTCAGCTGAGCCGCCCATAAACTCAGGTAGAATTGGACCAAATGCATTCAATGCATTTTGTGACGCTTTACGTGTCGCAGGGTTAGCTGGATTTGCTTGAAGCTCTGCAATGTACTTTTCAGTTTCAGCTTGCCAGTTTGCAGGGAGTTCGCCTTTCATGCGACGCTCAAACTCAGCCGCAAGCTCAGGGTATGCCATTTGGTACTCTGTGAATTTCACTAACCAGTGGCTTTGTGCTTGTTGACCACGAGAAGAAGCATCCCACTTCGCGTAGATATCTTCAGGGATTTCAAACGCATCGTGATCCCAACCAAGGAATTCACGTGCTGCTTTAATTTCTTCATCACCTAATGGTGCACCGTGACAATCATGGCTTCCTGATTTGTTTGGTGAACCATAACCAATCACTGTCTTACAGCAAATAAGTGTTGGCTTGTCAGTTTCTGCACGTGCCGCTTCGATTGCCGCTTTAATTGCATCGCTATCGTGACCATCTACGTCAGCAATTACATGCCAGCCGTAAGATTCAAAACGCTTAGGTGTATCATCGCTGAACCAGCCTTCTACTTCACCATCGATTGAGATGCCGTTGTCATCCCAGAATGCGATAAGCTTACCAAGGCCTAGTGTACCGGCTAATGAACAAGCCTCATGCGAAATACCTTCCATTAAACAGCCATCGCCTAAGAAGGTGTAAGTGAAGTGGTTCACAATATCAAATTCGTCACGGTTGAATTGAGCTGCAAGTGCTTTTTCAGCAATCGCCATACCTACCGCATTAGTAATACCCTGACCAAGTGGGCCAGTTGTTGTTTCTACACCTGGTGCATAGCCATATTCTGGGTGACCCGGTGTTTTAGAATGCATTTGACGGAAGTTTTTCAGATCATCAATAGAAAGATCATAACCGCTCAGGTGCAACAAAGAATAAATAAGCATAGAGCCGTGGCCATTTGACAGAATAAAGCGGTCTCTGTCAGCCCACTCTGGGTTGCTTGGGTTGTGCTTTAAATAATCGCGCCATAGTACTTCTGCGATATCAGCCATACCCATAGGTGCTCCCGGGTGACCAGACTTAGCTTTTTGTACTGCGTCCATAGACAGAACGCGAATGGCATTTGCAAGTTCTTTGCGTGACGGCATGAATTCTCCTACCTTTAATTGTGTTGCGCTGAAATGTCAGTGCCTTCATTCTGACTCATTTATGGTACTTACTGCAACGTATATACCTGAGAAAACGAGGGCTAAACTTGTATATTTCAGGATCTGCAATTGAAAAAATCTAATTCAGACGTCTAGGCGTAAAAAAACTAGGCAAGTTAATTTGTTTTAGATAGAATACGCCCCTTATTTTTTCGCGCTATCCCCGATGTTCGTGAAGCGCAATATTTGTGAGCATAGATACAATGGCAAAACACTTATTTACTTCTGAGTCTGTTTCTGAAGGTCATCCGGATAAAATCGCTGATCAGATCTCTGACGCGGTACTAGATGCAATCATTACGCAAGACAAACACGCACGTGTTGCTTGTGAAACTATGGTTAAAACAGGCGTTGCGATCATCTCTGGTGAAATTTCAACAGATGCTTGGGTAGACCTAGAGTCAATCACGCGTAAAGTAATCACAGATATCGGTTACACGTCTTCTGATGTAGGTTTTGACGGCGACACATGTGGCATCATGAACCTTATCGGTCAACAATCACCTGAAATTGCACAAGGTGTAGACCGCTCTAAGCCTGAAGAGCAAGGTGCGGGTGACCAAGGTCTAATGTTTGGTTATGCAACGAACGAAACACCAACGCTTATGCCTGCGCCTCTTTACTACTCACACTTGTTAGTAGAGCGTCAAGCTGAAGCGCGTAAATCAGGTATCCTACCTTGGTTACGTCCTGATGCTAAGTCTCAGGTAACTTTCGTATATGAAGATGGTAAACCTGTTGCTATCGATGCAGTTGTACTTTCAACTCAGCATAACCCAGACATCGAGCAAGATGCACTAGTTGATGCCGTTATGGAAAACATCATCAAACACACGCTACCTGCAGAGTTATTAACTGAAGATACTAAATACTTCATTAACCCAACGGGTCGTTTCGTGATCGGTGGTCCAGTAGGTGACTGTGGTCTGACAGGCCGTAAAATCATCGTTGACACATACGGTGGTATGGCACGTCACGGTGGTGGTGCTTTCTCTGGTAAAGATCCATCAAAGGTTGACCGCAGTGCAGCATACGCTGGTCGTTATGTTGCTAAGAACATTGTTGCAGCAGGCCTTGCTGATAAGTGTGAAATCCAAGTTTCTTATGCTATCGGTGTAGCTGAACCAACGTCAATAACAATTGATACATTTGGTACTGGTAAAGTGTCTGAAGAGAAGTTAGTTGAGTTAGTGCGTGAGCACTTCGACCTACGTCCTTACGGCATTACTAAGATGCTAGACCTACTTCACCCAATGTACCAAATGACTGCTGCGTACGGTCACTTCGGTCGTGAGCCGTTTGAAATGACGGTTGGTGATGACACATTCACAGCATTTAGCTGGGAAAAAACAGACAAAGCAGACGCACTAAGAGCAGCTGCTGGCTTATAATTTTAAGTCATCTGTTAAAAAGGCGCTTACCTGAAAAGGAGCGCCTTTTTTAATGTCTGTAATTAATTTACTTATACCAATCCGCAATAACACTTAATCATTTCGAGGGATTAAACCTGATGATAGCTGCGTTAAAGATTTCTCATTTAGAACAACTAAATAACGAAATATTTGCCTTGCCTACATAGATGTAGGTACCTCAGCGATAGCAGGACACGTGAACGATGTTACCAACAAGGCTTTCTTGCCTCGAAATAGACCATTTAATTAAGCGGATTGGTATTAATGAATAAAATACTCTTCTACGTCTTCTTTCAAATCAACATATTCATCATCACTCAGTTCTAATGCAATCATCACTAAATCTTTAAATACATGCCAATCACCACACGGCCTAAAGTATTTTGCTTCGAAAGCTAAATTCTCAGCGAGTTTCATCGTCGCAAAAGTCGCTTTCAGTGTAGGGTCCGTTTCTTCCTTTAGATATGACTCATCATGATGACGTAGAATCATCTGGCAGATAGGCTTAGGAAGATGCCATGACGTTGCCAAATAATACCCTACAATAGTGTGGCTAACTGGATAAATTTGCTCTTCGTAGTATAAGAGACTTTGCTCACCTCTTTGATAAGCTCGCGACATTAATTCATTATAATTTCCAAATCGCATCGCCATTGCGGGTATACCAGAGTCATGGAATAAACCAAGTAACTGCAGGTTTTCGAGTGGTACAGTTGCTTTAATTTGTTTTCCTATCGCTATAGCTAATTGAGACATATCGCTGGCATGATCCCAGAATCGCTGCAATGAAATACAACAATCCTCTTGTTTAAAGGCATTTTTAAGTAAGTGCCCCGTCACTAATTGTGTAATACAGTTTACCCCCAAAAACATCACCGCCTGTCGAATATCGGTAATTGTTCGAGACATACCATATGCGGGAGAGTTGATCACTTTTAATACGGCTGCCGCAGTGCCTACATCTTCACTGATGATTTCTGCGATATTCCCCAACTCAGGTTCATCACTATTTAATTCATTTTGTAAGTTTTGCAGTACTTCAGGCTTTGAAGGCAAACTAAAACCAGATTTCAGATCTGCCAATACCTTGTCATCAATGTCGATCATAGGTGGAATCTTTTCGCTATAGGTTAGCTGAGTGTAGTAGAGGAGAAGTGATTACTCAAAAGTCGAACAAGAAGAAGTGATAAAGTTATTCTCAGCCTGATACTCTTTTTTATAGATTTGCTTAGCCATATTTTGAAAGGTCTTCTTTACCCCTTTAAGTGCGGTTTTGTTGCTCAACCAAGTGGGGATTTTACCTTGTGGATCAGCATAAATTTGATGTCTTATAAGCAAGGTATTTGAAGTTTCTTCAAGTAACCAACTTCCTTCTATGGGTGAAACAAAGATATATTTCTTAAATTGTTCTAATGGCAAAAGTTGCGCTCTTTTCAGCTCGTCTACGGACTTTATCAATAACTTAGATGTCGTCTTTGATACGCGTTGATGACAAGAGTGTGTGAGCATTATTCTATCTTTCACAGGCCAAGGCGCATTCAATCTAGTAACAACTATATTTTCAGCTTTTTTAAACAACGGAAGGGATTTAACACTTTCGACATTACTTAACCACTCGGGCGCATTATCTGTATCGTTTAGAAGGTTTAAAAAAGCTTGACGATTTGTGTTAGTGAAGCTGGCTTGAGCCTTAATTGCGATTAAGCCAGACGCCTGTTTTTGATAGCTGATAGATAGATTGTCTTTGCTATACCAACTTTGCCAATTGGCATAGACTTGTGAGGAAGGCAATAAGAGCAAACTCCACAAAAGGTATTTATGGAGCATTTTCATAATTAACGCCAATACGGCATGCTATTGAGCGAAGCTCTGCGGCTTTGTTCCATCGCTTGAACAAGAAAGTCTGCTTTTTTAGAAAGCCATAACTCTATTTCTTCAAGCTCAGGGAGGTTTTGTTGCTCGCAGAGGGTTTTTAAGTAAGACAATGTCTCTAGCTCATAGATGCCATAGGCGATATCAATCCAAGGTGTTCGGAATGCTTGTCTTGTTTCTTTGTCATATAAAGACCCTAAACAATTACCACTCAGCAAAGCGCAATCTAACAAAGAACGCAGCGAAAGATAATCTTGCGTGCATAAATCTTTGCCCTCAGGCAATTCTGATTGAAGTTTTCTCCAGTCTTTCTCAAAAGCTGCTGTCGCCACCTCTTTGATAGGCAACTCAGCCGCGGATACTGCATGCTGGCTCCACTCCTGACGCCATCCTTTATCAACTAACCAACGAGTTAAAGCTAACAATAGCTTGTTATAGCGTGGACTGTGGAATAAGTCTTCTAAATCTGTGATGCTAGGCTGCTGTGTTTTTAAATCATCAATAAGTGTTGCTAATTCATCCGCATTATTTATTTTTTTATAATAGGCATGACGCTTTGACGTGTAAGTTTTTAGATGAATCGCATCTTCGACCCAATCTAGCTCATTTAGAAGCCAATTCATTTCACCGAGTAAGCGCTCCGTAGCATGGCCTTCAACAATGGGCTCGAATAATTTAAATGCATGTTTAATCAGGTTAATGCCGTCTATGACACGTTTAAGTGTCTTCAAACTTGGTTTATTAAAGTAACACTGCTCATGTTTTTGCACGAACTCAATACCATAGTTCACACACTGCACAAGCGCTTGTTCTTGCGTTGCATGACGATTTAACTTCACAACACCAATGTATTTATTAGGCTTCAATGGCTTATCGTCAGCAAGGCGATAACCTCTAGCTGCCTTTGAATATAAACCTAGTCGCAATCCGCCTAAGCTAATTAAATGCTCGGCAAGTAAAAATAGATCGCTACGCTGACCTTCAACGAGTTCAATCTCTAACTCAGAAATAACTTCAACCTGACCCTGTGCAACAATTTCACCTTTATCGAGTACAACCTCAATTTTTGAGCCATGCTCTGTTTCAATAAGCCAAGTTCGACGAATAAAATTAGTGCTAAAAATTGGAAATAAGTTGTCACTAATGGCTGTGATCTGCATGCCATGTGGCCAGATTTCTTGTTTAAACGCCAAAATATTTGGACGCGGCGTATCAATAGGTAAGTTGTATTCAGGACGCTGATGAAGACCACCGACTACTTGCCCTGCCAACTTGATTGTTTGCTCACATTGTTCATCACAACAACGTGTTCTTAAACCGATATCTAATGCTCTTAGCTCACGGTTTGGTGTATCAAAGTAGGCGTTTTTTAGATTCTTGGCGGGTTTATTTTTCACAGTTTTTGCAAACTGCATGATGAGTCCTGGAATAAGAGGAACTTCATTATCTGAAAGTAAAAACTTCAGTTCTATTTCAGTGTCCATTAGGGCAAGTCATTACCTATATAATTGTAGAACGGTAAAAATATACAAAGCAGCGGGTATTTGCAATCTTTTTGCAGCAAGTTCAAGGAAGTTTAGTGCTTCACTTGATATTACTCCTTGAAATTCATACTATCTCAACAAATAACTCTCTATAAAGGGTCACGGATGTTAAAACGTATCTTGGTGCCGACACTTTTCGCACTTTTTTCACACTATTCTCTCGCTGAAGACATTCAAACCATAGAAAATAGTAACAGCAGCGAAAATACAGCATATATCTCAGATAGCTTATTCGTTTATGTACATTCTGGACCGGGTAAAAACTTCCGTATTGTTGGTTCTGTAAATGCTGGCAGCCAAATTGAAATTATGGCGGGTAATGAAAATGGCTTTCAACAGATCACCGATGATAAGGGCCGTGAGGTATGGGTTGAAACCCAATTTGTTTCAACCCAACCTGGGCTTGCACACCAATTGGATGAGCTAGGTCAACAACTACAACAATCACAGCAAGCACTCAACGATGCCCAAACTGACTTACCTCGCTTGCAACAACTTAATCAAGATTTACAAGCTGAAAATCAAAACTTACAGCAAACTATTCAGCGTTTAGAAAAGGCGGTGACAGATGAAAAACAAAAAGCGCTCTCTTCTGAACAAGCAGAACAACATTTAATGCTCACCTACGGCGGCGGTGTTGGTGTTGGTGGATTACTCATTGGGGTTGTACTAACCCTATTCTTATCACGTAGGAAACGTTACGATGGTTGGGCTTAGTTCAACTAAATAAATATTAAAAAAACCGCATGTCAAAATGCGGTTTTTTTATTTTTATCTGCAAAATTATTTAGTGAATAACTCACTGATATTACTCAAATCTGATTTGCCCTCTGCAATTTCATCTGGGGTTAAACCTGATAGTTCGTGCGGGAACACTAACCACTCATCTGATTCATGGATGAAATAATCAGGCTTCATAGGTACCTTGGTATTCTTTGGCTTGTAATAAGGGCACGCTGTGCGAATGTCTTTAGGCAAATTTAAACGCATCAGCTCAGAAAGCTTTTCTTTTAACGCGAAAATACTGCGGCCTGAATCAAAAACATCATCCACAATTAATAGTGAGTCATCTGCATTCGCATTTTCGATGATGTAATGAAGACCATGCACTTTAATTTCTTTAGATTGCTTGCCGATACCGTAGTAAGAAGATGTGCGCACAGCAATGTGATCTGTCTCTATGCCTTTGTAATCATAATACTCTTGTACAGCGATACCGATAGGTGCACCACCTCGCCAAATACCAATAATGAAGTCAGGACGGAAACCGTCATCATAAACTTGCGCGGCTAAACGAAAAGAATCCTCAAGCAACTGCTGTGCTGTGATATAGCACTTATCTGACATACAAACCCCGTGAAATATTTATAAAAAGAAAAGGTATCCAGCAATTAAAATAGCTAGATATAACCTTGTATTCTAGCGCATCTAAATCAAAAATGCGCAAACTACCCAATAAAGGAACAACTTTACATTTTTAAGTAAAAGTCACGACAAAGCACAATGAAATCCGCACTATATTGACCATTTTCATGAATACATAACAACGTATGCTCAGGTTCAACAAAACCGCTGTTGGCTGTATACTCAAACTCGAGCAATAATCGACTTATCGCTTTGCGTTCTGTCGTTTTCACCTCGCATTTACGCACAAGATGCAAGTCTTGTTTTTGCGCCAGCTCAATAAACTCTGTTCCTTCTTGATAAGGTAAGACTACAGCCAGACGACTTCTAGAATGAGATAAACGCTTAAATTCATTCAGTAACGCATTGAAACTCAATGAATCCGTATGACGCGCTAAATTTCGCGATGCCGATGGACCTTTTAAGCTATCGTTAAAATAAGGTGGATTACTGATCACTAAATCATATTGAATATCGCTCTGAAAATTTTGAATAGCAGATTGATGTACAAAAATATCATCCTCCCACGGGCTGTTTTGAATATTCAAATTTGCATCTTGAAACGCGCCAGATTCAATCTCAACGGCTGTCACAGCTAAGCACTCAGCACGTTGCTTGCACATCAAAGACAACAGCCCCGTACCTGCACCGATATCTAACATGCTTTTTACCCCTGACAAATTCACCCAGGCACCAAGCAAAATTCCATCGGTTGAGACCTTCATTGCGGTATTCTCTTGCTCAATACAAAACTGCTTAAACACAAAGCCTGCCATAATCTCGCTTTTCCAAATTCACTATCACGCGTATAATTGAGCACATTGTCCTTTATTTATGATGCACTATGCAATTTTCTGAATTTGATCTAGACGGTAAAGTCCTCTCAGCTATTGATAAAATGGGATTCAAAACCGCCACCAGCATTCAACAACTTTCTATTCCTGAGGGTTTGATGGGTCGAGATATTCTTGCCTCAGCACCGACAGGCACGGGTAAAACAGCTGCGTTTTTAATTCCTGCAATCCAATATTTGTTAGACTTTCCACGTCGCGATCCAGGCTTTGCACGTGTATTAATTATGACGCCTACCCGTGAGCTTGCTTACCAAGTACACGAACAATGTCAGTTACTTGCGGCAAATACTCACCTTAAAATTGGTGTAGTAACCGGTGGTATTAACTACGGCAGCCACAAAGAAATCTTCGAAAAAAACAACGATATCCTAATTGCGACGCCGGGTCGTTTGATGGAATATCTTGAAACAGAAAACTTCCACGCAGAAAACGTGGAACTACTTATTCTTGATGAAGCCGACCGCATGCTAGACATGGGCTTCAAAAAAGAAATGCTACGTATTTGTGATGAAGCTAAAAACCGCCGTCAGTGTTTCTTATTCTCAGCCACCCTTGAAGGCGACAGTGTTGAGTTATTCGCAGATCGCATTCTAAATGACCCAGCCTTACTTGAAGCTGAGCCATCGCGCAAAGAGAAAGGAAAAATTCATCAATGGGTGCACCTAGCTGATGACTATAATCACAAGCTAAAACTACTTGTTGAATTACTGAAAAACGAAGAAGAAGTTCAAAAAGCCATTGTCTTCGTTAAAACCCGTGAGCGACTAGAGAAGCTGGTTGGTGAGCTATACTCTCACGATATTAAAACCACTTGGCTCCGGGGTGAGATGCCTCAAGACAAACGCATGACAGCCATGGCCAACTTCCAAGCAGGTCGTACGCGTATCCTTGTTGCGACTGACGTTGCCGCGCGAGGTATTGATGTTCAAGACATTACCCATGTATTTAACTTCGATATGCCGCGTACTGCTGACATTTATGTACATCGAATTGGCCGTACAGGTCGCGCAGGTAAAAAAGGCACAGCAATCTCTTTAGTTGAAGCCCACGACATGGCAATTTTAGGCAAAGTTCAGCGCTACACTGAACAGCAACTAAAATCACGCGTTATTAAAGGCTTAGAACCAAAGAATAAACCAGCTAAGCTACCTAAGAAGAAAAAAGACCCAGCGAAAATAAAAGCGAAGAAAAAGGCAAAAGCCAAAGTTAAAAAGAAGAAATAGCTCTACAATTAACTTATAGTAAAAGGGTCCGAGAATGGACCCTTTTTAATTTCCAATAAGGATATTGTTATGACCTTAACTGAGCAACAGCATACTGAATTAGCGGAGTATTTAGCTCACCTGCGCATTAAGGCCGATATTGATCTTATAAAAGATTATCCACACTTTTCAGGCAAACCTTACCCACTTGGACGCTGTAAAGAAATTCGCAATGCCGTATTTAAGGTTTTGAAAAAAGAATTGGCTTCAAACTCTCATCAAGCTCTATCACCGCTAATTACAAAGCTACAAGCAGGTCATGAAATTAAACAAGTATGGGGCTCTTTAAGAGACGAATACTTTCAAAACGCCATGATAGTCGATGATCTCTATATTGATGTTGCTAACGATACCGTTAACCCGAATAAACCTAGGGTTGAGATAACACCAGTTGCTAATTCAGGCTTCTCTGCCATCACCAGCTTCGAACAGTTCTGTACTATTGCGAAAAGGTATTGGCAAGTAACACTCTACAGAAATGATGTTTTTCCAGCGCTTGCGCCTTACTTCCCGATTGTATGTATCGGCGAAAATAACAGTTGCTGGTTTGGGGCAGCAACCAATGAAATGTTGGAACTCGCTATGAGTAGCGAATTTAATCAGAGTAAGCATATATTGTCTTTGCTACCTCCATGCCCAGAACAAGCCATAAATAAATGGCGCAGCTTGACAATATGTGATACTGAGTCGCTATTACAAAAAACGGGATTGCCTGAGCAGTTTATCGAACAATATAAAAATAAAGCCAAAGATTTAAAGCAACGCGATAGCATAGTGAGTAGTTTTTTTAAGTTACCAGCTGCAATTACGCTATAGGTTTTTACGCTACAGGCTATATGGGTGTTAATTTAGGCTTTAATCGCCAAATAATAGCCGCAGCTAAAAGCATCACAGGGATAGTGAACATATTTAATAACTGCCACCCTATTTCAGCTTCAAGCCAGCCTGCCCCCAGTGAGGAAATCGTTACCATACTAAAAACGAGAAACTCATTACTGGCCTGTGATTTAGCCCGCTCATGAGGCAAATAGCTCTCGCTCACCATTTGAGTCGCGGCAATAAACATAAAGTTCCAGCCAACCCCTAATAAACACAATGCAACTAAGAAATGCCAGTGGCTTAGCCCCATTAAATTCACCAAACAACATAGCAATACAATGACTACACCCGCTTGCATGATATTGCTCTGACCAAAGCGATTAATTAGCTTACCGGTAAAAAATGAAGGTACAAACATCCCTAAAACATGCCATTCAATCACAAGTGCTGATTCAGCAAGATCATAACCATGGCGGTGCATCGCCAAAGGTGTGGCGGTCATCAATAAGTTCATTGTGGTGTAGCTGATCATCGCAATCAGTACTGCGAGCAAAAACTTAGGCTGCGTCATAATCTCAGATAGAGGCCGTTGAGGTTTATCTGAACTTGCTTGACTGAGTTCATTAAACTTCACAAGCTGTAATAAACACAAAGCCAAAATATACAGCCCCATCAAGGCAACAAAAGCATTGGCATAATTAATTTCAGGGTAATGATTATTCACCCACACCGCTAAATTTGGACCTAACACCGCGGCCACGACACCACTGGCCATCACCGCAGAAATTGCAGTGGCAGGGTTGTCACTCGCTTCAATGGCAGCAAAACGATATAGAGTTGCGAAGCCAATACCAACGCCGATAAAGAAAGTGGCTAACGCAAATAGCCAAAACTGGCTATTCAATAATGAATAAAACCCTAAAACGGTACCGCTGATACCGATAAGATTTCCCAAGCTAAAGCCTTTTTTACGGCCTATTTTCGCCATGAGTAATGAGGCGGGAACCGTTGTCAGTAATAGCCCCAGCATTTGTGTTGCTACCGGTAAAGTTGTGAGTGCACTCGATGGACTTAATGCTTGGCCTACAAGCGCAGAAATCGTCACTAATAAGATATTACCTGTGGTCATTAAGCCCTGACAGATAGCCAACAAAAGGACGTTTCTATTCATTGTTACTCTGCATTGTATAAAGGTAAGTTGTCATAAAGGGGTAACAGTGCGAGCGGTGTTTAGCCCGCACAGGTCAGTGCATTATGAGTTGTTTCTTAGTTTTGTTCAGCGCGTAAGAAAACCGGCTCATTTTCTTTTTGAGTTGCTTCTGCACTGAAATAGTAACCAGCTACGTCAAATTCTTTTAACGCTGCAAGCGATGTCACTTGGTTTTCCATGATATAGCGCGCCATCATGCCGCGGGCTTTCTTTGCATAAAAGCTGATCACCTTGTATTGACCATTTTTACAGTCTTTAAAGACTGGGGTGATGATGTCTGCTTTAAGCGCTTTTTTGTTAACGGCTTTGAAATACTCGTTCGAGGCAAGATTTACTAATTGCGTCGCACTTTCAGCGGCTAACGCTTCATTCAGCTTTTCAGCGATCACTGTGCCCCAAAACTCATAAAGATTTTTGCCTCGGGTATTTTCAAGCTTAGTACCCATTTCTAAGCGATAGGCCTGCATCAGATCTAGCGGTTTTAGTACGCCATATAAACCAGAAAGAATACGTAAATGTGATTGCGCGTAGTTTAACGAGTCTTCATTTAATGAAGCAGCGTCTAACCCAGTGTATACATCGCCGTTGAATGCCAGTACAGCCTGTTTCGCATTCTCAGGTGTAAAAGGCTGTTCCCACTCGCTAAAACGTGCGGCATTTAAGCCTGAAAGCTTGTCACTAATTTTCATCAAACTGCCAATTTGCTGCGGTGATAATTCACGACACACGGTCATTAACTCTTCTGAGTGTTCAAGTAACTCAGGTTGCGTGAAAGTGTCGATATGCGCTGGCGTATCGTAATCTAAGTTTTTCGCGGGAGAGATCACTGTGATCATGGCTTACCTATTGACTTAAAAATTAATTAGTGTCAATTTCAACACTATCCCTTTGTTACTGCAAGTGAAGATTGTTAAGTAGCAAGTAAAGCGGGATATGTGCTCTTCTTCTTCCTTTGAATATTTATTTAATTCTCAACTTGTGAGTGTCAAATAAGGACAATTGACCTATTCATGCCATTCACGCTATTGCAACATAGGAGAAGTAGAGTTTGCCCATAAGCTGTAAGAGGAATGAGGAAACATAATGACATCAGCATTAGATAGGCTAAAACAGCATTCATCAATCGTTGCCGACACGGGTGACATTGAAGCCATTCGTAAGCATCAACCAGAAGATGCAACCACTAACCCTTCACTGCTTTTAAAAGCAGCTGAAATGCCAGCCTATCAAGCCTATTTAACACAAGCTTGGGATTACGCAAAATCGAATGAGTCTGACGCAGACAAACAAGTCGAATTAGCGTGTGATTACTTTGCCGTATTAATTGGTAAAGAGATTGCCAATATTGTCCCGGGTTACATCTCAACTGAAGTAGATGCGCGCTTATCTTTTGATACAGAAGCGACGATTGCTAAAGCCAAAACCTTACTTGCACTGTACAAAGAGCAAGGTATCAGCCAAGACAAAATTTTAATCAAGATTGCATCGACTTGGGAAGGTATCAAAGCGGCTGAACAGCTAGAGAAAGAAGGTATTAAGTGTAACCTAACGCTATTATTTAGCAGTGCACAAGCCCGTGCATGTGCTGATGCCAATGTTTTCCTAATCTCACCATTTGTGGGTCGTATTCTTGACTGGCACGTTGCTAACGGCTTAGAAAAACCAACTGATCCACTGCAAGACCCTGGTGTGCAGTCTGTTCGCAGCATCTACTCTTTCTATAAGCAGCATGGTTATAATACTGTGGTAATGGGTGCTAGCTTCCGAAATACTGGTGAAATCATTGCATTAACGGGTTGTGACAAGCTAACCATTAGCCCTGCACTGCTTGAAGAGCTTGGTGAGCTTACCGATGCACAAGAGTACTTACTTGAAAACGACTATGAAGTACAAGCTAAGCCTGCGCCATTAACCGAAGCGCAATTCCGCTGGCAGCATAACCAAGATGCTATGGCCACTGAAAAGCTTGCTGAAGGTATTCGTGCTTTTGCTGAGGCACAAGAAACACTAGAAGCGCGTTTTAAAGCACTATAGTTAATAAACATATTCAATATAAACGCCGCATTATGCGGCGTTTTTTTATGCCCAAAAGCTATGTTCCCCCGCGTTTCATCTTCATCAAACTGTTACCTTACTGTAACAAAAGCAACACATAGTTGTTTTATTTTTAAGCGAGTTATGGTATACCGAAGTTGCTCAAAACGTATATCAAATATACAGAGCTGACGAAAAACCGTCATTTGAGGTCAATAATCAATGGGAGAACATCATGGATAGCCTAGACGATATCATTGCAGTATTAGAAAGTCCTGAAACAACAAAACGCACCTCTTCAAAAAAACAAAAACGAAAATGGCGCGAAATTGAAGCCTTTAAAGACAAACAACGTCTTCGTAAAGAGCTACAAGATCTCGATTATTTTGCAGACAATTTAGATCTAGAAGAACTAGATTTAATTTAAAAAATGGCTCCTTATGGAGCCATTTTTCGTTTTTTTCAGTGAACTAATAGCAACCCTCATTAATACTTAGATTAAGAGGTTGATATTACACTTGCCAGTTAATTGGAGTTTTACTCATACTATCAAGTATCTCGTTGGTCTTTGAAAAATGCTGGCAGCCGAAAAAACCTCTGTGTGCAGACAAAGGGGAAGGATGAGGTGCATGTAAAATATGATGGCGGTTTTTATCTATATTTTTGCCCTTCTTCTGAGCATGGGCGCCCCACAGTAAAAACACGACGCCTTCTCTATGTTGGTTAATTTCATCAATCACCTTATCAGTGAACTTTTCCCAACCTAGATGTTTATGCGAATGTGCTTGTCCTTGTTCAACCGTCAATACAGTATTAAGTAATAACACACCCTGCTCAGCCCATGACATTAAATAACCATGATCAGGAATATTAAACCCTTCTATGTCCTGCACCAGCTCTTTATACATATTTGCCAGTGACGGAGGCGGTTTAATACCCGGCAACACCGAAAAGCATAAACCATGGGCTTGATCTGGTCCGTGATAAGGGTCTTGGCCCAAAATGACCACCTTAACCTGCTCAAAAGGCGTGGCATCAAATGCTGAAAATACCTGTTGCTCGGGGGGGAAAACAGTCACACCTTCACTGCGCTTTTGAGCGACATACTCTAGCGTGTCTTTAAGGTAGGGTTGCTGGCTTTGTTCAGCGATAAAGTCTGACCAAGTCTTCATTATGATTGCTCTTGATAGTAACGGCGAGATTGCGACAGTTTATCACATAAGTCAGCAACTCCATCGAGCGCGCGTACACTAAATCGGTGTAATAGATCGGCATTTACCCTAATAAACTGCTGATGCTCAACAGCCGGGATCTGAGGCCAGTCTTGCCAATTAGTATGCTGTACGTCTTTCTTTGTTTTCTCCTCAGGTAATACAATTACTTGCGGTTTAAACTTGAGTACATTTTCAATACTAATTTGCGGATAATCCGCTCGACTTTGAGCGAACACATTATTCACTTGGCAAATTGACAATACCTGATGGATCATGGTGTTTTTATTGACACTCATCATAGGCTCAGGCCAAAGTTGATAAAATACATCCAGCGACTTTGCATCTTGATATTGGCTCTGTAGCTTGGCTAAACGCGCATCAAATTCTTTAGCCACTTGTTTGGCTTGTGCTTGATGACCTGTTAGCTTACCAAACTTTATTAGTTGCTCAGATACTTTAGTTAAGTCATTGGTTTCACTATAAACCACTCTAATGCCTAGCTTCTCGATTTTTTCAAGATCGGCTTTTTTATTGCCAGTTTGCCACGCGATCACCAAATCTGGCTTTAAAGCCAATAACTTCTCAAGTTGAATACCGTGATAGCCACCAATTCTTGAGATCTCAAGCGCCTGCTCTGGATAATCTGCATATTCAACGGTACCGACAATTTTACCGCCCGCACCTATGGCAAATAAGTTTTCAACAATGTGCGGCGCTAAAGCCACAATACGTTGTGCTTTATGTTGAATATCTGGTTGTGACGAGTTATGTGATTGATTTGCTGCAACATATTGACTTGTAAGCAGCAGAAAGCTGATCAATAAAGTCCTGTTTAACCACATCAGTAGTCAAATCCTTTTAGTGCTTTAACACCAGATTCAAAAGCATGCTTCACGTTTCGCACTTCACTTACTGTATCAGCAAGCTCAGTTAAACGACGGTGTGCACCACGACCAGTCACGATCACAGACTGCATTTTCGGACGATTCTCGATGGCGCTGATAACTTCATCTAAGTCTAAATAATCGTAGCTCACCATATAGGTCAGCTCGTCAAGTAACACTAAATCTATGCTATCGTCTGCTAACCACTTTTTAGCTTGCTGCCAAGTTTCCTCCGCTGCAGCCGTGTCTGTTTCACGGTTTTGCGTTTCCCATGTAAAGCCGGTTTTCATTACCGCAAAAGGGACACCTACTTTTTCAAGTAAGTTACGCTCACCGCAGTCCCACATACCTTTAATAAATTGAGCTACAGCTGCATTTTGACCGTGACCGACACAACGCGTCACAACCCCAAAACCAGACGTCGATTTCCCCTTGCCATTCCCTGTGATGACCTGAAAAATGCCCTTTTCGATATTGGCAGCAGCGACCTTTTCATCCACCTTCTCTTTAACTTTTTGTTGCCTCTGTTGATGTCTATCTTGTTCGCTCATAATTCACACCCTATAAATTGATTAATGCTTTAATTTTGTTCATATCTAAATGCGCTTCGCATTCATCTGCCAGCCACTCTAGCTGTTTTTCACGGTGCTCATCTAGACTAAAATTCGTTTCTGTTAGCCTGCCATTACTTGCCCAGTTTAAAATGGCTGCAGCCGCTTTGGGCTCATCAAACAAACCATGTAAGTAAGTACCAACAATTAGGTTATCATCTGATATAAAACCATCTTTCAGAAAACCTTGTGGATGGTCAGAAAAATACATAAATGGCCTTTCAAGGGCGGGACCACTACTTTGCCCGCAGTGAATTTCATAGCCTTTAATGTCCACGCTTTGCTGATTGATAACGCACTTACCCTGCACTTGAGTCAGGGTTTTGGTTTGCGTAAGTTTTGTTTCAAAATCAGCTAACCCCAATCCTGTGATTTCAGATTGAGAGCTTTCTATAGCATCAGGGTCACAAATGCGTTTGCCTAACATTTGTAAACCACCACACACGCCTAGCACCTTACCGCCATAACGTAAGTGACGCTTTATTTCGGTTTGCCATGTTTGCGTCTGCAAGAAAGCTAAGTCGTTGATGACGTTTTTACTGCCCGGGATAATAATCAGATCAGTTTGTCCGATTTGCTCGGTATGTTTTACATAACGTAAATCAATTTGAGGGTTTAACCGCAGGCTATCAAAGTCAGTGTGATTACTAATATGCGGCAGTAACAACACACTGACCGTGAGTTGTTTGTCTGTCACTACATTATTCATTGCGACGGCATCTTCAGCGTCGATGTTTAAGCCATGCATGTAGGGCAACACACCTAACACAGGTTTACCCGTTTTTTCTTCGAGCCAATCAAGACCCGACTGCAGCAAAGCAATATCGCCACGAAAGCGGTTGATCACAAAGCCTTGCACCAAGGACTGTTCATACTCACTGAGTAACATTAAGGTGCCGACAAGGTGTGCGAACACGCCGCCTTTATCAATGTCAGCAATGATGATCACAGGGCAATCTACTTCACAAGCAAACCCCATGTTAGCGATATCATTTTCGCGTAGATTGATTTCCGCAGGACTTCCCGCGCCTTCTACCATGATGGCATCAAAATCAGACGCTAATCTTTGATGCGATTCGAGCACAGCCTGCATCGCAACTTTTTTATAATCATGGTATTTTGCCGCTTCCATATTGCTTATGGCGCGGCCATGAATAATAACTTGCGCACCGGTATCACTATTGGGCTTGAGTAAAATAGGATTAAAATCAGTGCTTAAAGGCTGTTTCGCAGCGATGGCTTGCAGTGCTTGAGCACGGCCTATTTCGCCGCCACAAGGGGTTACCGCACTATTGAGTGCCATATTCTGAGGTTTAAATGGCGCAACCTTAACCCCAAGCCTTGCAAGCACGCGGCATAACCCCGCAACCAAGGTACTTTTACCCGCATCAGATGTAGTGCCCTGCACCATTAACGTTTTCATCTTACTCACTTATTTAATCCTTAGCGGGCAGCCAGCCATGATAAAGTCAACACGCTGTGCAACTTTAGCGATATCTTGATTTAACCAGCCAGACTGGTCGACAAACACCCGGCTTAACTCGCCGAGGGGCACTATGCCATGACCTACTTCATTGCTGACTAGCAAAACAGATGCTCGTGTATGTTGTAATGCCTCGAGCAAACGCTGCTTTTGTACTTGTAATTCAGACTCTGATTTTTCACATAACCCATGCGTTAACCATAAGGTTAAACAGTCGATTAATACGCAAGTGTCGCGACCAAACTTTTGTAATATGTCGGCTAGGTACCATGACTCTTCAATCACTTGCCAGCGTTTATCTCGTGTGGCGCGGTGATGAGATACGCGCTGAGCCATCTCAGCATCTTTAATTTCTGCCGTGGCGATGTATACAAATTTACTCACTTTACCTGAAGTATATAAATCCAATGCCGTTTGTTCTGCGAAACTACTTTTTCCAGAGCGTGCGCCACCTAAAATGAGATGAATATTATTTTGAGTCATAGCTAGTCACTTGCCTCATTACACCCAGAGCGCCACTAAAGTTAAATAAATCATGATTTCACAGCATTGTTGCGCAGCGCCTAAGCAATCTCCCGTATACCCACCAAGCTGTTGCTTAAACCAGTTTATACACAGCTGGCGAGTTAAAAATAAAACAGCCACTAAAATAATCACACCCATTAAAGACAACGGTGTAAAAAGCCAAAGCACAAATAGCGCACACAGTGAGGTTAAAGCAAGGAAGTCTTTTGCATGAGAAGAAAGCGACATGGCGACTGGCTTTACCTTTGATTGCGCATCTTCTTGCACGTAAGCAAGCTTACCAATGATACTCGTCGCCATTGCACGGCTAAGAGTATGGCCTAAAACTAGTGCACAAAGCACTTGTGTAAAGCTATTGCTCAGTAGGCTCAGTAGTTGAAACTTTAATAACAGTAATAAAATAAGTGCGCTGGCACCATACGTGCCTAAACGACTGTCTTTCATAATCGACAGCTTTTGCGAGACAGTCCAACCGCCACCAAAACCGTCCCAGACATCGGCAAAACCATCTTCATGAAATGCGCCAGTAATTAAAATACCCAGAGAGAGGGTAAGGATCACACAAACGCTTGGCGGAAAAATCAAAGACGCAACACCATATACAGCAGCTAAGGTAACCCCCAACAACAAACCAACTAAGGCAAAATAGCCACTTGCTTCACTGAGTGCATTGTTTTCAATCTCTTGTTCAAAATGTACAGGCACACGAGTTAAAAAGCTCACAGCCAATAAAAAGTGCTGCTTATTCATGTTAAACAACTTTCGTGACATTTGCGTCATCAAAACTATTCATGTCGTTATAAAACGCCAGAGCACTTTGTAACAAGGGTAAGCTCAATGCCGCCCCCGTCCCTTCGCCCAATCTAAGACCAAGATCTAAAAGAGGCTTAGCATTAATTGAATTTAACATTTGCAGGTGCGCTTGCTCAGAAGAGCAATGGGCAAACACCATATAGCTTTGACTGTTTGGCTCAATACGAATAGCCAGTAATGCCGCGGCCGTTGCAATAAATCCATCAATAATAATAACCTGCTGTAACTCCGCAACAGCCAACATGGCGCCGACCATTTGACAGATCTCAAACCCACCCAAACAACGTAAGATTGCATGTGGGTCATTCAGTTTATCTCGGTGTAAGTTAAGCGCGGTATTAATCAGCTCCACTTTTTTATCTACCACTTCGTTTGAGACGCCCGTGCCAAGCCCAACCGTGTATTCAGCAGAGAGCCCACTCAACGCGCTAAAAATAGCCGATGCTGCACTGGTATTGCCAATGCCCATCTCACCAAATGCAAAAGTGTTACAACCTTGCTGATATTGTTTATGAACAAGCTTCTTAGCAAACTCAAAACCTTGCGCTTCTTGAGCTTGGGTTAACGCTTCACATTCATCAAATGAACGCGTAACTGATCCCAAACGCTGTGAGGTAACACCTAAGGCCTGGTCGGGTTCACTTAGAATACCGCAATCGACTATCTCGAGTTGCCACCCTAATTGTTTGCTGAAAACATTAATTGCAGCGCCTCCTGACGCGAAATTCGCTACCATTTGGGCTGTTACTTCACTAGGCGCGATAGATACACCTTTTGCAGCGATACCATGGTCGCCTGCAAACACTGTTAGAGTGGGTTTGCTGATTTGTGGTCGAAATGCTGAAAGCTGCTCAGGTTCTATACCCTGAGAGAAAATAGTCACCAGCTGTTTAGCCAATGTTTCTAGCTCACCTAACGCACCCAAAGGCTTAGTTTTCAGGTTTATTTTTTTTTCGATAAGTTCGCGAGAACGCGTATCAAGTGCTTTAACTGAGAACATACGCTAAGGCCTTTTTTGTTTGAGAGTCAGTAAAGTTAAAAAGAACACACTGCCTATTGCAGCAGTGATAACACCAATGGGAAGCTCTTGATTATCAAGAATAGTACGGGCAAATAAATCTACCCATATCATCATCAACCCACCACTTAAAGCAGTACACAGCAGGCCAATTGAAGTTGCCTGTGAAATGAAAAAACGTACCAAATGCGGGATCATTAACCCGACAAAGCCAATGCCACCGCACATAGCAACCAATACAGCGGTCAGCAATGAACTCAATAGCAACATGACTAAACGTAATTTAGCCACCTGAATACCTAATGTTGCAGCGCTTTCATCACCCAGTAATAGTGCGTTTAAACCACGCCTAAACAACAGCATACAAGCCATACATAGCAATACAATTGAACAGGGCAACCACAACCATTGCCAATCAGCGCGACTAAAGCTACCTAAGTTCCAAAACATAATGGCACTCACGGCTTGTGGATCACTCCAATACAGCAGCAAACTGGTAAATGCACTAAATAAAAAAGACAAGGCAACACCGGCGAGTAACATCGCTTCTACCTGTCTCGCCCTTTGTCCATAAGCAATCAACAATAATAGGGTCATTGCCAGCGCACTGCCTAAAAACGCCGCCCCTGACATCGCCCAGCCAGCTGTGATGCCTGTAAATGTGATGAGTAACACGACACCAAATGACGCGCCTGATGAAATACCAAAAAGGTAGGGATCTGCCAAAGGATTACGAGTCACGGTTTGCAATATAATGCCCGCCAACGCCAAACCACTACCAGCAACAAATGCTAAAATCACTCTGGGAATACGTAATTCCATAACAATTTTTTGCTCAAAGGCCTTGGCATCATAAGCAAATAAAGTTTGCCAAACAGCACTCGCATTAATATCAATCGCGCCATGCTTAATGGCAACTAAAGCACTAAAAAAGCAGCTTATCAGCAAAATTAACAGCGAAATAAGCGGCTTCATAGTTGATATCCAAAGTGGTAGCGGATATGAGGAATATGGGTTTTGTCTCTATACGGGCAAGGTACTTGCGTGACCTCAGCACAGACATCAAATACATCACTGAGTAATTGCGCATCTAGCACATCAGTTGGCGTTCCACTTTTATATAGCTCCCCCTGTTGGAGCACCAACAAGCTATCGCTCATAGCTGCCGCAAGGTTTAAGTCATGGAAAGAAGCAACCACAGTGATCCCCATTGCCTTGGCAAGCTCCATAATTTGTATTTGGTATTTCACATCCAAGTGACTGGTTGGCTCATCCATGATCAATAGCCTAGGTTTTTGTGCCATGGCTTTAGCGATCAGTGCCCTTTGTTTTTCACCACCAGAAAGGTGAGCAAATGACTCGTTGATTTTGTGTGTCAGACCAACCTGTTCAATAGACTTTGCAATTAGTTCATGATCAGCTTTATTTAATGGTGAAAATAAACTTTTATGAGGTGTTATACCCATTGCAACCACATCATAAAGCGATAGATTAAAATGCTCAGGCATTTCTTGCAGAACCACTGCAACTTGTTGGGCATATTCGTTATGCGAGAAACTTGAAATCGTTTTGTTAAAAAGGGTTATTTGTCCGCTTGAAAGGGTAAAAAAACGGTAAAGGCAACGAAGCAGCGATGACTTACCAGCCCCATTAGGACCCAATAAACCAATAAACTGCCCCTCAGCAACATCAAAAGAGATGTTGTGTAATATTTGATGTTTATCTAGTACCAAATCTAAGTTTGAAACTTGCAGTGCAAATTTAGAGTGCTGACAAGCTGATTGCATTCGTACCCTTACTAACGGTTGGGCAGACACAAACGCACAGTCCTAACCGAATTACGGCTAAAATTGTGTGCTCTTGAGTACGCCCGCTCAAGAGGATTTTTCTGACCTTGGTATCTGACTTCGTGCATTTAAATGCACTTCACAGTTGCGGGGACAGTTAAGCAGTTTCAGCTTATTCCCAAGATTAATCAGAAAAACCATATTATGAAGTCTAGATGTCTAAAACACAACTTTAGGCCACGGCTTATATGCTTCATCAAAGTAAACTTCAATCTTTACCAATTTAGCATAGCCAACTTCTAAACTATTGATAGAGGACAGAGAATCTAAAGGTAAGTTAATGACTTCAGCTAAAATTTGTTTGATAACACCGGCATGAGTCACCACTAGGTTGTGTGTGGTATGCCGGGTTGATAGCTCAGCCTCCCACCATTGCTTAACTCGAGACCTGAAAGCACAAAGGGACTCTCCATTTGGCGGTGTATGTTGCCAAGGCGCCTGCCAAAATTCACCTATACTTGGATTCTGAGTGTTCTCCCAAAGCCACTCATAAGTTCGACCATCCCAATCCCCAAAATCCATTTCTTGAAGTTGCTTTGCTATCACCAGTGGTAAGTTTGATTGCCTGGATTGCTTTCTAGCAAAGCTCAGACAACGCTGCATGGGGGAAGAAATGCAAGCATCAAATTGGACTGTTTTTGGTAAAGCAGACTCCATCGCTGCTACCCCTAACTCAGACACGGCAACGTCAGTTTTAGAACCAGTGAGAATACCTGTAGTAACAGGTTTACCGTGCCTTAGGAAATACCATGTCTTCGTCATTTTAGCCTCAGATCAAAAATGCGAGCCTCAGCTCGCATTTGATTAAAGATTACTTGCTTAGTTTATCTTAAAGAATCTGGTTCTCTTTCCAAGCTTGTTCTTTCGCCATACGCTTTTTACGTCGGTCACATGGATCATCGCAATCACATGACTTTTCAATACCAACCGCGCCTAAACCGCCACAGCTGCTTGCCATAGATTTCTTTTGCACGATTACACCGACAGCCATAGCTGCAACAATTAAAATAAGTAACCCAAAAGTTAGGAAAAATAGTGACATGCACAGGCCCCTTAAAAACAGTTTAACGGCTCAATATATCTGAACCAAATGACGGCATTTAAACAGCCGTCATTATAACGCGCTTAGTGTACTATTTCGACTAATTAATCAAAATTGCCTTATTTACAAATAAGGCGCAAAAGCCGGGCTTGAATAGGTCACTAGCCCTTCATTACTTTTACTAATTAAATATACAGCTAAATTGTGCTTTTCTGCGTAAGCTTTTGCTCGCTCTGTGCCCATGACAGTAAGTGCTGTTGCCAAGCCATCAGCAGTCATTGCAGAAGGGTGTAAAACGGTCACAGACACCAAATCATGCTTAACTGGTTTGCCTGTGCCTGGATCAATCAAGTGCGTATAGGTCTCGCCATCCATTTCGTAGAAAATACGGTAATCACCTGAAGTCGCCATGCCGTTATTGCCTGGTTCAATAACTTTATGCACTTGCCTCTGCCCTGCTGGCGCATCTGGCTGCTCAATCGCAATACGCCAAGGTTGTGACTGCGCTTTAGTGCCGGCAATTCTAAGCTCACCACCAATTTCAACCATGTAATTTGTCATCCCTTTGGCTTCTAGAAGCTCAGCAACTTTATCGATACCAAAGCCTTTAGCTGTCGCTGAAAAAGATAACTCTAAACCGTCAATGGTTTTCGCTAACCCTTCGTCTGTTAACACCAGCTTATCAACACCAATGTGAGCCTTCATTTCATCAAGTTGAGACTGTGAAGGTGTTTTTGTTGGGCGTTTATCTGGGCCAAACCCCCATAAATCTATGAGTGGGCCCATGGTGACATCTAGTGTTGTTGTTGAAACACCTAAACGAACTGACTCTTTCACAACTGACTTAAAGTCATCACTGATAGGCATAAAAGTATTTGCAGCCAACGTATTGAATTGATTAATCTCTGAGTTTTTCACCCAAGGTGACATAGACTGATTCACCGCAATCAAAGTGTTATCAACTTCTGTTTTTAATGTCTCTGCAGTTAAATCTTCATTAATTGGAAAGGCTTTGACCGTATAAGTGGTTCCCATTGTTTTACCCTGAATAACAATAGGTTCAATCTCTTGTTTGTTGTCAAAACACCCTGTCAAAACAACCGTGATCAGTAATACAAAAATGCCTACTAGTTTCTTCATACTTTTCTCTATCCCAAAAAAAACCCCAAGCTTATTGCTTGGGGTTTAAGTCTATCTTATTTCAGTGAAGTGTTCACTGAGATAACGCTGATTTAGCCACCGAAGTCATCTAGTAAGATGTTTTCGTCTTCAACACCTAAATCTTTAAGCATGTTGATTACAGCCGCGTTCATCATTGGAGGACCACACATGTAGAACTCACAATCTTCTGGCGCTTCATGGTCTTTCAGGTAGTTTTCTAAAAGAACGTTATGGATGAAGCCTGTGTAACCTTCCCAGTTGTCCTCTGGTTGAGGATCTGAAAGAGCTACGTGCCATTCAAAGTTTTCGTTATCAGCCGCTAGGCCATCGAAATCTTCTACGTAGAACATCTCACGCTTAGAACGTGCACCGTACCAGAAAGACATCTTACGGTCTGAGTTAAGACGCTTAAGCTGATCGAAGATGTGTGAACGCATTGGCGCCATACCAGCACCACCACCTACGAATACCATTTCTGCATCAGTTTCTTTCGCGAAGAATTCACCGAATGGACCAGAAATAGTCACTTTATCACCTTCTTTAAGTGACCAGATGAACGATGACATCTTACCACATGGTAGGCTTAGGTTGTTTGGCGGCGGAGTCGCGATACGTACGTTAAGCATGATGATGCCGTACTCTTCTGGGTAGTTAGCCATTGAGTATGCACGGATCGTTTCTTCGTCAACTTTAGACTCAAGATTGAAGAAACCAAAACGCTCCCAATCTGCACGATATTCTTCAGGAATATCGAAGTCAGCGTATTTAACGTGGTGAGCTGGCGCTTCGATTTGGATATAACCACCTGCACGGAAAGGTACAACCTCACCATCAGGGATACCAAGCTTAAGCTCTTTGATGAATGTCGCTTTGTTATCGTTAGAGATAACTGTACATTCCCACTTCTTAACACCGAAGATTTCTTCTTCTACTTCGATTTCCATGTCAGTTTTAACAGCAACCTGACACGCTAGACGACAACCTTCACGTGCTTCACCTTTTGAAATATGGTCAAGCTCAGTTGGCAGGATATCACCACCACCCGCTTTAACGTGAACAGTACACTGGCCACAAGAACCACCACCGCCACAAGCAGATGAAATGAAGATACCAGCGTCTGCTAGTGCACCTAGTAGTTTACCACCTGGTGCTGAAGTAACTGCCTTTTCAGGGTCACCGTTAATGCTGATTGTGATGTCACCGCTTGGTACAAGCTTCGACTTCGCTGCAATGATGATCAATACAAGCATTACAACGATAGCGATGAACATCCCTACGCCTAAATATACCTCAAGCATGATTTTTCCTCGCTAAATTAAAGTGAAATACCAGAGAATGACATGAAGCCAAGACCCATTAGACCTACTGTGATGAAGGTAATACCTAAACCACGAAGACCATCTGGTACGTCTGAATACTTCATCTTCTCACGGATACCAGCAAGTAATACGATTGCTAGTGCCCAACCTACACCTGAGCCTAAACCAAATACCACAGACTCACCGAAGTTCAGGTTACGCTCAACCATGAATGCTACTGCACCGAAAATCGCACAGTTTACAGTGATTAGTGGTAAGAAGATGCCTAGTGCGTTGTAAAGCGCAGGGAAGAACTTGTCTAGCGTCATCTCAAGGATCTGTACAAGTGCTGCGATTACACCGATGAAAGTTAGGAACTTAAGGAAGCTTAAGTCAGCTTCAGGGAAGCCTAACCACTCTAGTGCACCTGGCGCTAAGATTGCTGAGTAAACTAATTGGTTTACTGGAACAGCAACACCAAGAACGAAGATTACTGCAACACCTAGACCCATTGATGTAGTTACTTTCTTAGATACAGCAAGGAAAGTACACATACCTAGGAAGAAAGATAACGCTAAGTTTTCAATGAAAACCGCTTTAACGAATAAATTGATATATTGTTCCATCTCTCTCTCCTTATGCCTTCGCTTCTACTTGGTCTTTCTTATAAGTACGAAGTACCCAGATGAAGAAACCAATGATGAAGAACGAGCTTGGCGGTAGGATTAATAGACCCATAGGCTGGTACCAACCACCTTCAGAAATAAGTGGTAAAATCTCGATACCAAATAGTGTACCTGAACCACCTAGTTCACGAATGAATGCAACTGTTAGAAGTACAACTGAGTAACCTAAACCGTTACCGATACCATCAAGGAATGACATCAGTGGAGGTGTCTTCATTGCGTATGCTTCTGCGCGACCCATTACGATACAGTTAGTAATGATTAGACCAACGAATACCGAAAGCTCTTTCGCTGTTGCATATACAAACGCTTGAAGCGTTTGGTCTACCACGATTACCAATGAAGCGATGATAGTCATCTGAACGATGATACGAACGCTTGATGGGATGTGGTTACGGATCATAGAGATAAATAAGCTTGAGAAAGCACATACTAATGTCAGAGCGATTGACATGATAAGTGCATTCTTAAGGCTTGATGTCACTGCTAGTGCAGAACAAATACCAAGTACTTGAAGCGCAATTGGGTTGTTCGCAAAAACAGGGCCAAACAAGACTTCTTTCATTTCTTTTGCATTTGCCATTAGTTCAATGCTCCTTTACGTACGTTCGCAAGGAATGGACCGAACGCTTTGTCGCCTGTCCAGAAGTCAACTGTGTTATCAACACCTACAGATGTTAATGTCGCACCAGAAAGACCATCTACTTTGTGTTCGTTGTTACCAGCAGTACCTTTTACGATATCAAGTGGTAGCTTTTTACCTTCGAACATAGACGTCCAACGTGGGTTTTGGATTTCACCACCAAGACCCGGTGTTTCATTATGCTTGTAGAAGTTAATTGCTTTAACAGTCTTAGTATCAGCATCTAGTGCTAGGAAACCGTACATAATACCCCAAAGGCCGTAACCTTGGATTGGTAGAATGATAGTATCTACTTGACCGTTAGCATCTTTAGCGAAGTAAACTGGAGATTCAGTCGTCATACGCTGAACACCGGCTTTATCTTGCGCTTTTTCAAGCTTCACACTGCGCTTTGCATCGAACTTAGTTGATTCGAAGTCGAAAGAGTTTGGATCTGTATCAACAAACTCACCCGTCTTCATATCAACAACGCGTGCTTCGATATTTTCGTTAAACGTTTTGAAAACATCTGCTGAACTTTCAATACCTGCTGCAGCAAGAATATTGCGTTGCACGTCTTGAGTTTTATTTGCTTGTTGTAGTGGACGTAATTGAACAGATGCCATAGAAACAACAACTGCACATACTAAACATAGGCCAACAACAACGCCTAGCGTTTTGCCAATAGTTTCATTGTTACTAGACACGTGCCAATCTCCTCTTAACGTTAGACTGTACAACGAAGTGGTCGAATAATGGTGCAAATAGGTTAGCGAATAGAATTGCTAACATCATACCTTCTGGGTATGCAGGGTTAACTACACGTACCAGAACAACCATTACACCGATTAGTGCACCGTATGCGAATTTACCTTTATTTGTGAAAGACGCAGAAACTGGGTCAGTCGCCATAAAGAACATACCGAATGCAAAACCACCTAGTACTAAGTGCCAGTGCCAAGGCATAGCAAATGCAGGGTTAGTTTCAGAACCAATCATGTTCAGAAGTAGAGACATCACTACCATACCTAGGAATACACCAAGCACGATACGCCATGACGCAATACGAACATAAATTAGGAACAAACCACCAATCATTAGTGCTAGCGTTGAAACTTCACCCATAGAACCTTGTACGAAGCCATAGAAAGCATCCCACCAAAGTGCCATGTTGTTGTAATCAAGTGCACCTTGCGCCGCTAGGCCTAGGTTTGTTGCACCTGTGAATGAATCAACTGCAGTCCAAACCGTATCACCTGAGATATCAGCTGGGTATGCGAAGAATAAGAACGCACGGCCTGCTAATGCTGGGTTAAGGAAGTTACGACCTGTACCACCGAATACTTCTTTTGCAACTACAACACCAAAAGTAATACCTAACGCGGCTTGCCATAATGGAATTGTAGAAGGAAGGATCAATGCAAATAATACAGACGTTACGAAGAAACCTTCGTTAACTTCGTGCTTACGGATTGAAGCGAATAATACTTCCCAGAAACCACCAACGATAAATACCGTCGCATAGATTGGCAGGAAGAAACATGCACCGTAGAAGAACTTAGCACCAATACCTGATTGTGCTGTTAGTTCACCACCTAATGCTTGGAAAATAGCAGCCTGCCAAGTGTTAGCAATTTCAAAACCATTACCAATTGCTAGTGCAGCTTGGTGACCGATGTTGAACATACCAAAGAACATTGCAGGGAATGTCGCCATCCACACTAAAATCATAATACGTTTTAGGTCGATGTTGTCACGAACGTGCGTGCCACCTTTGTTTACATAACCTGGAGTGTAGAAAACGGTTGCGACTGCTTCATACAGGGCATACCACTTTTCATGCTTACCGCCAGGTTCAAAATGCGGCTCGATATCTTCTAGAAATTTCTTTAAGGCCATGGGATTAACCTTCCTTCTCGATAGTAGTCAGGCAATCACGTAAGATTGCGCCGTACTCATACTTACCTGGACATACGAAAGTACACAGTGCTAAATCTTCTTCATCTAGCTCTAATGCACCTAACGCAATCGCACTATCTAAATCACGTGCAATTAAGTCACGAAGTAGTGGTGTAGGTAGAATGTCGAGTGGCATAACACGCTCATAGTTACCGATTGGCACCATTGCACGCTTAGAACCACCTGTAGACGTTGTCATATTGAACAAACGGCTCGGCGCTAAGTGTGAGATAAATGTACGTGTTACAGAGAATTTGTTGCTACCTGGTGCAATCCAACCAAATAGTTCTTTCTCGCGACCTTCAAGTAATACTGATACTTGAGTATGGTAGCGACCTAGGAAAGCGTGAGGGCCGGTTGCTGTTTTACCAGCTAACACAGAGCCAGAAATGACTCGGTTATCACCGTCTTCAAGCTCGCCTGCAACTAAATCAGTTAGAGAAGCGCCAACTTGTGTTTTAACTAAGCGAGGATTCTTAACGCGAGGACCCGCTAAAGCAACTACACGGTCAGAGTAGATTTCACCAGTAAGGAATAACTTACCGAATGCAATCACATCTTGGTAACCTAAATGCCATACCTGCTTGTTTTCAGATACTGGATCTAGGTGATGGATGTGAGTACCTACTAAACCTGCAGGGTGTTTACCACCGAACTCATGAACTTCAACTTGAGAAAGTGAAGAGCTTGGTACAGTGCTACCTGCTTGCTTACATACGAACACCTTGCCATCAGTTAAGCGAGATACTACAGCTAGACCCGCTTCAAACGCTTCAACGTTTTCAGCAATGATCACAGCCGGATCTGCAGCTAATGGGTTTGTGTCGATTGCAGTCACAAAGATTGAACTTGCAGTTGCATCTAGTGCTGCCACTCGGCTGAATGGACGAGCACGTAGCGCTGGCCACTGACCAGATTCAACAAGCACTTCTTTTACTTTTTCACGGTCTAGGTTGCTTAAATCAGCAGCCGCCACCTTTTCAAAAGTAACCTGCTCGTTGCCTTGCACTTCAATCACGATAGATTGAAGAACACGCTTAGCACCACGGTTAATTTCTTTAACTACACCAGAAGCTGGTGCAGTGAACTTGACGCCTGGGTTCTTTTTGTCTTCAAAAAGAACTTGGCCTTTTTTGACTTGGTCATCCACGCGAACATGCATGGTTGGACGCATACCGATATATTCTTCACCTAGCACGGCAACTCGTTTGACAGCTACGCCATCATGAATTACTTGCTGAGGTGCGCCCTCTATTGGTAAGTCCAGACCTTTTTTTATGTTGATCATACGCACTTGCATTACATTAACGGAAAGAAATTGAAAAATCTTTTTTTGCCCCAAGATCTAGAAAGTGACCATTCTGTATTCGGCAAAGCCAAGCGACAAAACAATCCATAACTAAAACCTTGTGGACGAGTCCTCACATATTTCTGTGATTTTAACATTAATAACCCCCACTATGCGAGTGGAATTATGAAATTAATCCAGATTTACAAGGTCTTTTCGAGGAGAGAATAGAATGAATTTAGTTCAATTTAGACCAAAGTCCAGTTGCTGAAATACGCAATGAATCATTTTTAATAAACAGAAGAAAACTTCAGGTGTTAGCAGAAAAAATAAATATGAATAAACAAAAAAGGCCGGCAAAGCCGACCTAGTTATAAAAGTGATACTAGTGATTAAACTAAGTTGTTAATTTCAACCACTGTGTCTACGTCTTGCTCGTAGTCAACACCATCTACGCCGAAGCCAAATAATTTCAAGAATTCATTGTGGTAGCCAACATAGTCTGTTAACTCATCAATGGTGTCTGTATCAACCGTATCCCAAATGTGCTGAATACGTGCCTGTACGTCGTCTTCGAGCTCTTTGTAATTTTGGAATAAGTGACCGCCATCGTCAAAACGTGGGGTTGCGCCATATAGATTTTCGTTGAATAAACCGTGGATCTGCTCAATCGTACCTTCGTAAGTACCATCTGCTTTAGTCACTTTAAATAAAGCTGAAATATAAAGTGGCATAATTGGAATAGCAGAACTAGCTTGTGTCACTACAGCGTTAAGTGAAGAAACATACGCTTCACCTTTTAGTTCAGCTGTCGCTTCACGGATTGCTTTCGTTGCGCGATCTAAGTCTTCTTTCGCTTTACCGATTGTAGCGTGACCGTAAATTGGCCAAGTTAGTTCTTTACCAATATAAGTGTAAGCGCTTGTTTTGAAACCTTCAGCTAATACGTCAGCATCTTTTAATGCATTGATCCAAAGTTCCCAATCTTCACCACCCATCACTTTAACTGTGTTAGCGATTTCATCTTCATTCGCAGCTTCTACGCTTATCGAATCGATAATACGCTTAGATGTATTTAAGTTCTTCGTTGTGATGTCTTGACCGATAGGTTTAAGTACCGATGAATGCGTTTCACCCGTTTTAGGATCAGTACGACGCGGAGACGCTAGGCTGTAAATTACTAAATCCACTTTGCCCATTTCAGCTTTAATCGTTTCAACTGTTTTAGCTTTAAGCTCATCAGAAAACGCATCGCCGTTGATATTCTTAGACCAAAGACCCGCCGCTTCTGCTGCGTTTTGGAAAGCTGCCGTGTTATACCAACCTGCTGAAGCTGGCTTTTTCTCAGTACCTTCTTTTTCGAAGAAAATACCCAGAGTTTTAGCACCAGAGCCAAACGCTGCTGTAATACGAGAAGCTAGGCCGTAACCCGTTGATGCACCAATTACAAGTACGTTTTTAGGACCGTTTTCTAATTGTCCTTGTGCTTTTACATAATCGATTTGCTCTTGAACGTGAGCGGCACAACCTGCTGGGTGTGCATTGGTACAAATAAAACCACGAATTTTCGGCTTAATGACCATGATGATTCCTATCTTTATTTAAATTTACGGAGCGTAGTTTAAAGGCTGATCTTAAAAATACAGGTCTGATCAGCTATAAAATTAGGCTTAATTCGATGATAAAAGTCTCGCTTAACCCTAATTTTGACTATTTATCGAATTTAGAGCCACCTAAACACTTTGGTGATTCAGGGATTTGTCCATGCTGCTCAGAATACTCGTCAGGCGTGTAAGCATGGATAGACAAAGCATGAATATGCTCAGCTAATTCAACTTTTAGAATATCGTTAATCTGGCGATGGCGCGGTAATAATCGTTTACCCGCAAACTCTTCACTGACCACAATCACTTTAAAATGAGACTCTTCGCCACGACTGTGCATGTGACTTTCATTAATGACATTTAAATGCTTGCAAGCGATTGCCGCAGCGATTTTTTCTTCGATCTGAGATTGCATTGACATGAATATAAACTCTGCATTTTTCAATTGTGGCTACTATACCGAGATAGGATTATTTAACAATACTTCTAAATGTCAGGTTGATACGACCACCTTTTACTTTGCTTTGTTTTGGCAATGAGTGCTGGAAAAGTTGCTGACTGTGACCAGACATTACTAAACAACTGCCATGCTCTAGCATTAGCTCCCATTGCTGCCCTGTCGTTTTATGTTTGATCTTAAATTTACGCGCAGCACCTAAAGAAATCGAGATAATTAAGGGATCTACTCCCAGCTCAGCTTCATCATCACTATGCCACCCCATAGTGTCATGACCATCTCGATACCAATTTAA